>NZ_JBIUAG010000004.1:0-453023 GCF_044547355.1 Kutzneria sp. NPDC052558
GTCTGCCCACGCATCGTCAAACGGGCCATCTCCAAATACCAGGCCAGAGGACCGAACATCGACCGGACCAGCTACAAGGCCACCGTGGGCATCGACATCCTGACCCCGGCAGACCCTTGACAATCACCACAACCGCCTAACTACACGGCCTTGGGGCTAGCGCTGCGAGGGCTACGACCTGTACCGATCCGTTCAGGTCTCGGTCGAAGGGGCGCTCGACGGCGTGATCGAGTCCTCCTCGCTGGTTCTTGACCCGGCCTCGCGTTCGCTGCTACACAGGAATCGGACTTGTTCAGTGACCAAATCTGGAGGGTGGTCGGCATGGTCGACGTCACGATTGTCGGAGCGGGGCCGGTGGGCCTGTGGGCGGCTGCGGAGCTGGCGCGCCGGGGGGTCGAGGTGGTGGCGATCGAACGGCTGGACCGGCCGACGCCGTACTCGAAGGCGCTCACCGTCCATCCGCGCACGCTGGAGGTGTTCGGGCAGCGCGGCATCGCGCGGGAGGCGATCGACGCGGGCGTCAAGATTCCGAACGGCCACTTCGGGAACCTGAAGGACCGTATGGACTTCAGCGTGCTCGACACGCCCTACCCGTTCACCCTGCTGTACGCCCAGGAGGACACCGAGATCCTCTTGGAGCGCACGGCCCGCGCGCTGGGGGCGGACATCCGCCGTGGGCAGGAGGTGATCGCGGTGGCGGACAAGGGCGACGTCGTCGTCACGACGGTGCGTTCGGGGGACTCGACGTACGACATCGAGTCCACCTACCTGATCGGGGCCGACGGGGCCCACAGCTTCGTGCGCAAGACGATCGGTGTCGACTTCGAGGGCACGAGTCCGGCCAGGTGGGGCTATCTGGGGGATGTCGCCCTCGACAACCCGCCCGACCGGCTGCCACTCAGCGTGGCCAACGAGCGCGGCAACGTGCTGCTGGTGCCGCTGCCGAAGGACGGCCTGTACCGGTTCGTCGGCAACTCGACCACCCTGCCCGAGGACAACAAGCTGACGCTCGAGCAGTTGCGCACGGCGGTCGCCGACATCACGGGCGAGGACTTCGGGATTCGCGACCCGCTCTGGCTGTCCCGCTACGGGGACGCGGCCCGGCTCGTCTCGTCGTACCGGGTCGGGCGGATCTTCCTGGCCGGCGACGCGGCCCACATCCACCTGCCGGCCGGCGGCGTCGGCATGAACGTGGGCATCCAGGACGCGGCCAACCTCGCGTGGCGGATCGCCGACGTGATCGAGGGCCTGGCCCCCGACTCGTATCTCGACCAGTACCACGCCGAGCGGCGGCCGGTCGGCGTGGACCTGCTGGTCGCGACGCGGGGCCAGTCCGTGCTGTTCAACTACCGTGACGACGACGTCCTCGCGCTGCGCGAGCTGTTGTCGCACTTCATCGTCACCGTTCCCGCGTTCTCCAAGGCGCTCGCCGAACGCCTGGCCGGCTTCTCCGTCAAGTACGACCTGCCCGGGCACCCGCTGGCCGGCTCGCGGGCCCAGGACCTTCCCCTGATCGGCACCACGTTGTTCGATGCCCTGCACGACGCGCGGCCGGCGCTCGTCGCGTTGCCCGAGATCGCGGTCGACGACGACGAAGCGAAGGCCGCCTTCGCCGCACACGGGGTGGCGGCGTATTCGCTTGCCCCTCAGGAACGTCCCGAGTGGGCCGGGGTCACGGCGGCGCTGATCCGTCCCGACGGCTACGTCGCCTGGGCGACCGAGACCCGCGACTCCTCGGTGCGGTCGGAGATCCGCGACGCCGTGGTCACGCTGCGGCCGGGGCGGGTGCGTCAGTGAGGCCGAGGTGTTCATTTGCCCTGTGAAATTGGTCGTCGACCAATTTTAGGTGATGCGGTAGCCGATCCCCGGGGTCGTGGTGATGATGGGCGGGCTGCCGAGCTTGCGCCGCAGCCGGCCCACCGTCACCGTGACCGTGTTGGTGAAGGGGTCCGCGTTCTCGTCCCAGACCCGCTCCAGCAGGGTCTCCGTGCTGAGAAAGCCCGGGCTGGCCCGCAACAGGGCCTCCAGCACCGCGAACTCCTTCACCGACAGCGCTAGCTGCCGCCCGTCGCGCACCGCCGTGCGGCGCACCGGGTCCAGCTCGATGCCGGCCACCCGCACCGTCCGGGGCCGCGCGTCCGGCCGGCGGCGGGCCAACGCTCGGATGCGCAGGATCAGCTCCGGGAAATGGAAGGGCTTGGCCAGATAGTCGTCGGCCCCCAAGGTCAGCCCGCTCACCCGATCGCCCGGCGCCCCGGCGGCGGTCAACATCAGGACCATCGGCCGCACGGCTCGCTCGGTGATCATCTGGCACAGCGTGTCGCCGTGCAGGCCCGGCAGATCCCGGTCCAGCACCACCACGTCGTGCGTTGCCAACTCCAGTTTCGCCGCCGCCTCCAGGCCGTCGTGCGCGAGGTCCACGGCCATCCCCTGATCGCGCAGGCCCTCGGCGACGACCTCGGCCAGGGCATGGTCGTCCTCGACGACGAGGATCCTCATGCCGCCGCCCCCGGCAGCGTGACCGTGGCACGAAGGCCGCCTTCGGTGCGGGCGACCAGGGCGAGCCGGCCGCCGTGGGCCAGCGCGATGGCGGCCACGATGGACAGTCCGAGCCCGGCCGAGCCGGTGCGCTCGCCGCCGAGGCGTTCGAACGGCTGGGTCAGCCGCTCGACCTGACGCTGGTCCAGTACCGGGCCGCCGGTTTCCACGGCCAGCACCGCCTCGGCCTCCCCGGCCGAGCCGGTGATCTTGATCCAGCCGCCGTTCTCGTTGTGCGCCACGGCGTTGTCGACGAGATTGCCGACCAGCCGGGCCAGCAGCGCCGGGCTGCCCCTGGTGACCGTCGCGGCCGGCACGTCCACGTCCACGGCGAGGCCCTTCCGCTCGGCGTCGGCGGCGCGTTCCCGCAGGGCGGCGTCGACGAGATCGCCCAGGTCGACGGGATCGGCGTCGGCCATGGCGCCGTGCTGGGCCCGGGCCAGCATCAGGAAACCGTCGAGCAAGTGGTCGATCCGGTTCAGTTGCGGACGCAGCCGTTCGGCCAACGCGAGCGTGGAGGCGGCGGGGTCGGGCTTGGCCGCGGCGACGTCCAGCGACGCCCGCATCGTGGCGAGCGGCGTGCGCAGCTCGTGGGAGGCGTTGGCGACGAAACGGCGCTGCGCCGCGAACGACGCCTCCAGCCGTTCGAGCAGTTCGTCGATGGTGTCGGCCAGGTCCTTCACCTCGTCGGCCGGGCCGGCCACCGCCAGCCGCCGGTCCAGGCTGTCGGCGGAGATCCGCCGCGTCGCCGTGGTGATCAGCCGCAGCGGCCGCAGCACCCGCTGCGCCAGCGCCCGCCCGAGCAGCACGGAGACGACCGCCATCACGGCCAGCGCCAGCAGCGAGCCGGCCAGCAGCTGCCGGGTCTGCTGCGTGTGCACGTCGTCCAATTCCGCTTGCAGGGCCCGAATGTGCTGGAAAGCGGCGTCGAGATCGGGCCGTGTCGGGGATTCCGGGGCCATGGTCGTCATGCCGCCCCGGGACAGCAGGAAGGTCAGCACCAGCAAACCGACGCCGGACAACAGGAACACCACGGCGTACAGGAGGGTGAACCGGACTCCCACGGTCCCGCTGCGCAGCCTGATCACGCCACCAGCATGCCTCGGCCGGCCTAACACCGGGATGACAACGCCGGTTCGGGCCCTGCTATGCGCCGATCCGTAGAACCGGGGCCATGTCGACCACCGAACTCCTCCGGCGGGAGTGGTCCGCGTTCCGCCGTCCCGGCCGCCTTGTCGCCCTGGCCGCCGCCGCGCTCGCGATCATCGGCCTGGGCCTGCTGTACGCCGTCGCCACCCGCGCGTCCTGCGAAGGAACCTGCCCGGCCGCCCCCGTCGCCGCCGACGGCTCCGTCGTCAGCGACCGGTTCTGGTTCGTGCACCGGGATCTCGGCCGCCAGGGCAGCGTCACCGTGCGGCTGGCCTCGATGACCGGGACCATCACCTATCCGCCGCCCGACCACGACCAGATCGTGCCCGGGCTCGTGCCGTGGGCCAAGGCCGGCGTCATCGTCAAGGACGGTGTGCGGCAGGGCTCCGCCTACGCCGCGCTTTCGATGACCGGCAGCCACGGCGTGCACTTCCAGCACGACTACCGGTACGACGTCGCCGGCAGCGCCGGCAGTTCGCCGCGGTGGCTGCGGCTGACCCGCTCCGGCGACACCATCACCGCCTTCGATTCCGTCGACGGCCAGCAGTGGCACACCGTCGGGACCGCCACCCTCGCCGGCCTGCCCGACACCGCCCAGGTCGGCCTGTTCGCCACCTCTCCCGGCGATCTCACCGTGGACGGCCCGGTCGACCAGTTCCGCTTCTCCCAGGCCGTCGGCGTCTTCGACCATCTCGCCGTCACCGGCGGCTCCAGGGCCTGGCGCAGCGAGGCCGTCGGCGAGATGAACCACACCGACTGGGAGAAGCACAGCAACCCCTCCGGCTCGGTGGAGAAGGACGGCGTCACCACCGTCAGCGGCACCGGCGACATCGGCCCCCTGCCCGAGGACCCCGCCTTCGGCCCCCGGTCGCTCCTCCCCGGCCTCCTGATCGCGCTGATCATCGTGCTCATCACCGCCGCCGCTTACGGTGCGAAAACCGCGAGAGACAGAGCCGCGACTGCCGATGCTCGAGCGGCGCGGGCGGCGGTGATCGGGCTGGCCGCCTTCCTCACGACCCTCCTGTCCGCCGGCATCGTCGTGCCGGTTGGCCTGGCGATCCTGCGGGGCAACGGCATCGCGGTGCAGTCGGTGTCGGTGCTGACGGGGGCGGGAGTCGTGGTCGGGCTGGCGACGGTGGTGGGGCTGTGCGCTGTCTTCGCCTTCGGGCTTGGGGTGTGGTTGCGCCGGGGATGGGCGGCGACGGTGGTCGGGCTGGCGCTGGTCGCGGTGCCGTACGGGGTAACGGTGTTGCCGTTACTGTCCGACTCGGCGGCCGAGTGGCTGCTGCGGCTGACGCCGGCGGCGGCGTTCGCGGTGCAGCAGACAAGCACGGAGTATCCGCAGGTGACGGCCCACTACGCGCCGGCGGCGGGGTACTTCCCGCTGCCGTGGTGGCTGGGGCTGGCAGTGCTCTGCGGGTACACGGCGCTGGTCGGGCGAAGGGTGGTTCAGGCCAGCGAGGCGGCGTGATCGGGGACGAAGGTCTGGCTGTCCCTGGGCGGCCGCTGGTAGCCGGTTGACGGGGGCCGATCCGGCAGGCGCATCTTGGACCGCTTGATGTCGTGGTACGGGATCGAGGACAGCAGGTGGGCGATCATGTTGATCCGGGCCCGGCGCTTGTCGTCGCTCTCGACCACCAGCCACGGCGCCTCGGGGATGTCGGTGCGGGCGAACATCTCGTCCTTGGCCCGGGAGTAGTCCTCCCAGCGGGTGATCGACTCGGCGTCCATCGGCGAGAGCTTCCAGCGCCGCATGGGGTCGTCCAGCCGGTCGTGGAAGCGCTTCTCCTGCTGCTTGTCCGACACGGAGAACCAGTACTTGCGCAGCAGCAGGCCGTCCTCGACCAGCAGCCGCTCGAAGATCGGGGCCTGGCGCAGGAAACGCCGGTGCTCCTCAGGCGTGCAGAAGCCCATCACCCGCTCGACGCCGGCCCGGTTGTACCAGGAGCGGTCGAACAGCACGATCTCGCCGGCCGCCGGCAGATGGGCGACGTAGCGCTGGAAATACCACTGCGACCGCTCACGCTCGGTCGGCGCGGGCAAGGCGGCGATGCGGGCGACGCGGGGATTGAGGAACTCGGTGACCCGCTTGATGGCGCCGCCCTTGCCGGCGGCGTCCCGACCCTCGAACACCACGGCCACGCGCGCCTTCTCCTCGCGCACCCACTCCTGGAGCTTGACCAGTTCACCCTGCAGCCGCAGCAGCTCCGTCTCGTACAGCTCGCGGTCGAGTTTCTTGCTCATCCCGACATATCACCGCAGACGCGCCGGCCACGCCACCCGACACCCGGGCGGCGCGGCCGGCCGGCGGTGTCAGCCCCACTGGTACTTGAGGAACTTGCCGTCCAGGGTGACGACCACGCGCTCGCCGCCCGGGTCCTCCCGGCGGTCCACGTCGATCTTGAAGTTGATGGCGCTCATGATGCCGTCGCCGAACTTCTCGTGGATCAGCTCCTTGATGGTCGGCCCGTAGACCTGGAGCACCTCGTAGAACCGGTAGATGGTGGGATCGGTGGGCACCGGCTGGTCCAGCGCGCCCCGGGTGGGCTGGGCGACGAGCCCGGCGACCTCGTCCGGCCCGAGCTCCAGCACGCGGGCGGCGGTCTCGGCCTGCTCCGGGCTCATCGGGTGCTGGCCCAGCAGCGCGGCCGTGGCCCAGGCCAGCGGCGCGTTCAGCGTGTCGGCGAGGTGCTGCCAGGTCAGGCCCAGCCGGGCCTTCGCGGCCAGCACCGCGGCGGCGGTCTCCTGCTTGGTCGTCATGATCGCACGGTAGCGGCTCACCACGGCCGAAACGCGATTGTGCAGTAGATGTAACGGCTGCGGCCGGTCGCGTCACCACCGCGCAACAGCCCGTTCCTAGGGTTGGCGGCCGTGCCGGATTCGACGGTCAGGACCGTGTGCTCGTACTGCGGCGTGGGCTGCGGCATCGTGCTCACGGTCCGCGACGGCCGGGTGGCCGCGGTGGCCGGCGACAAGGAGCATCCGGCCAACTTCGGGCGGTTGTGCACAAAAGGCGCGACCAGTCACGACATGCTGGCCGCTCCCGGCCGGCTGACCACGGCGCTGGTCCGCGCCGAGCGCGCGGCCCCGGCCGAGCCGACCGAGGTGGACCGGGCGATCACCCTGGCCGCCGCCCGGCTGCGGGCGATCCTCGACGAGCACGGTCCGGACGCGTTGTCGTTCTACGTGTCCGGGCAGCTCACCATGGAGGCCCAGTACCTGATCACCAAGCTGGCCAAGGGATTCGTCCGCACCAACCAGATCGAGTCCAACTCCCGGCTGTGCATGGCCAGCGCCGGCAGCGGCTACAAGCTCTCCCTCGGCGCGGACGGCCCGCCCGGCTCCTACCAGGACTTCGAGCACGCCGACGTGTTCCTGGTGATCGGCTCCAACATGGCCGACTGCCACCCGATCCTGTTCCTGCGGATGATGGACCGGGTCAAGCAGGGCGCGAAGCTGATCGTCGTGGACCCGCGGCGCACGGCCACCGCGGCCAAGGCCGACCTGTTCCTCCAGCTCACGCCGGGCACGGATCTGGCGCTGCTCAACGGTTTGCTGCACCTGATCCACGCCGACGGGCGGGTCGACGAGGACTTCGTGGCCGCGCACACCGAAGGCTGGGCGGCGATGCCCGAGTTCCTCGCCGACTACCCGCCGGACGTGGTCGCGGGCATCACCGGCATCGCCGAGGACGACATCCGCACCGCGGCCGAGTGGATCGGCGCGGCCGGCAACTGGATGAGCTGCTGGACCATGGGCCTCAACCAGAGCACGCACGGCACGTGGAACACCAACGCGCTGTGCAACCTGCACCTGGCCACCGGGGCGATCTGCAAGCCCGGCAGCGGGCCGTTCTCCCTGACCGGGCAGCCGAACGCGATGGGCGGCCGGGAGATGGGCTACATGGGCCCGGGGCTGCCGGGCCAGCGCTCGGTGCTGTCCACAGCGGACCGAACGTTCATCGAAGAGCTGTGGCAGGTGCCGGCCGGGTCGATCCGCACCGAGGTCGGCCGGGGCACGATCGAGATGTTCGAGCGGATGGCCGCCGGCGACATCAAGGCGTGCTGGATCATCTGCACCAACCCGGTCGCGTCAGTGGCCAACCGGCGCACCGTGATCGAGGGGCTCGAAGCCGCCGAGCTGGTGATCACCCAGGACGCCTTCGCCGACACCGAGACCAACGGCTACGCCGACATCGTGCTGCCCGGGGCGATCTGGTCGGAGACCGAGGGCGTTATGGTCAACTCGGAGCGCAACGTCGTGTTGGCGCCCCAGGCCGTCGCCCCGGCCGGGCAGGCCCTGCCGGACTGGCAGCTGATCGCCCGGGTGGCGGTCGAGATGGGCTTTCCGTTCCACTACGACAGCGCCGAGCAGGTCTTCGAGGAGATCAAGCGGGCCGGCAACCCGTTCACCGGCTACGACCTGAGCGGCATCAGCTACTCGCGGCTGCGGGAGACCTCGGTGCAGTGGCCGGCCGCCGAGGGCGGCCCCGACCGCAACCCCATCCGCTACCGGGCCGGCGACTCGCTGGTTTTCCCCACCGCCACGGGGAAAGCCTCCTTCTTCGCCCGTCCGCACCTGCCGCCGGCCGAGCTGCCCGACGACGAGTTCCCGTTCACCCTGAACACCGGCCGGGTGCAGCACCAGTGGCACACGCTGACCAAGACCGGCAAGGTCGCCAAGCTGAACAAGCTCAATCCCGAGCCGTTCGTGGAGATCCATCCCTCCGACGCCGCGGTGATGTCCATTGTGGACGGTGACCAGGTGGAGATCGCCTCCCGGCGCGGGCGGGCGGTGCTGCCGGCCGTGGTGACCGACCGGGTCCGCCCCGGCTGCTGCTTCGCCCCGTTCCACTGGAACGACCTGTTCGGCGAGTACCTGAGCGTGAACGCCGTCACCAACGACGCGGTGGACCCGATCTCGTTCCAGCCCGAGTTCAAGGTGTGCGCGGTGTCCCTGGCCAAGGTCGCCGCCGCCCAGCCGATTGCGGCGTCTCCCGGCTCAGACCTGGCCGCCCTGCTCGGTGTGGCTGACATTCCCGTCCCCGATTTCACCGCCGCCGAACGGCAGTACTTGGCCGGGTTCGCCTCCGGGGTGGGAGCCGGCGGTGGGGGCGTGCCGGTGTTGCCGCCGCACGCGCCGATCGCGCCGTCGCGGGCGGCCTGGGTGGACGGCCTGCTGGCCGGCATGTTCTCGCGGGGATCAGGTGCCGTGGAACCTCTGCCGGGCAAGGAGATCGCGGTGCTGTGGGCCTCGCAGACCGGCAACGCGGAGCAGTTCGCGGCCGAGGTCGCCCGTCGCCTGGCCGAGAACGGCTGGCAGCCGGCCGTGGTCAGCATGGCCGAGGCGTCGGCCGACACCTTGCGGGCCGGTCCGCCGGTGCTGCTGATCACCAGCACCTTCGGCGACGGCGACGCCCCGGACAACGGGGCCCGGTTCTGGGATGAGCTGTCCGAACAGGACACCCTGGCCGGGCTGCGATATTCCGTGCTGGCTCTGGGCGACTCCAGCTACGACAACTTCTGCGGCCATGGCAAGCGGATCGACTCGCGGCTGCGGGAGCTGGGCGGCGTCCACCTGGTGCCGCGGGTCGACTGCGAGCCGGACTACCAGGCGACCGCGCGGCGCTGGCTCGACCAGGTGATCGTCGCCCTGAACACGACCCCGGCCCGGCACCGTGACATCGAGCTCGTCGGCAACCGGCTGCTCAGCCTGCCCGGCGCCGGCAAGGAGGTCCGCGAGTTCACCTTCGACGCGGCCGATCTCGCCTACGAGACCGGCGACGCGCTCGGCGTCCTGCCGGTCAACAGCTCGACTATGGTCGAGCAATGGCTCACCGCCACCGGATTGTCCGGCGGTGAAACGATTTCCCTCGATGGTAACGACTTCGCGCTGGCCGACGCGCTCCGTGCGGAGTTGGAGATCGCGCGGATCACCCCGGCGCTGCTCCAGTTCGTCGCCGAGCACAACGGCGACCGGGAGCTGCGGGACCTGTTGCGCCCCGACAACAAGGGCGAGCTGGCCAAGTGGACCTGGGGCCGGCACGCCGTCGACGTGCTGCGGGACCATCCGGTCCGAGCCGACGCGCAGGCCTGGGTCGAGGTGCTCAAACGCTTGCAGCCCCGGCAGTACTCCATTTCCTCCAGCCCGTTGGTCAGCCCGTCCCGGATCCGGCTGACGGTGTCCGTCGTGCGGTACGGATCCCATGGCGGCGTCTGCTCCACCTATCTCGCCGACCGCGCCGAAGGCTCCCCGGTCAAGGCGTTCATCCAGCGCTCGCCCCACTTCCGCCCGCCGGCCGACCCCACCCTGCCGATGATCATGGTCGGGCCCGGCACCGGCGTCGCCCCCTTCCTCGGCTTCCTGGAGGAACGGGCCGCCCTCGGCGCCGGCGGCCCCAACTGGCTGTTCTTCGGCGAACAGCGCCGGGCCACCGACTTCTACTACCGTGACGAGCTCGACCGCTTCCGCGCCGACGGCCTGCTCTCCCGTCTCGACCTCGCCTTCTCTCGCGACCAGCGGGCCAAGGTCTATGTCCAGGACCGCATGCGCGAACACGGCGCCCACCTCTGGCACTGGCTCCAGGACGGCGCGCACCTCTACGTCTGCGGCGACGCCACCCGGATGGCCAAGGACGTCGACCGCACCCTGCGCGAAGTCGTTGCCACCCACGGAAACATGACCACCGACAAGGCCGCCGCCTACGTCAAACAACTCACCGCCGACCGCCGCTACCTCCGCGACGTGTACTAGGCCGCCGGCACGCCTTCGGCCATGCGCCGGCTGGAACGCCATTCCTCCGCCTCGGGCTCCTCGACGTAGTCGACGAGGTTGTCCTGCAACCCCATGGCGCGCAGGACTTCCAGCACCTGGGCCGGCGTGACGTGGAAGAACTCGCGCCGCAGGTTCACCCGGTTGACCCGCTGGCCGGCGAGATGCTGGTGCAGGCGCGTCTCCAGGCTCACCGCGTCGGCGTCGAAGATCAGGGCGTGCACGTCGAACTTGAACGGGACCGAGGCGTCGCCGAGTTCGCGCACCCGTTCGGTGGGGTCCAGGCGCCGGGTCAGCCCGATCTTCACCATGTCCGGCCCGAACGAGCCCACGTTGGAGATCACGTAGACCCAGCCGGTGCGGACGTTGGCCGCCTGCTCCTCGACGTTCCTGATCGCGTCGTCGATCTGGCCGAGCTTGGACTCCGCCTCGGCGATCTTGGCCGCGTTGCCCGCGTCCGTCCACTTGGCCATGGCGGTCCGCCAGTGCGACTGCTCCTTGGCCAGCCGGGCCTTCTCCCGCTCGAACTCGCGCTGGGCCTGCGCCTCGTCCCGCTGGCGCTCGCGCTCCACGCGCACGCGCTCCTTCTCCTCATCGACCTTGGCCAGGTAGTCCGCGGTGAGGTCGAGTTCCTCCAGGCGCAGCCGGTGATAGCCGGCGGAGATCTGGATGTGCATGGTCTTGCCGAGCCGCGAGATGATGTCGCGGGTCTTATTCAGACGGTCCTTCGACGATTCGAGCCGATGCGGGCGCATGGACCGGACGCAGTTGTCGGCCTCGGTGTTGTAGGCGCGCAGCATCAGCTTCGAGAAGTCGCGGACCATGCGCTGGCCCTCGACGGCCGAGTTGTTGACCGTCCAGTTCGTCGTCGCCGTCACCGCGTGGTTGTTCTTGGCGGAAAGCTTGATCGAGTCTTTGAGCCGTTCCAGGGAAGTCTTGTAGGCGACGGAATCCGCCAGCCGGTGGCGGTACTCGTAGATCCCGGCCTCCTGGAGCAGAGCGATCTCCTGGGTCTCGACGATCTGCGTGCGAATCCCCTGCAACTCGCCCTGCGCCGAGTCGATCCGCTGCCCCACCCTGGCCAACTCGGCCGCCGCCTCGGCCTGCCGCTGTGCGCTGGCCGCCCGCTGCGACTCGGCCTCGCCGACGATCCCCGCCAACACCCGCCGGGCGTCCGCGATCTCGTTCTCGACGGTGATCGCGTCCTTGCCGCGCAGCTCGTCGTACCGACGTCCGGCCTTCTGCAACTGCTCCTGGAGACGCCGTTCGCGCTCGTTCGCCTGCCGCAGCTCGGCTTCCACCTGTTCGAGTTTCTTGCGGGCCCCGAACAGCCCCACTCGCTTGTCCGGCACTGGTGGTGTGGATTGGGCCGGCATTGTGGTGGGGACCGCGGCCGGAGTCGGCATACTGACAGGGGCGGGGGCGGCTGGCACCCACAGTTGCCAGCCCGCCGGGGGCTGCGGCCAGTCGGCCGGCGGTAGCCAGCCCTGCGGCGGCACCCAGCCCGCGGGCGCCGGCGGCCAGTTCGGTGGCGGATTGAACCGATACGTCATCACGTGCCCCTCCCGACCACAACAACGTCGTCTCGTGGCAGCGTTCCGTTACGGCGCGTGACAACGCCCGCGTCAGCCGGCGGAGAGGGTGGCCAACCGGCGGCGGATCGCGGCGAACTCGTGGCCAAGTCGGTCGTGGAAGACCGGGTTGGCCTGGGCGGTGCCGGCGAACCAGAGGCCGAAGGCGACTTCGCGGACGGCGATGAAGGTGTCCAAGGTTGCCGGGCTTTCGACGGGGCGGTGGGTGGTGTAGCCGTCGAGCAGGGCACTGCGGAGCCGGGCGTAATCGTCGTGCTCGAAGTCCCGGCGCAGGTCGGCTGGCAGCAGTTCCCAGACCTTTGCCGCGTTGACGCCGCCGTACTCCATGGTCTCGCCGAAGAAGGTTTCCCAGTCCCATCGGATGCGGACGAAGTCCGCCGGCGGCGACCACGTGTCGGCCTGGTTGCGCAGCCGGGCCATCGCCGCGCCCAGCAGCCGCAGATGTCCGGGCCGGGCCGACGAGGCATGGCGCCGGCCGTCCATCCAGCGCAGGAGTGAGCAGATCCGTCCCGATTGGACGGTCAGCTCGCCGTCACGGGTGGGCACCGGCTCCGGCACGGCGAGGTCGGTCTGGCGACTGTCCCACACGCCACGCCGTCGGGCGACCGAGTTGATGGCCGGTGGCTCTTGCGCTGGGCGGGCGGGGCGACCTCGCCTATTGCGCTACAACGTGTAGCGCATTGGAGGCGGCGTGGCGGGGCGACCCAGGGATCCGGGGCTGGAGAAGCGGCTGGTGGACGCGGCCTGGGAGTTGCTGCGCGGTGGCGGGTATGACGCGCTGACGTTGACGAAGGTGGCGGCGCAGGCGGGGGCGCACCGGACGGATGTGTACCGGCGGTGGTCGAGCAAAGCGCAGCTGGTGGTGGACGTGCTGGCCGAGCATCTGCCGCCGGTGGTGGATCCGGACGCGGGGACGTTGCGGGCGGACCTGAGGGCGATCGTGGACGACTTCGCGGAGTCGTGGTCGTCGTCCTGGATCGACGGGCTGATGGGGCTGACAGCGGACCTGCATCGGGACCCGGACGCGGAACTGGCGTTTCGGCGGATGGCGGAGGGGCGGGGGGAGCCGCTGCGACACGCGATCGTGCGGGCGCAGGGGCGGGGCGAGATCGGTGAGCTGCCGGACCTTTCCCTGGTGGCGGACCTGATCGAGGGGCCGCTGATGCATCGGCGGATGCTGGGCCGCCAGCCGTTGACGCCGGAGTACCTGGACGTCATCGCAGGCCTGGTTTACGGGGTGCTGACCGGGACCACGGTGGTCACATGAGTGGTGAACTGCATGAGTTGTCGGCGGCGGCGCAGCTGAAGGCCTTGCGTGGGCGTGAAGTGAGCTCCCGCGAGCTGACGGAGCATTACCTGGGGCGCATCGAGAAGCTGGACGGGGAGCTCGGTGCGTTCGTCACGGTGACGCCGGACCTGGCCCTGGCGGAGGCCGTGCGGGCCGACAAGCGCATTGCTCAGGGGGAGTGGTCGCCGCTGCTCGGACTTCCGTTGGGGATAAAGGACTTGTATCCGACGGCGGGAGTGCGCACGACGTTCGGCTCCGCTGCGTTGAGGGACTTCATGCCGGCGGCCGACGCGTGGACGGCGGGGTTGTTGCGGCAGGCCGGGGCGGTGCTGGTGGGCAAGACCAACACGGCGGAGTTCGGGGCCACCTGCTACACGGAGAACGACGTGACGGGGCGGCCGACCGTCACGCCGTATGACCTCAAGCGGTACGCGAGCGGCTCCAGCGGCGGGGCCGCGGCGGCGGTGGCGGCGGGGTTGCTGCCGCTGGCGCAGGCGGGCGACGGTGCGGGGTCGACCCGAACGCCGGCGGCGACCTGTCATCTCGTTGGAGTGAAGCCAAGTCGGGGGCTGGTCAGCGCCGCGGTGCCGCCGGCCTCGTTCGCCAGCACCACCATCGAAGGACCGATCGCCAGGACGGTGGCGGACGCGGTGCTGCTGCTGGATGTCATGGCGCAGCCGTGGTCCGGCGATCTGGACGGCTGGCGGCCGAACGGAAGTCTGATCGACGCGATCGAGGGGCCGCTGCGGATCGCGGTGTGGACCGAGTCCGGAGTGGACGGTTGTAGCCCGCATCCCGAGGTGGTCCGGGCCGTGGAGCGGACGGTGGATCTGTTGTGGGAACTGGGTCACGACGTCCGAGAGGTGCCGATTCCCGCTCGGTGCGGCGGTCCGGTGGGGTCCGCGTTGCGCACGTCGATCGCTTGTGCGGTCAACGCGGCGGTGCGGTCGCTGGTGCCGCCCGATCGCGTGGATGTGCTGCTGCCGTACACGCGGCACCTGCACGCTGAAGGGGAAGCGCTTTCCGGGCACGAACTCCATGCGGTGCAAGGAGTTCTGGCCCGATATGCCAGCGCTTTCCCAGCGGCGCTGGAGGGCTTCGACGTGGCGCTGACTCCGGTGACGAGCGGGCCGCCGGCGCCGCTCGGGCACTTCCAGGCCGACGGGGTGGCGGGGATCGCCGAGGCGATGCTGGCGTGGTCGGCCTACACCCCGTGGGCCAACCTCACCGGCCAGCCGGCGGTTTCCCTGCCGTCGCACCTCGACGGCGACGGCCTCCCGTACGGCGTGCAGTTGGTCGGCCGCCGGCGGGGCGACGCCCAGCTGCTCGCATTGGCCGCGCAGCTGGAAAAGGCAGGTCTGTGGAACGACATCCATCCGCCCAGTTGGGACCGGTGAGAGATGAACGAGAGCGACCTCGACCCCGGGGCGGGGTTGACCGAGAGATTCATCGCGTTGCCCGACGGGCGGCGGCTGCGAGCCGTCACGGCCGGCGAAGGAGACGGGCCGCTGGTCGTGTTCGAGGCCGGCATGAGCGCCCCGGCCGCGTCGTGGGTGCACACCCAGCGCGAGATCGGCGCACGCACCCGAACGCTGTCGTACGACCGGGCCGGTTATGGCGGGAGCGACCCGGACCGGCATGACCGCACCCTCGAACGGCTGGCCGACGACCTTGCCGGCCTGCTCGACGGCATCGGCGAGACACAGCCGGTCGTCCTCGTCGGGCACAGCTGGGGCGGGCCGATCATCCGGCTGTTCGCCGAACGTCATCCAGGGCGGGTCGCCGGCATGGTCTTCGTCGACGCCACCGTGGCCGAGATCATGGACGCCCGCGCCGCCCGGATTCTGCGCTGGTCGTTCAGCTTGCTGGCGTTGTTCCCGCGGCTGGCCCGTCGCACGGTTGTTCCCCTTATGTCCCAGGCGATCTCACCGTCCGATGTGGACGTCATGCTCCGGGACTACGCCTGCGCCCGCGCGATGCGGACCGGGCGTCGGGAGGCGGCGCAGGTCGTCCGAGCGCTGCCGACCATGCGTCGTCTCCAGGCCGCCGGGACGCCGGACGTGCCGACGATCTGCCTGCAAGCCGGGCGGATCGACCGCGGCATGGCGACGGCGCGCCCGCTGTTCAACCGGGTCACGGTCGCGCTCATGGCCGTCGCGCCGCACGGGCGGGTGGTCGTGGCCGAGGACACGGGGCACCTGGTCCCGCAGGAGAACCCGGCGATCGTGCGGGAGCTCATCCTCGAGGCCGTCGATGAAGTAACGGTGACACCGTGACATCCCTGGTCGATGCCGGCACCGGCCAGCGCCGCCTGCTCGGGGCCCTGGTCGGCGCCAACGCCGCCGCCTACATCAGCACCGCCGTGCCGCTCAACCTGGTGCTGGCCACGCACCTCACCGCGATCGCCGGGGCCGGGGCGACCTCCGCGTTCAGCCTCGTGACCGGCATCGGCGGTCTCGCCGGGCTGCTCGCGAACCCGCTCGGCGGCCGCATCAGCGACCGCACGGCGGCACGGTTCGGCCGCCGCCGCACCTGGATCGTCACCGGCGGCCTGGGGGCGGCCATCCTGCTGGTGGTCATGGGCTGGACCACCGCGGTGTGGCAGGTGGCCCTGGGCTGGGCGCTGATCATGGTGCTCGTCGGGTTCCAGCTCGCCGCGAGTTCCGCCTTGGCTGCGGACCAGGTGGCCCCGCAGCGGCGGGGGACGGTGTCGGGGGTGGTGGCCTTCGTGGCCCTGGCCGGCCCGGTCGTGGGCTTCGCCGTGGTGAGCGTCGTGCCCGCCCTGCCGTGGCTGCAATGGGCGGTGGTGGGCGGGTTGAGCGCGGCCGGCGTGCTCATGACCGCCCTGCTCGTGCGCGATCCCCGGCACCGGATCCCGGCCGGCGAACCGCGCCTCGGCCTCGCGGTTGTCCTGCGGTCGTACTGGGTCAGCCCGCGCCGGCACCCGGCGTTCGCCTGGGCCTGGGCGGTGCGTTTCCTGATCTCCGCCGCGTGGGCGTCCAACAGCTACCTGGCCTTCGTGCTCACGCAGCGCTTCGCCGTCGCGGCCGACGCGGTGGCGGGGATGATCTTCCTGTTGACGCTGGTCGGCATCGCCTGCGTCGCCGTCGTCGCGTGGCTGACCGGATGGCTGTCGGACCGGATCCGCCGGCAGAAGCCGTTCGTGTTCGGCGGTGGCCTGGTGCTCGCCGTCGGGCTGGTCGTGGTGGCGTTCTCCCCAGGCATCCCGGCCGTCTATGCCGGAGCCGCGGTCATGTCGCTGGGCTACGGCGCGTTCCTGGCCACCGATTTCGCGCTGTGCCTGCGAATGCTGCCCGACCCCGAGTCGGCGGGCAAGGACTTCGCGGTGCTCAACATCGCCGCCATCCTGCCGGCCTCGCTGGTGCCGTTCGTGGCCCCGGCCCTGCTCGCGGCCGGTGGATTCACCGCCCTGTTCGGCGGTCTCGCGGTGCTCGCCGTGGCCGGCGCGGTCGGCATCGCGCGCGTCCCGGACATCGGCCAGGAGGGGCAGGCCCGGTTCGCGGCGGTGAACCGCGGCGGGGGGGGGGGGGGGGGGGGGGGGGGGGGGCCGCCCGGGGGGGGGGGGGCGGGGCCCCCCCCCCCCCCCACGCCGGGGACTAGCGGGTGAAGTTGGCGGTCAGGGCGGTGTCAGCGGTGACGGTGAAGGTGTAGGTGGGCGAGGTGGAGACCTCCTGGCCGGCGACGGTCCAGTTGACGAAGTGATAGCCGGCGGCGGCCTTGGCGGTCGCCGTGACGGAGCTGCCGGTCTCGTACTTGCCGGGTTCGGTCTCGGTGCCGGCCAGCGACGCGGCCCCGCCGGCCGTCGCGGTGACGGAGACGGCCGACTGCACCATGTTGATGGCCATGACGTTGACCAGCTTGACCGGCCCGGTGCTGGTGGTTCCGTTGTAGCGCAGGAGGTTCAGCACGGTGGTGGAGCCACCGGCGGCCTTGACGGTGTAGCCGTCGGCGCCGAGGTTGTCGGTGCCCAGGTTGAAGACGTGCACATCTCCGGAGTTGACGACGAGGCCGTTGTGCAGGCCGTAGCCGAAGGCGTCGGTGATGGTCAGGTCGCGGGCGCCGTCGACGGTGATCAGGTCGGAGTACTTGCGGGTGTAGCCGTCGATGACCTGCGGGAACAGGGTGGACCCGGAGAACCAGTTGGGCAGGTAGAAGCCCAGCCGGGCGTAGGTGTTGCCGTTGGACAGCACGCCGTTGATGTGGCCGCCGGAGGACTGGCCGACGGTGATGCCGTGGCGGACGAAGGTGCCGGCGAGCTTGCCGACGACGAAGCCGTCGTTGCGGAAGGTGGACAGGTCGATGCCGTTGTAGGCGTTGGGCATGCCGACGTTGACGACATAGGTGCCGGCGCCGTGGCCGCGCACGGCGTACGGATAGGCGACGAGGCCGTCGGAGGCGGCGGGGTTCTGGCCGGGGTAGAAGACGCGCAGGCCTCGAAGGCCGGAATCGCGGCCGTTCAAGGTGATCAGCGCGGGATCGGTGTCGGGAGTGGCGGTGCCCCGGCCGGAGTAGGACATCAGCACGGTGCCGCCGCTCTTGCCGTCCTCGTCCCGGTTGGGCAGGGCGGAAGCGCCGCGCAGCTCGACGCCGGCGGGCACCACGAGTTGCCCGGTGACCCGATACCAGCCGGCCGGCAGGTAGACGATGCCGCCGCCGTCACGGCCGGCGCGGTCCAGGGTCTTCTGGATGCCGGGCGTTGCGTCGGCCGCGGGCACAAAACCGTTGCCGTGTGCGGCATCCGTGACGTAGAGGGCGTTGCGTGACGGCCGTGGCGCCGGCTGTTCGGCGTCGTAGGCCGGGGCCTTGCCAGCCAGCTGGTAGACGATGCCGGACAGCGCCCCGGTGACCTTGACGTCGGTCAGCTTGACGAAGCCGGCGGACTTGTTGGTGACGGCCCCGTCCAGGGTGCCGCCGCCGATCATCAGGCCCCAGCGGGAGTCGAACTGCTCGACGAGCAGGGCGGTGTCGGTGCGCTTGAGCTCGAGGCCCTGGAACGCGCCGGCGAAGTCGACCCGCTGGCCGGGCACGATGTGGATGCCGATGTGGTAGTCGGACGCCGAGAGCGTGTTGAACTGGTCCCACTCCAGGTCGCCGAGCACGAACCCGGTGCCGTGGGCCCGAGACCAAGCGTCCACAGTGGACCGCGAGGGCGGGTTGTACTGGCGCGGCGCGGAAGCCCAGTAGGAATTGGAGAAGGTGATGTTCTCCCAGGTGCCGACGTCGGCCCCGTTGTAGGCCTCCACCCCCTCGAACAGCGCCGTGCCACGGACATTGCGCACGGTGGCCGACTCGTGGGTCTGGCCGACGGCCGGGGGCCGGCCGCGTTCGTCGAGCATGGTGCTGATCCCGATGCCCCGGTACGAGTTGAGCATGGTGACGTCGGAAACCGTGCCCATCATGTAGTTCTCGTCGCTGGCCCACGCGCTGCCGGTGATCTCGAACGTGTAGCTGTACGGCACCGGCGACGCCGCGCTCTGGTGCGGGTAGTAGGTGGTCAGCCCGAGCACGCCGGCGCTGCCGCCGATCCGGAACAGCACCGGGCCGTTGTCGCCCGAAGGCAGGTCGGCGCTGATCACGGTGCCGTAGCTGCCATTCCCGTGATCGGGGTCGCGCCGGTCGCCGCGCAGCGTGCAGAACGCCGGCACGTCAACGGTGTCGGTGACGCGGTAGGTGCCGTCGGGCAGCCACACCGTGCCGCCGCCGGCGTCGTAGCAGTCGTACAGCGCGGCCTGCAACGCCTTGGTGGAGTCCTTGACCCCGCTGGGATCGGCCCCGGAGACGACGAAGTCGGCGATCACCGGGTCGGCCGTCGGGTACTTGGTCCTGATCAACTGCGGCTTGGGCGTGACCACCCGCTGGTTGCGGACCTGGAGGTCGCCGACGTTGGCGGCGCCGTCATAGGCCAGACGCACGTAGCGCGCGGTCACGGCCGGGAAGTCGGTGCGGGACTGGGAATTGGGGTCGGTGGCCCCGGATTCGCCGACCGTGGTGAAGTTCGTGCCGTCGACGGAGGTCTGCACCTTGTAGTCGTGCGAGAAGGCCTGGCCCCACTGGACAAGAACATCGCTGACCGGCTGGGCGGAGCCGAGGTCGACCTGGGTCCAGCCGGGGCCGGTGGCCAGCGGCTTGCCCGCGGCGACGTTGGTGTTCACGGCGGAGGCCTTGAACGCCTGGTAGCTGTCGTAGAGCGCCTGCTGCGCGGCCTTGACCTGCGCCGGAGTGGCGTTCGGGTCGTCGATCACGGCCTGGGCCTTGGCCAGCTGCACGGCGAAGGCGGCCTTGGACCCGGTCGGGTACTGTCCGTCCCGGGCACCCTCACGGGCCCCGTACTGAGTGAGGTTGGCCTGAGCCAACAGGGAACGCAGGCCGGCCTTGACGTCCAAAGTGGACGGGATCACGGTCACCCGCACGGCCGCGACCTTCACCTCGACGTTGGACCCGTCGTGGGCGATGCGGAAGTCGGAGCCGTTGGTGCGGTTGGTGAGAATGGCGTCGCTGAGCACGAAATCGTGCGTCTGCCAGGTTCCCGTGTCCCCGTAGTGCACGATCTCCGACGGCTTGAACTTCTGCGGCAGGTCGTTGCCGGGGGAGTCGTACTGGAGGTCCAGGGTTCCGTTGCCGGCGTCAAGGTAGTCGATGCTGACCAGCACGACGTTGGTGGTGTTGTACGCGTACGAGTCGGCGACGTTCATGTAGAGGTAGTTGGTGGCCGGCGCGGGCGAGGCGCCATTGGTCTGCCAGTAGCCGCGCCCGGCGGCGGTGCCGGTGACCAGCCCGCTGTCGTTGTCGCCGGCCCGCGGCGAGATGCCGGTGTTGGTGGCGTTGGGGCCCAGTGTCGCGGTCGGGCCGGCGGCGGTGATGCGGATCTGCGCCACGGTGATGTCCGTGACGCCGCCGGTGAGTCGAACGGAAGCCAAGGCCGGCAACGTGGTCGCGGCCTGCTTCCACGTGTTGCTGCCGGTCAGGGTCGCGACCGACGTGCCGTTGAGGCTCAGGGCCCCGGCGCCGCTGTCGTAGTAGGTCACCATGGCGACCACCGGCCCGGCGACCGAGTAGTCGGGGTCGGGCGCGAAGTCGAGGTGGCCGGTGCCGGCGGAAACGTCGGTCTGCCAATAACTGTGGCCGTCCACGGTTCCGGTCCGCAGGCCGGCGGCGTTGTCACCGGCGGTGGCGGTGACCCCCAGCGCCAGCGGGGTCGGGCCCAGATCGGCCCCGATCCCGTTGGGGTACCACACGGGCGCCGCGGTGGCCGGCCCGGCCAGCGCGGCGACCAACGCGACTAACAGTCCTAACAGGACCCATAACCGGCGGGTCATCGTTGACCTCCATCAGGTTAGACGGGCGGCATCGCCACCCGGTCAACACGGCCGTCAGGCCACCGGACCTCCACCGCGTCGGCGGTGATGTCCAGGGCTGGCAACGCTTCGAGCGGGGAACCGCCGAGATGCACGGCGGCGGCGTACACACGGCCGTACTCGACCTCGGCGGCGGTCAGCAGCACGGGAACCTCCGACACCGGCCCGAGCGGGTTGGTGTCCTTGCCCTGGCAGGTCTCGGCGATCTCGAACCCGGCCAGGTCGAACAGCGAGGAGTGCAGGCCCGAGTCCGGAACCGTCGCCCAGCCGCCGATCCGCAGCCGCCATCGTCCGGACTCGCCGGCCTCGTCGATCCGGACGAGTCGCACTTCGGTGGCGCCGCGGATCACCGAGGCGACGGTGATCCATGGGCCCAGCCTATACGTGGTTTCGGGGCCATGGAAGGGATCCCAGCTCTCGTCGGCGGGCCAATGCGCACGGCTGCGGGACACCCCGGGCGCAAGCGCTTGCAGGGGCCGGCGATGGGCGGCCCGGCCGTCGGCGTCGATCAGCGTGGCCGAGGAGTCCAGCGGCGGCGACATCTCCGGCGCGGCATGGGTGCTGTAGGCGATCCGCGCGTAGACGGGATCGTCGGTGGCCAGCTCGGCCGGGTCGATGTGGTCGCTGCCGTGGTTGAGAACCCGCACCACACCGTCGGCGACCGTGCCGGAAACCGTCCAGCCCGGGGCCGGCAGGTGAAGGACGAAGTCCTCCTGCTCCACCGGCAGCGCAACCTCCGGCGCGGTCCAGACCTCGTGGTCCGGCGGCAGCAGCAAGCCGGCGAAGCCCTTGCTGGCCCAGTACGGCGACGCCGGCCCGGAGTACACCTGCCGGATGCCGGGGAACTTGCCGTGCCAGCCCAGGGTCAGCAGCCCGTCGTAGTCCAGCGCCCCGGAGTTCATGAAGTGGTCCAGCATCAGGCCGCCAATGCGTCGGGTCTGTCCGGGCGGCAACGGGGTGGCGGCGTGCCGGGCGCCGATCCACAGTGGAGCCAGGGCGGCGAACCGGTAGGTCAGCGACCGCCCCTGGATGAGCGGCGACCCGTTGCCGCCGATCAGTCGCGCATAGTCGGAAAGGTACTCCCGCAAGCGTTTGCGGTAGCGGTCGGCCAGCTCGGTGTCGCCGGTGATCTCGCAGAACAGCAGCGGGTAGAAGTGCATGGCCCAGCCGCTGTAGTGGTCGAAGTTGCGCCGCTCGCCGCCGGACAGCCCGTCCGAGTACCAGCCGCCGCCCGCGTGCCAGAGATCCGTGCACGAGATGGCGTGGTCGAAGTCGTCCTGGCTCCAGGCCCCGCCGACGGATCGGGCGAACGCCCCGGTGACCGCCTGGAACCACACCCAGTTGTTGGCCGGCATGCTGTCGCCGACCATCGGGGCCAGCCAGTCCAGCAGTCCCTGCTGGGCCCGGGAACTCAGCCGGTCCCACAGCCATGGCCGGGTCAGGTGCAGGCCCAACGCGATCGACGCCGCCTCGACCTTGGCCTGCCCGCACTCCGCGAAGCGGGGCCAGCGGTCGGGATTGTCCGGGTCGACGCCGGCGGCCAGCCCCCGCGCGTACCACTCGGCGATCCTCTGTGGATCGTCGCCGGCCGCGCCGGCCAGGCGGAACGCGGCCAGCAGAAACGTGCGCGCGTAACCCTCCAGGCCGTCGCTCCAGCGGCCGCTGTGGCTGGCCGGCCCGGGCAGGTGGATCAACGCGTGCGTGTCGGTGGCCCAGGGGCGCACGGCCAGCAGCATCGAGTCGGCCAGGCGCTCCCATTCGGCGCGGGACGGGCTGGGGTGCACGATCACCTCTCCAAGCGCAGCGTGACGATCTGGAACGGGCGCAACGACAATTCGACCGCGTTGCCGCGGGAAGCCATGGCCTGTGACGGCCGTTCCAGCAGATCGGCCTCGAACGCCGTGGTCACGGGGAAATCGGCGGACACCAGCGCACGGGCCCGGCCGCCCCGGGACTCGTAGAGGCGGACGATCACCGCGCCGGACCGGTCGTCGGCCAGCTTCACCGCCTCCACCACCACGTCCGGGTTGTCCACCGACACCAACGGCTTGCCCCGCAACCGATCCGACGCCGGCCGCAGCGGCAGCGAGAAAGTGTAGCCGGCCGTGATCGCGTCGCCGAGATCGGCCGCCGGGCGCAGGCCGTAGCGGAAGGTGTGCCGCCCCTGATCCGCTTGTGGGTCGGGGCTGTGCGGCGACCGGAGCAGCGACAGCCGCACGGTGGTGGCGCGGCCGTCGGTGCTGACGTCGTAGCCGTAGGTGGAATCGGTGACCAGCGCGATGCCCCAGCCGTGCTCGCCGACGTGCACGAAACGGTGCGCCCACTGCTCGAACCGGGCCGCGTCCCAGCTGGTGTTCTCGTGCGTTGGCCGCCTGACGTGCCCGAACTGGATCTCCGCCGCGACCTCGGTGGCCAGCACGTCCAGCGGCCAGGCCGCCTTGAGGATCGTGTCCCGTTCCTGCCAGTCGATGTCGGTGTCGACCTCCAGCAGCCGAGAGCCGGCGGCCAGCCGCAGGTCCTGCGTGATCACCGAGCGCTCGGTTTCCCGCCGGACCCGGACGGTCGCCACCAGCGGCCCGTCGTCGACCAGCTCGACCGACACGGCGGTGTCCAGATCCCGGCGGACGCGGCGATAGGACGCGTCCAGGTTCCAGGCGCTCCACTTGACCGGATCGTCTGGATGGAGCTGAAGCAGGTTGCCGGCCGCGCCCGGGGCGATCGCCTCGCGGCCGGTGGCGTGGTCGCGGACCGAGCGGACCAGGCCATGCCCGTCGATCCGGACCGTGATCAACCCGTTGTCCAGCACGAACTTCCCGGTCGCCCGCACCGGATGGGCGTTGAACTCCAGGAAGCCGCCGACCCCGAGCGCCGGTGCCCGGCCGAAGGCCGCGTACCGGCCGTCGGACAGCCGCTGACCGGCGACCGGTGGCGGCACCGAGACGATCACGACCTCGCGGCGGTCACAAGGCGCGGCGTTGAGCAGCGCCGCACCCTCGCCGGCGCTGGCCGAGATCACCGCGTCGAGTCCACTGTGGATTTCCGTGTACGCCTGTTCGGCCTCGCGGTGCACCCAGGCGATGGACGAGCCGGGCAAGATGTCGTGGAACTGGTGCAGCAGCACCCTTTTCCACAGCGCGTCCAGCTCATCGTGCGGATAGGGCGTGCCGAGCCGGACCGCCGCCGACGCCGCCCAGAGTTCGGCGTGGCGCAGCAGGGCCTCGCTGCGACGGTTGCCGCGCTTGGTCCTGGCCTGGCTGGTGTAGGTGCCACGATGGGTTTCCAGGTACAGCTCGCCCCGCCACACCGGCGCGTCCGGGTACTCGGCCCGCGCCTCGCGGAAGAACTCCGACGGCGAGGCGATGCGGACCTTGGGCGATCCCTCCAGGTCACGCAGCCGCCGGGCCCGTTCCATCATCTCGCGGGTGGGCCCGCCGCCGCCGTCGCCGAAACCGAATGGCACCAACGACCGGGTGCCCACGCCCTTCTCGGCGTAGTTGGCCGCCGCGTGGGCCAGCTCCGCCCCGGTCAGCTCGGCGTTGTAGCTGTCCACCGGCGGGAAGTGGGTGAAGATCCGGGTGCCGTCGATGCCCTCCCACCAGAAGGTGTGGTGCGGCAGGCGATTGGTCTCGTTCCAGGACAGCTTCTGGGTCAGGAACCACTCGGCCCCGGCCAGCCGGGCCAGCTGTGGATAGGCTGCGGTGTAACCGAAAGAGTCCGGTAGCCAGACGCCATCTGTGCTCACTCCCAACTCGTCGAGAAAGAACCTGCTGCCGTACACCAGCTGTCGGGCCAGCGCTTCGCCGCCGGGCAGGTTGCCGTCGGCCTCCACCCACATGCCGCCAACCGGGACCCAGTTGCCGGCTTTCACCGCGGCCCGGATCCGTTCGTGCACCACGGGTTGGTGTTCCTTGAGCCACGCGTACTGCTGCGCCGAGGAGCAGGCGAAGACCAGTTCGGGATATTCCTCGGCCAGCGCCACGACATTGGTGAACGTCCGCGTGCACTTGCGGATCGTCTCCCGGATCGGCCACAGCCAGGCGGAGTCGATGTGCGCGTGCCCGACCGCGACCAGCGTGTGCTCGGACTCGTGGGCCTTGCGGGACAACAACGGCGCCAGCAGCTCGCGCCCCTCGGCGAACGGCAGGTCGACGCAGCGGTCCAGGGCCCGCAGGATTTCGTGCCGCCGCGCGGATTGCACCGGCAAGGCGTGCATGAGCTGGGACAACACCTCGACGTCGTGCATGAGGTGCCACACGTCCTCGTCGCGCACGGCCAGATCCGCTTGCCGCAGCTGGTAAAGGTGCTCGGCGCCGGCGGTGTCCAGCGAGCCGTGGTGGGTTCCCCGGCCGGCGCTGGCCACGATCGGCGGATTGGCCGCGGCCTCGACCACCAGCCGCACGTCGGGGCCGGTCACCGGCAGGCTGCGGTGATACGGGTGCAGCCCCTGGAGCGGATTGCCATCCACGTCAAGGACAAGCGCCTCGGCCTGGCCGCCCGGACCTCGCGTGAGGTCGAAGCCCAGGTCGAACACCGCCTCCACCCGGCGGCCGGCCCACTCCGCCGGAATCCGGCCGGAGGCCTCGAACCTGGTGGTGGACCAGGGTTCTCCCCAGGTGTCACCGACCCGCAGCGGGGCGGTGTCCAGGGCGATCCGCGCCGCGTGCAGGGCGGGGCGGAGCCGTTCGGCGAGGAACTTGGCGATGCGCTCCTCGACGGTCGTGCGGTCGTCGTGCATGCGGGGCGACCTCCGGCTCAGGGAGCTTCGAGACCTCCGTCCGGCCGGCGCACCCGCGCCGACCAGCGTTCGTGCAGGAACTTCGTCGGCGGGAACTTGGCCGCCGCGGCCTCGTCGAGGTCCACGCCCCAGCCCGGCTCCGTCGACGGGTGCAGGTGGCCGTCGCGAACCACCGGTGTGCCGGGGAAAACCTCGTGGGTGGCGTCGTTGTAGGTGTGGGACTCCTGGTAGCCGAACGCCGGCGTGGACACGTCCACGGCCAGGTTGGCCGCCACCCCGACCGGCGAGATGTCGCCGGGGGAGTGGAAGGCGGTGCGTACGCCGAGAAGCTCGGCCAGCGCCACCAGCTTGCGGGTCGGGGTCAGGCCGCCGACCGCGGACGTGTGCAGGCGCAACAGGTCCACGCCGCCGTCCTTGATCAGCCGGGCCGCGTCGGTGACCGAGCCGAGCTGCTCGCCGACGGCGATCGGCACCGGCGAGGCGGCCCGCACGGCCGGCAGCTGGTCGTAGTGCTCGGGCGGGATCACGTCCTCCAAAAAGGACAGTGCGTACGGCTCCAGCGCCCGGGCCAGCACGATCGCCTGCTTCGGCGTCAACCGGCTGTGCACGTCGTGCATCAGGCTCACCGCGCCGCCCAACCGTTCCCGGGCGGCGGCGAACAGCCGGGGCGTGTCGTGCAGGTACTGCCGGACGTCCCAGCCGTCCGGATGCGGCGACCGCGGGTAGCCGCCCCGGGTGCCCGGCGCCCCGTAGGTGCCGAGACCGGGGCCGCCGACCTGGAGCCGGACGTGCCGATATCCCTGGTCCAGCAAGGCTTCCGCGCCGTCCAGGGTCTCCTCGACGGTCGCGCCGGCGGCGTGGGAGTAGACCTCGACGCCGGCCCGGCTGCGGCCGCCGAGCAGCTCATGGACCGGCATCCCGGCCCGCTTGCCCATGATGTCCCACAGCGCCTGGTCGATGCCCGACAGCGCGTTGTTCAGCACCGGACCATTGCGCCAGTAGGCCGAATAGTGGATGAGCCGGGTGATGTCCTCGATGTCGGCCGGGCTGCGGCCGATCACCAGCGGACCCATGTGCTCGTCGACCGCCGCCGTCACCGCCGCGAACCGCTGGGTGAAGGTGGCGCAGCCGAGCCCGTACAGGCCGGGCTCGGAGGTGTCGACCCGCACGACGACGAGCGGAGTTCCCTCCGGCGCAGTGACAATCGCGCGGACGGCGGTGACCCTCACCGAGTCACGCGGCTCCCATGGCGGCAGCACCTCCGGCAGCCCGGTCATGACGCCCCCCGCTCCAGCCGGGACACCCGCAGGTAGCCCAGCGACGACTGTCGAGTTTGGAGTGTCACCGGCAGCACCAGCAGCTGCGTCTCGTTCGACGCGCCGGACACGCGGTCGTGCAGCAAGGTCATGGCCTGCCGCCCCATTTCCCGGGCCGGCAGGGTGATCGCCGCCGCGGTCAGCGGCAGCACGTCGAACGGGCCGGCGTCGTCCATGCCGGCCAGGTCGATGTCGCCCGGCACCTCAAGCCCCAGCGCCACCAGGTCCTGTGCGACGGTGGCCAGCGCGTATCCGTTGGAGCACAACAACACCGTCGGCGGCTGGCTGCTGTTCAACAGGTCGGTGAGCATGGCCCGCCGCGCCTCCGGCGGCTGGCCGTGGTAGCGGCGCAGCACGGTCAGGTCGGGCCGGACCGGAATGTCGTGCTCCCGCAACGCCTGCACGTGCCCGGCCAACCGGTCCCGGATGCTGGTCACGTCGATCTCGTCCCACAGCGTGGCGATCGTGCGGTGCCCGGCCTCGATCAGCGCGGTGGTCAGCTCGCGGCCGACGGCCATGTTGTCCGCCACCACGGCGTCCGTGGCCAGATCGGGGCGATAGCGGTCGACCATCACCAGCGGCACGCCCCGCCGCCGCGCCTCGGCGTACGGGGTGATCACGGTCGACCCCTCGGCCGGGTACACGATGATCCCGCTGACCTCGTGTTCCAGCGCGCCCCACAGGACCTTCTCCTCGCGCGCCGGATCGTTCTCGCAGTGGTTGAGGAACAGCCGGTATCCCAGGTCCGCGCAGACTTCCTCGATGCCGGTGAGGATCTGGCCGACGTGCGGGCCCTGGTTCTGCAACACGCAGGCGATGGTCTTGTTCGACGGGGCCGATGCGGCCGGCGGCCGGTCGGCCACGAACGTGCCCTGCCCGCGGCGGCGCACCACGTAGCCCTCGTTGGCCAGGTCGTTCAGCGCCCGCACGGCCGTGGCGTGGCTGACGTTGAAGCGTTCGCAGATCTCGCGCTGGGTGACGAACGGCCGGCCCGGCGCGTACTCGCCGGCGGCGATCGCGGCCAGCAGCTCGCGCTTGACCTGCTGGTAGAGCGGGGGCTTGTCGCCGCCGGTCGCCGCTGCCATCCGGGTTCGCCCTTCGAGATCACCTGGCTGGGAACCGGGTCACTTTAGCATGTCTAACCCACCCTGGAACCGGCGATGACCGGAACTGGACCGGTCCCGCTTGGCCTATTGACCGGTTAAACGGCCGTAACTATGGTCTGGCTCACTCGACCGAGGGACAGCCAACTTGGCGGAGGACGTCATGGGCACAAAGCGGTGCGGCGGAAGAGTCCTGGCGGTGGTGGCGGCCCTGGCCCTGCTCACCACGGCTTGCGGCGGCGGCAGCGGTTCCGGCGACGCGAACACGCTGACGATGTGGACGTTCAAACAGACCCATGTGAAGGCGCTGGAGACGGCCGCGGCCGCGTTCAAGGCGCAGACCGGCATCACGGTGAACATCACCGCCTACACGCCCGACGACACCTTCACCAGCAAGGTGCAGAGCGCCGCGGCCAGCCACGACGTGGCCGACGTGCTGGAGGTGCACGCGGCCGGCGAGGACCG
Source organism: Kutzneria sp. NPDC052558 (assembly GCF_044547355.1). Lineage (NCBI taxonomy): Bacteria > Bacillati > Actinomycetota > Actinomycetes > Pseudonocardiales > Pseudonocardiaceae > Kutzneria > Kutzneria sp. NPDC052558. The sequence continues at coordinate 28,334 of NZ_JBIUAG010000004.1, forward strand.
GGTGCTCGGCGGCGCCGGCATCCTCGGCGACCTCGCGCCCGACATCAACGCCCAGTACAAGAGCCGCTTCCTCAAGGGCACCGAGGACACCGGCCTGATCACCGAGCAGGTGTACCAGGACTCGTTGAAGCCCAAGGCCACCGACCTCGGCGTCCAAAAGGGACAGTTGTTCAGCGTGCCCTTCACCGCCGGCACCTTCGGCATCGTCTACGCCAACAAGAAGGCGCTCACCGCGGCCGGCGTCGACGCGTCCAAGCCGCCGGCCACCTGGGAGGACCTGATCTCCTGGCTCAAGGCCACGCACGACAAGGACGCGCAGAACGGCGGCGTCACCGTCGGCCTGAAGAGCTCGTCGACCGGCTTCGACTGGGTGCTGGAGCCGATGGCGTTCGCGCAGCTGGGCCGCAAGGACTTCGAAGCCCTGTACGGCACCGACAAGTCCAAGTCCTGGGGCAGCGCCAACGGCCTGAAGGTGTTGCAGCAGTACGACCAGCTCACCCCGTACTGGACGGCCGGCACGCAGACGCTGGGCATCGACGACGCCGACCGCGCCTTCGCGCAGGGCAAGGCGGCCTTCGACATCGGCGGCACGTTCACCATCTCGGCCATCCAGCAGAACGGGATGAACCCCGAGGACATCGTCTCGTTCCCGATCCCGGCGCCGGCCGGCAGCGTGACCGGCGACTACAAGCTCCAGCCGTTCGCCCTGACTGGGCTTTCCGTGTCCGCGCAGACGCAGAAGCGTGACGCCGCCCTGAAGTGGCTGGACTTCCTCACGCAGAAGCAGCAGGCCGGCGCGTTCGCGCAGGCCGCGCTGGACCTGCCCGGCACCGATCTCGGCACGGACGCGGCCAAGCTGGTCGGGCCGTACCTGAGCTCGATGGAGACCGCCTTCGGCACCGGCGACGACGCCTGGAACGCGGGCGACAGCACGTTCAAGGGCCCGACCTGGGACATCCAGGTGGCCGGCGACATCCTGGTGAAGATGACGCCGCTCAAGGAGTTGGACCCGGCCGCGACCAACAAACAGATCGCGGACTACAGCGCCAGCGTGAACAGCGGGAAGTGAGCGGGTGGCGGCGCGTGTCCGGAGCCGGGAGGCTTTGACCGGTTATCTGTTCGTCCTGCCCGCGGTGGCCCTGTTCGCGGTGATGGGCGTCTACACCGTCGGCTACGGGTTGCTGCTGAGTTTCGCCCGGTGGAACGGGTTCTCGCCGAAGTGGACCTGGGTCGGGTTCGGCAACTACCTCGACCTGATCTACAACGATCCGGCGATCGCCCCGCTGGTGCAGGGCGCGGCGCTGCGCACGCTGGTGGTGATGATCGGGGTGCCGCTGCTGACCGTGCTGATCGGCTTTCCGCTGGCGGTGGCGCTCAACCGGATCACCTGGCTGCGCTCGGTGTTCCGCACGGTGTACTTCCTGCCCAACGTCACCGCCGGCATCGCCCTGTTCTACGCGTGGACCTACGCGCTGCAACCGGAAGGCTCGATCAACTTCATCCTGCGCAGCCTGGGGTTGGGCTCACTGGCCCAGCCCCAGGGCTGGCTGGGCAACCCGGCGACCGCGCTGCCGACGCTGATCGTGGTCATGTCGTGGAGCGCGGTGCCGGTGGCGATGGTGTTGTACCTGACCGGGTTGCAGGCGATCGACCAGTCGCTGATCGACGCGGCCCGGGTGGACGGGGCCGGCGGCCTGCGCACCATGACGAAGATCATCTGGCCGCTGCTGCTGCCGATCACCGGCGCGGTGATCATGCTCAACGTGCGGGACGCCATGCAGGGCTTCCAGATCTTCCTGCTGATGACCAACGGCGGGCCCGGCGGGCACACCCTGGTGCTCGGGCTCGAGTCCTACAACCTGGCCTTCGTCAACGCCGGCCGACCGACGCTGGGCCAGTCCAGCGCGTTGGGATGGTTGATGTTCGTGGTGGCGCTGCTGCTGGCCTGGGGCAACCTGCGCGTGCTGCGGAGCCGCACGTGAGGGCCCGGGTGGTCATGTACGCGATGCTGGTCGTGTACGCGCTGATCAGCCTGTACCCGTTCCTGCTCATGGTGTCCGGGGCGTTGAAGGACAGCAAGGAGATCCTCCAGGACGGGCACCTGATCCCGCGCGCCCCCACACTATCCACTTTGGTCAGCACGTGGAGCGACCTGCACTTCTTCACCTACTTCGGCAACAGCCTGATCGTCACCGGCTTCACCACGGTCGGCGTGCTGATCGTGTACTCGCTGGCCGGCTACGCCTTCGCGGTGCTGCGCTTTCCCGGAAACCGGCTGCTGTACGGCATGTTCCTGTCGCTGCTGTTCGTGCCGGGCGTGACCGTGCTGCTGCCGGTGGTGATCCTCCAGCAGAACCTGGGGCTGATCGGCACCTTCCCCGGCATCATCCTGCCCTTCGTCAACGGCACCGCGCCACTGTCCATCATGTTGCTCACCAACAGCTTCCGGTCGGTGCCGGGGGAGCTGAAGGAGTCGGCCCGCTGCGACGGGGCCGGCGAGCTGCGCACCTTCTGGTCGATCTACCTGCCGGTCTCGCGGCCGGCGCTGATCACCATCGCGCTGCTGACCGCCGTGCCCACCTGGAACGAGTACGTGCTGACCAGGGTGTCGCTCAACGACGCGTCGCGGTACACGCTGCCGCTGGCGTTGCAGAACCTCAACTCGTCCACCGCCCCGCAGGAGAACGTGCTGATGGCCGCGTCGCTGATCATCGTCATCCCGGTGATCATCCTTTTCGTGCTGCTGCAACGGTATTTCGTGAACGGGCTGCAAGGCGCGGTGAAGGGCTGATGCGGGTCCTGGTGACCGGGGCCGAGGGCATGCTCGGCGCCGAGATCGTCGAGCAGCTGGCCGGCCACGAAGTCCTGGCCCACGACCGCAACGTCGGCGACCTGCGGGACCGGGAGCAGCTGGAGCCGCTGCTGGCCGGGCTGGACGCGGTGGTGCACGCCGCCGCGCTGCCGTCCCCGCTCAGCGCGGCCGAGCCGGAGGTGTTCGGCAACAACGTGGACGCCACCTTCCAGCTGCTGGACGCGGCCGGCCGGGCCGGGGTCAAGCGGATCGTCTACGTGTCAAGCCTTTCCGCCGTCGGGCTGGCCTGGTCCACCCGGCCGCGGTCACCGGAGTTCGCGCCGGTGACCGAGCGGCACCCCTACGTCGGCGACGACGTGTACGGGCTGTCCAAGCTGGTCGGCGAGCTGATCGGGGAGACGGTCAGCCGGCGCTGGGGCAGCACGGTGATCAGCCTGCGGTTCCCGTTCATCGGCACCGGCGAGCGCCTTCGGGGCCAGTTGGAGCACGTGCGCCGCGATCCCGGCGCGGACCGGGCCTCGCTGTGGAGCTGGATCGACACCCGCGACGCCGCCCGCGCGGTGATCACCGCGCTGACCGCGCGGGTGGACGGGCACGCCCTGATCAACGTGGCCGCGCCGGACACGACCTCGCCGGTGCCGACCGTCGAGCTGATGCGGCGCTACCACCCGACGACCCGGCTGGATGGCCCGCTCGACGGGTTCGCCGTACCGTTCTCCCTGGAGCTGAGCCGGGAACTGCTCGGCTTCACGCCCGTGCACACCTGGCGTCCGATGAATGGGGGCACATGAAAACCGCGCTCGTGGTTCGTGGCGGCTGGCCGGGGCACGTGCCCGTGGCGGCCAGCGACCGCTATGCCGGGGAACTGCGGACCCTCGGCTACGAGGTGACCACCTCCGACACCCTGGACAGCTATCTGGACGCCGAGCTGGTGGGCCGGACGGACCTGATCGTGCAGTGCTGGACGATGGGCGAGATCACCGGGCCGCAGGTGGAGGGCCTGACCGCCGCGGTGCGGGCCGGGACCGGATTCGCCGGCTGGCACGGGGGAATCGTCGACTCGTTCCGCAACGAGACCCGATACCAGCTGATGACCGGCGGGCAGTTCGTCTACCACCCGCCGCAGTTCGTGGACTACACCGTGCGGGTCGACGGGGCCAAGTTCGACGTGCACACCGAGCAGTACTACGTGCACACCGATCCGGCGGTGGAGGTGCTGGCGGTGACCGACTTCGTCGAGGACGGCACCACCCTGCCGGTCACCTGGACCCGGAAATGGGGCGACGGCAAGGTTTTTGTCACCACCATCGGCCACAAGCTGGACGACTTCGACGTGCCGGAAGTGGACCGGATGATCATCGAGGGGATGTCGTGGGCGACTCGTTGAGGATCGGCATCGTCGGAGCCGGCAACATCAGCGGCCAGTACGTCAAGAACCTGCCGCGCCTGGACAACGTGCAGCTGACCCGGATCGCCGACATCGACGCCGGCAAGGCCTCGGCGCTGGCATCGGAAGCCGGCGTTCCGGCGTGCACGCCGGAAGAGCTGTATGCGGCGTCCGATGTGGACATCGTGCTCAACCTGACGATCCCCTTGGCCCACGCTTCGGTTGCGCTGGAAGCCATTGCCGCCGGCAAGCACGTGTACGGCGAGAAGCCGTTGGCCGCCGACACCGTCTCGGCCCGTGAGGTGCTGGACGCCGCTGCCGCGCAAGGGGTTGTCGTCGGCTGCGCGCCGGACACCGTGCTGGGCACCGGGGTGCAGACCGCCCGGGCCAGCCTGGACGCCGGCGACATCGGCGTTCCCGTTGCGGCGACGGCCTTTATGACCACGCCCGGACATGAACGGTGGCACCCGGCCCCGGAGTTCTACTACGAGCCCGGCGGCGGTCCGTTGCTGGACATGGGGCCGTACTACCTGACCGCGCTGGTGACGCTGCTGGGGCCGGTGCGCCGCGTGGTCGGCATGTCCTCCGCGCCGAGGCCCACGCGGGTGATCGGCAGCGGACCCCGGGCGGGGACGAGCATCCCGGTTCGGGTGGCCACGCACGTGACCGGGGTGTTGGAGCACGTCGGCGGCGAGCTGTCCACGCTGATGATGAGCTTCGACATCTGGGGCGCGCAGCTGCCGCGGATCGAGGTGTACGGCACCGAGGGCAGCCTGTCCGTGCCCGACCCCAACGGCTTCGCCGGCACCGTCCAGATCTTCCGCGAGGAGTGGGTCGACCTGCCGGTGCTGGCCGGATACCCGGACGCCGGCCGCGGCTACGGCGTCTCGGACATGGCTCGGTCCATTGTGGACGGAACGCCCCATCGGGCCAGTGGTGATCTGGCGTACCACGTGCTGGACGTGATGGAATGCCTGCTGCGGGCGGCCGAGACCGGCGAGTCCGTGGCGATCGGCAGCACCTGCGAGCGACCGGCGGCGGTGACGGCATGAAGATCGGCATGATCGGCTACGCCTTCATGGGGGCAGCCCACTCGCACGCCTGGCGCACCGCCGGCCGCTTCTTCGACCTGCCGGCCACGCCCGAACTCGCGGTGGTAGTGGGCCGTTCGGCCGACAAGGTGGCGGCCGCGGCGGCCAAGTACGGCTGGGCCGAGTCGGCCACCGACTGGCGGGCCGTGGTCGACCGGCCGGACATCGACGTGATCGACATCTGCACGCCCGGCGACAGCCACGCCGAGATCGCCGTCGCCGCCCTGGCCGCCGGCAAGCACGTGCTGTGCGAGAAGCCGCTGGCCAACACGGTCGAGGAGGCCTCCCACATGGCCGACGCGGCCAGGAGCGCCACCGGCCGGTCGATGGTGATGTTCAACTACCGCCGCGTGCCGGCGCTGGCCTTGGCGCGTCAGCTGATCGCCGAGGGCCGGATCGGGACGATCAGGCAGGTTCGGGCCCAGTACCTCCAGGACTGGTTGGTGGACCCCGACTTTCCGCTCACCTGGCGGCTGGACGCGGCCAGCGCCGGCTCCGGCGCGCTCGGCGATCTCGGCGCGCACAGCATCGACATGGCCCAGTTCCTGACCGGGCAACGGATTTCCGAGGTCGGCGGCGTGCTCCAGACCTTCGTCGACGAGCGGCCTCGCGGCGACGGCTCCGGCCGCGGACCGGTCACCGTCGACGACGCCGCGGTGTTCACCGCCCGTTTCGATGGCGGCGCGCTGGGCGTGTTCGAGGCGACCCGGTTCGCCACCGGCCGCAAGAACGCCATGCGGATCGAGGTCAGTGGCTCGCTCGGAACCCTGTCCTACGACCAGGAATCCATGAACGAGCTCCAGTTCTACGACGGCGCCGAGGACTCCCGCACCGCCGGTTTCCGGCGGATCCTGGTCACCGAGCCGACCCATCCGTACCTGGACGCGTGGTGGCCGCCCGGACACATCATCGGCTACGAGCACACGTTCATCCACCAGGTGCGGGACTTTGTCGTCGGAGTGGTCGAGGGCACGGAGCTTTCGCCGTCCTTCGACGAGGGTTTGCAGGTGCAGCGGGTGCTCGCGGCCGTGCAACAGGGCATTTCACTGAGGGGTGTGTGATGGTTCGTCCCGTGACGCTGTTCACCGGGCAGTGGGCCGACCTGCCGTTCGAGGAGGTCTGCCGGCTGGCTTCGGGTTGGGGCTACGACGGTCTGGAGGTGGCCACCTGGGGTGATCACTTCGACGTGCGGGCCGCGCTGGCCGACGACTCGTACCTCCCCAAGTTCAAGGAAACCCTGGCCCGGCACAACCTTCAGTGCTGGACGCTGTCGTGCCACCTGACCAGCCAGGCCGTCTGCGACCATCCCATCGACGAGCGGCACCAGAACATCCTGCACCCGCGGGTGTGGGGCGACGGCGACCCCGAGGGCGTGCGGCAGCGGGCCGCCGCCGAGATCGCCGACACCGCCCGGGCCGCCGCCGCGCTGGGCATCACCACGGTCGTAGGGTTCACCGGCTCGTCGATCTGGCACACCCTGGCCATGTTCCCGCCCGTGCCCGACTCGATGATCGAACGCGGCTACGCCGACTTCGCCGACCGGTGGAACCCGATCCTCGACGTCTTCGACGAGGTCGGCGTCCGCTACGCGCACGAGGTCCACCCCGGCGAGATCGCCTACGACTACTGGACCACCGTGCGCACCCTGGAGGCCATCGGGCACCGGCCCGCGTTCGGGCTCAACTTCGACCCCAGCCACTTCGTGTGGCAGGACCTCGACCCCGTCGGGTTCCTGTACGACTTCCGGGACCGCATCTACCACGTCGACTGCAAGGAGTCGGTCAAGCGCTTCAACGGCCGCAACGGCCGGCTCGGCTCCCACCTCCCGTGGGGCGATCCCCGGCGCGGCTGGGACTTCGTGTCCACCGGGCACGGCGACGTGCCGTGGGAGGCGTGCTTCCGGATGCTCAACAGCATCGGCTACGACGGTCCCATCTCCGTGGAGTGGGAGGACGCCGGCATGGACCGCCTCACCGGCGCCCCCGACGCCCTCGCCTTCGTCCGCTCCATGACCCGCATCGAGCCCCCCGAGGCCTCCTTCGACTCCGCCTTCAGCTCCTAACCCCCCTTTTCCCCACATGCGCTTCCTATATGGCATCTGAACCCACATGGGAAGCGCATGTGGCAACCGGCGGGGTGTTCGCCACATGCGCTTCGTATGTGGCGTCTGAACCCGTATGGGAAGCGCATGTGGCAGAAAGCGGCGGCTTCTGGCACATGCGCGTCATACTTGCCTCGGAGAGGCACATGCGGTCCGCATGTGCCGAAAGGGTCAGCCCGTTACCGAGGTGAGATGGCGGTGGCGGGCGCCGATGCCGGCGTCGCGGGCGCGGGCGATGGCCTCGGCGCGGTCGGCGGCCCGCAGCTTGGTGAAGATCGCCGAGATGTGGTTGCTGACGGTCTTCGGGGCCAGGTGGAGCTGGCGGGCGATGACGGAGTTGGAGCGGCCGTCGGCGATGAGGTCGAGGACCTGGCGTTCCCGGCGGGTGAGCTCGGGGAAGACGTCCTCGGCCCGGTGGGCGGGGGCGATGAGCAGCTCGGTGACCCGGTGGGCGACGCCCTCGCCGAAGATGGCCTCGCCGGCGGCGACGCCGCGCACGGCCCGCACGATCTCGGCGGTCTGGGCGGATTTCAGCAGGTAGCCGCGGGCCCCGGCGTGGATGGCCCGGTAGATGGAGTCATCGTCGTCGGCGAGAGTGAACACCAGCACCCGCACCCCGGGGGCGGCGCGCAGCAGCTCGCGGATGGCGGCGGCGTCGAAGTCGGTGACGATCAGGTCCGGCCGGTGCACGGTGGCGGCCCGGACGGCCTCGGCGGTGTCCTCGGCCTCCGACACGACCCGGATGTCGATCTCTGCCCCCAGCACGGCGTGCAACCCGTTGCGCACGATGTCGTGGCTGTCGGCCAGTACGACGGAGATGCTGCCCATGTTTCGCAGCTTGGCGTGACCATTCGTGACCGCGCCAGACCCTGTTCACAAAATGGGTCAACTTACCCATACGGCATGGGTAAACCCAGTCATCATCGCAGGCCGGAGACGTACTGGTCGATGAACAGGTCCATCGCCTCGGTCACCGCGGCCAGGTCGCCGGTGGCCAGCAGGTCCAGCAGCAGGCCGCGGGTGGTGGCCAACCCCAGCCTCGCATGGGTCAGCGCCGCCCGCTCGTCGAGTCCGTGACTCCGGGCCACGGCCGCCAGCGGCTCCAGCCAGGCGGTCACCACCTCCGGCAGCAGCGCCTCGGTGCCGGGACGGCCTTGCAGCGCCTGCCCGTACAGCTCGAAGAACAGCCGCTCGTTCGGGTACAGCGCGGGGTCGGTGAACCGCCGCCAGAAGGATCTGGCCAGCTCAACCGGGTCGAGCGTGGCGTCCAGGTCGGCCAGGGCCGACCGCTGGCGGGCCTCGACCTCGCGCACGATCTCCACCAGCAGGCCCTCCATGGAGCCGAAGTGGTAGATCAGCATCCGGTGGCTGGTGCCCAGCTCGGCGGCCAGCTGCCGCAGGCTGCGCCCGGTCACGCCGGTCCGCGACAGGTGGTCGACCGCCGCTTCGAGCAGCGTTCGCCGAGGGTCCTTGCGCTCCATTGAACCAGATGGTACATGTACCACTTGGTACACACGGGGAGGGGTCATGGGCATTCAGCGGGTCGACGCCCGGGGACACACCACCGCCAGCCCGGCGACGGTGCACGCGCTGCTGCGCGACGGTTCCACCTGGCCGTCCTGGAGCCGTATCGAGAAGTTCGACCTGGAACGGGCCGGCGCCGGCGGCGGGGAGTCGGTCGGGGCCATCCGCAACTTCCGCACCGGCCGGTACCTCATGCGCGAGCAGGTCGTGGAGATCGTGCCCGACCGGCGGTTCAGCTACGCCCTGCTGTCCGGCCTGGCACTGCGCGGCTATCGGGCCGACGTCGACCTCACCCCGGCCGGCGGCGGCACCGACATCCGCTGGAGCAGCTCGTTCCGGGCCAGGGTGCCGGGCACGGGCTGGCTCTACCGGCTGGCCCTGCAACGCATGACCGAGGCCTTCGTCCAGGACCTGGCCCGCGCCACCACCACCCCCACCTGAGCTTGGAAGGGGGCTTTCCTCCACTCCGAGTGGAGGAAAGCCCCCTTCCAAGCGTTAGAGGGGGTGCGGAGAGTGAGGGGTGAGGAGGGTGATGAGGGCGGGGTGGGACTCGTGTTCGGCCCAGCCCAGCGGGGTGGCGTCGAACCGGGAGTCGCGGATCGAGGGGTCGGCGCCGAGGTCGAGCAGCAGCTGGGCCATGGCCAGGTCGCCGTCGCCGGCGGCCTGATGAAGGGCGGTGCACCACGGCTGCTCGACGGGCACGTCGCCGCGGCCGAGGGCATTGACGTCGAAGCCGAGTTCGACCAGGCGTCGCACGGCGTCGAGACGGCCGTTGGCGGCGGCCCACACCACCAGTCCGGGTCGGGCGGCGCGGGCCTGGACCGCCACGGACGGATCGGCGTCGCCGCCGCTCAGCACGGCGGCCACGAACTCCGACACCGGATCCAGCTCCCCGGCGGGCGCGCCGGCCTGCTCCAGGTACGCGGCGATGTCGTTGTTGCCGTTCAGCAGCGCCAGCCGGACGATGCCGTCGGGAAGCTCAACTCCGTTGTCCACCAACAGATGCACCCGAGCTTGCTGGTTGTGGCTGACCGCCCACCGCAACAAACCCTGCACCAGTTGCATCGGCGAGTCGAGGCCCAGCCGGGCTCGCCACGGTCCGCCGTCGCCGCGCCCGAGGCCGTACCGGAACAGCAGCCGCAGATGGGAGTCGTCGACGCCGAACATGCGGTTGTAGAGGGTCTGCCCGTCGTTGGGCTCGGCCCCGGCCCGCAGCAGCATCTCGGCCAGCTCCAGCGCCTGCGGATGCCGGGGCTGCCGCACCGGCCCCTGCTCGCCTTCGCCGAACGCCCCGGTGAGCAAGGTGAACGGCGTGGTCAGCCCGCCCCACAGATATCCGGTGTTGGGATCGGCCCCGGCCCGGAGCAGGATCCTGGCTGTCCGCAGCGGATCGCGCTGTCGCACCCTTGAGTACGTCAGGTAGCACAGCGGTTCCCACGAATGAAGGCCGCCTTCGCGGCGCGCCAGGGATGGGTCTTCGGCCAGCAACGCTTCGACCCTGTCCGCGTCGCCGGCCGCCGCGGCGGCCCAGATGTGCGGCTCCGCCGGCAAGACGGCCGAGGCCCAGCGGGACGGGTCGTCCTCGGCGGAGTAGGTGAGGCAGGCCAACCGGCAGTATTCGTCGGACGGCGTGGAGATCGCTTGCACGCCGCGCCGGGGCCAGCGGTAGCGCTCGATGACGTCGACGTGCCGGCGAAGTTGAGCCCAGCTGGCGAACCCGTACTCACGGGCGATCACGAGCTGGGCCGTGGCCAGTGGGAACGGCTCCCGCGGGACGCCGTAGGAGTGGTGCACCCGGGCCAGCGCCTCGGCGTCCCCGGCGCGCACCGCCCGGTGCAAGGCCCGGGCCTGGCGCCGCAGGTGGTCAAGGCTGGGATCGTCGGGCAGCGAAAAGGTCGGCACAGCGACCTCCCTTCACAAGCCAGCTGTCCGCATCGCCAGGCTGAAAGGAGGTGCCGGCTACACAACCAGGGAACCGCTCAGGCGGGCTGAGCCCTTTCCGCGGACCGGCGGCTCCCTGCGAGCCGGCTCCGACGATACCGCATCGGCGTCGGCTCGGCGGGGTGCCAAGGCGAGCAGCCCGATGCCCAGCCAGACGTAGGCGTTGCCGAGGATGTGCTGCCACAGACTCCAGTCCAGTTCCCGGTCGTCGCCGTGGGGCAGCCACTGGAAGGGGGCGAGCCAGAACACGGCAGCGGCCGCGACCAGCGCCGGCGCCCATTTCCAGGCCCGGGTCAGCCACAGCTGCCAGCCCAGGGCCAGGAAGGCCGGCGCGGCCCAGACCCAGTGGTGGGACCAGGAAACCGGCGAGGCCAGCAGCCCGGCGACGGCGATGGCGGTCAGGGCGATGACGTCGTTGGCGGCGCGGCGGGCGGCCCGCCAGGCCAGGGCCAGCACCATGATCGTCAGCACCGCCCACAGCAGGGTCTCGACCACGGGCAGCGGGTGCAGGCGGTGCAGGAGACCACGGATGGACTGGTTGTTCATGTAGGCCAGGCCGCCGATGCGGCTGGGGTCGAACACGGTGCTGAACCAGTACTCACGGGAGTCGTTGGGGGCGAACAGGAATCCGACCAGTCCGAACGCGACGAAGGAGGCCATCGAGTGGGCGGCGGCCTTCCAGTCCCGCTTCACCAGGAAGTACAGCACGAACACCGCCGGTGTGAGCTTGATCGCCGCCGCCAACCCGACCAGCACGCCCCGAAAACGCTTGACGGCCAGGCAATCCACCACGACCAAGGCCATCAGCGCCAGGTTGACCTGGCCGTAGCCGAACGTCGACAGCGCCGGTTCCAGCGACAGCGCCAACACCGCGGCCGCCGGCCCGAGTGTCCACTTCAGACGGCGGTCGAGCCGGCCGGCGATCACCACCATTGCCGCCGTCAGCGCCAGGAAGCCGCCGGCGAGGACCACCGTGCTGGTCAGCCAGAACGGCATCGCGGCGAACAGGCTGAACAGCACGGCCGCCAGCGGGGGATAGGTGAACGGGAGGTTCGGCCCGGACAGCGGCCCCGGAAAGTCGTGGTACAGCGGCAATCCCTGAAGCCAGGCCAGGCCGCCGTTGCGGTACACCCGCAGATCCAGCATGTCGTCGCCGGCCAGCCAGACCAGGATGACCGGAATCGCGACGAGCGCGAACGCCCAGGCGGCGTAGACGATCCGCCGCGTCCGTTGCGTCATCGGCCGCCGATCGGTGGCGCGCAGCGCCCGTTCGGTAGGTGCACTCACGTTCTTTCCTTCGACTGGTTCCCGCTTGACATGAGTCGCCGGGCGAGCGCGGTGTTACGGCGTCGGTCGTGTGGCGTCGGTCACTCGGCGGCGTAGTCCTTGGCGCTGAAGGTCCGCAGCACCGGCCCGCAGGCGGCGGCCGCGGCCAGTGCGACCAGGAAGCCGGCGGCCGCCGGCGCGAGGATCCAGGGGCTGAGCAACGCCTCGCCCCGGCCGGAGATGCTGCCGACGACGCTGAGCAGCCCGATGCCCACGAGCATGCCGGCCAGGCTCGCGCCGAGAGTGGCCACCAGCACCGGCAGCACGACCTCGCGCCGCAACGCCCGGGCCAGCACCCGGACCGGTGTGCCGGCGGCGATCAGCGCGCCGAACGTGCGCCGCCGGTCGATCACCGAGCCGGCGGCGGCCACCGCCGCGCTGGCCCCGCTGAGCAAAGCCATGAGCCCCAACCCGATCGCCGTGGCCCGGCGCAGGTCGGCCAGCAGCGTGACGCCGCGGCTGGAGTCCCGGACGTTGTCGGACACCGGCACGTCGGGCAGCATCCGGACCACCATGGTGTAGACGGCGTCCCGATTGGACGGTGTTGTCGTGACCGCGGCGCCGGTCGGATTGGCGGCCAGGTTCGGGAACACCGCCGGGTCTATGACGATCAGCGAGGCGTAGCCGGTGATCTTGTGCACCGGCACGCCGGCCGGCAGCGGCTTGGCCGCCGGTTCACCTTCGATCGGCGTCCTGGTCTGCGGGGCGAACTCCGCCTTCTGTGGGGCATTCCCTTCGCCCGAAGGGAGGTACACGGCGGGACCGTCGGCACAGTCGCTTTCGGACAGTCCGGAAAGGACTTTGGCGGCGTCTCGGCACGGTGCGATGACCGCCTGGTAGCTCCGCTGGTAGTCGTCCCCGGTCGACCGCAGGTAGCCGCTCACCAACGGCACCACCTGGGCGTCCAGCTTGCGCTTGGCCAACTCCGACCGCAGATCGCCGACCGGATCACTGTTGCGCGCCACCGATTCGGCTACGACGGCCGAGTCCCGCCACGGCCCGTGGTACACCGACACCTGGTCCTCGATGCCGGGCAGCATGGTCAACGCCAGCGCGCTGGCGAACACCGCCACCACCACACCGGCCGCCGCGCGGAACGCCGCCACCGGGTCGCCCAGCAGCCGCCGCCCGGCCAGCAGTGTGGACGGCTTGCGCCAGCGGGCCACGAAATACCGTCCCACCAACGACGTCACCACCGGCCCGGCCAGCACCAGCGCCAGCGCGACCCCGCCCAGTCCGACCAGCACCGTGGTGAACCGGTCCAGGCCGGAACCCCGCATGGCGATCCGCATGCCGAACGCGAACACGCACCCGGCCGCGATCAGCCCCAACAGCCGGGCCGTGCTGACCTTGCGCCGGGACGATTCGGCGGCGGCCGTCAACGGCCGGTCGACGACGCGGCGCAGCCCCAGAACCGCCGCCCCGACAACGAGAACCGGCGCCAGCACCGCGATGAAGCCGACGAACAGCGGCCCGGAGGTGAAGTCGCCCGGCAGCCATGTGCCGCTGCCCCACGGGATCAACGCGGTCACATGGCTCAGCGGCTCGGCCGCGATCACGGCGATCACGCTGCCCAGCACCGCCCCGATCACCGTCTCCACCGCGGTCATCGCGATCACCTGAGCGGGCGTCGCGCCGGCCATCCGCAGCGCCGCCAGCCGCCGCTCCCGCCGGGTCGCGGTCAGCCGCGCCGCCGAGGCCACCAGCACCAGGCACGGCACGATCAGCACCACCATGCCGATCCTGGTCAGCAGGAAGAGGAGGTCGGAGTTGTCGGCCGCGTAACCGGTGAAGCCGCCGAAGCCGGACAGCGCCTGACCATTGACCGTGCCGGGCTCGTGGCCGACGATCACCACCAGCTCGTCCGGGTATTCCAGCGCCTGCACGCCCAGCTGGCCGACCACCCGGCCCGGGAACCGATCGCCGAGATTCTCCGGCGGGTTGGACCCGACCAGCTCCGCCAGCGCCGGCGACAGCAACACCTGGCCCGGCCCCGGGAACAGCGGCATGCCCGCCGCCAACGAGGGCTCGGTCCCCGGATGCGCCCGCGTCACGTCGAACCGCTGGATCAGCTTGCCACCGAACTGATCCTGGCTCGTCGCCAGCACGACCTGGGCCCGGGAATCCTGCTGGCTCACCACTCCGCCGTCGCGCCAGGCGATCCGATCCGCCCGCTGCTGCAACGCATGCGGCGCGGACGCCAGCCACAGCACCAGCGACACCCCCAATGCCACGCCCACCGTCACCAGCGCCGTGCCGACTCGGCTGCGGGAATCGTTGCGCAGCACCGCAAGCGCGATCCGAAAGACGCTCACACCGCCTCCTTCGTCGGCAGTGCGAGCGTGAAACGCGCTGTGCTGAATGATTCGCTCGCAAGCTCGCTCATGCGTAGACCTCTTCCGCGATGCGGCCGTCGCTCAGTTCCACGCGGCGCCGGGCCCGGGCGGCGATGGCGGCGTCATGGGTGACCACGACCACGGCGGCGTTGGATTCCAGGGCGGAAGTCAGCAGGGCGGACATCATGTCCTGGCCGGTGCGGCTGTCCAGGGCGCCGGTCGGCTCGTCGGCGAAGATCACGCGGGGGCGGTGGGCCAGCGCGCGGGCGATGGCGACGCGCTGGGCCTGGCCGCCGGACATCTCCCCGGGCCGCCGCCCGGCCAGGCCGTCCAGCCCGAGCTTGTGCAGCCAGTCGCGGGCGGTGGACACGGCCTCGTGGCGGGGCATTCCGCCCAGCAGCAGCGGCAGTGCGGCGTTCTCCTCGGCGGTCAGCTCGGCCACCAGCATGGTGGACTGGAAGACGAAGCCGAAGGCGGTCCGCCGAAGTTCGCTGCGCGCGGCCTCGGACAGCGTGCCGACCGACTGCCCGTCCAGGAACACATCCCCGCTGTCCGGCCGCAGAATGCCGGACAGCACCTGCAACAGGCTGGTCTTGCCGGAGCCGGACGGCCCCACCACGGACAGCACCTCGCCGGCCCCGATGGTGATGTCCACGTTGTTCAGGGCGTGCACGCCGCCGTACTGCTTGGTCAGGCCCCGCCCCGTGAGCACCGGTGCTGTCACCGTCGTCCCCTCCCGATCGTTCATGTCGGGAGAAGACGGTGCCGGAGCCCGGGTCTTCGCCACCTCGGCCGGCCAGACCGGGACTGTGAGTGTCCATCGGCCGAATGACTGATGCCGCGCCGAGCCGGTCGGCCGAGGTCGCAGGCGGGCGCGCGCCCGTAGTGTGTCCTTCGTGGACCGACTGCTGACGGCGCTGCGTGCCCCCCTGTTCATCGGGCTCGGTGTGGCCGCGGTGTACCTGCTCCAGACGCTGCCGTTCGTGGCCTTCGGCCGGCTGAGCACCCTCGTGGTGCAGCCGGTGATCATGCTGACCTGCGCGGCCGCGGTGATCTGCCTCAGGCGTCCGGTGCTGGCGGTGATGATCGCGACCATCTCGGCCGGTGTCGTCACGGTGGTCGCGCGGGACCTCCACATCGACCTGCCGACGGTGGCCGGTCCGCTCACGCCGGCCGAGTCGGTGGCCTTCCTGGTCATCATCATGGCGGTGGTGTTCCGCGGCGACGCGGTCGTCGCGATCATCGAGGTCGGCCTGCTCGGGGCCTCGGCCACGTTCGCCCTGCTGTACCGGGACGCCTACCCCCTCTACTCGACGACGCTGCGGCTCAACTTCGCGCTGGGCGTGGCGGTGGTCGGCGTCGCGGTGATGGTCGCCATCTACCTGCGGGCCCAGGCCGGCATGCGCCGCCGCGCGATGACCGCCGCCGTTACCGACGCGCAGCGGGCCGAACGGGTGGAGCTGGCCCGCGAGCTGCACGATGTCGTCGCCCACCACGTCACCGGCATGGTCGTACAGGCCCAGGCCGCGCTGGCCGTGGCCGAGAACGATCCGCTGGCCGCGCACCGGTTGCTGCCCGGCATCGCCAACTCCGGCACCGACGCCCTGGCCGCGATGCGCCGCCTGGTCGGCACGCTGCGGGAAAGTGAGCCCCTCTACACCGCGACCACCGATCTGAACTCCGACGTACAGGCCGCGGTGGACCGGGCCGCGCAGGCCGGCGTGCCGGTGCGGCTGCGCATCGACCTGCCCGATGCGGTGCCCCAGGAGGTCGGCCGGTCGGTGCTGCGGCTGGTCCAGGAGTCGCTGACCAACGTCTACAAGCACGCCAACGAGCCGACCGACGTGACAGTTGAACTGACCCGTACAGTTGCGGGGCTGCGGCTGCTGGTCCGCGACGACGGCAAGGGCGGACGGCTCGTGCCGGTCGGCGGCTCGGGTGGATACGGTCTGGTCGGCATGCGGGAACGGGTGGAGCTGCTGGGCGGCCTGTTCTCGGCGGGCGAGGTGGACGGCGGCTGGCAGGTGCTGGCCGAGCTGCCGCTGGAGAGTGCGACCAAGGGGGGAGGCGCGCGGTGACGGTGCGGGTGCTGATCGCGGACGACCAGGAGATGGTCCGGGTCGGGTTCCGGATGATCCTCGACAACCAGCCGGACATCGAGGTGGTCGCCGACGTGCCCGACGGGGTGGCCGCCCTGACCAAGGCCCGCGAGCTGCGGCCCGACGTCTGCCTGCTCGACATCCGGATGCCCGGCGTGGACGGCCTTGAGGTGACCCGCCAGCTGGCCGGGCCGGGCGTGGCCGAGCCGATGAAGGTTGTTGTCGTGACAACCTTCGACCTGGACGAGTACGTCTACGCCGTGCTGGAGAACGGGGCCTGCGGCTTCCTGCTCAAGGACGCCGGACCGGCCCTGCTGGTCGAGGCCGTCCGGGCGGCCGCCGCCGGCAACGCCCTGATCTCCCCGCAGATCACCCTGCGCATGCTCCAGCACTTCACCCGCCCCGCCGACGGCCCCGGCCCTGAGCTGGAGCTGCTGACCCAGCGCGAGCAGGACGTGGTGCGGGAGGTCGCCCGCGGCCTGACCAACACCGAGATCGCCGGCGCGCTGTTCCTGTCCCTGTCCACGGTCAAGACCCACCTCGCCTCCGTGCAGAACAAGATCGGCGCGCGGAATCGGGTGGAGATCGCCTCCTGGGCCTGGCGCACCGGCCTGGTCACGGCATAGGACATAGGAGTGTGCGGGCGCCGAGGCGGCCGCGAGGCCGCGCCAAGGGCACGCAATCCTCCTAGGAGACATCCGGGGGTGCCCATAGGGATTTCCCTAACGGCGATTCGGCCGCAGTCAAGGCTCCCTCCGGTCGATCGTCAATCCCGCGTTTCGCCCCTAGGTTTTCCCTTGTGCAGGACGCGCAGCTTGTCGGGGCCATCGCGGAAGGCGACCGGCAGGGGTGGGCCGAGCTCTACGAGAGGTACGCCGACCCCCTCTACACCTACTGTGTCTCACAGTTGCAGGATCGGGACGCCGCCGCCGACGTTCTGCACGACACCCTGATCGTCGCGGCCGAGCGGGTGACGCAGCTGCGCGACCCGGAACGGCTGCGTCCCTGGCTGTACGCGATCGCCCGCAACGAATGCCACCGCCGCCGGCGGGGTCACCGGCGGCTGGTCGCGCTGGAAGAGGCCGGCGACCTGCCGGAAGCCGGCGAGGACGTGGACAGCGGCCTGCGCCTGGACGAGATGCGGCAGCTGGTCCGCGACACGCTGGCTGGCCTGAACCCGGGCGAGCGGGAGGTCCTTGAGCTGGCCGGACAGCACGGCCTGGCCGGCCCGGATCTGGCCGCGGCGCTGGGCGTCTCGGTCAACCACGCCAACGCCCTGCTGTCGCGGGCCCGGCAGCAGTTCGAGAAGTCGCTGTCGGCGCTGGTCGTGGCCCGCACCGGCCGCGAGGCCTGCGCGGTGCTGGACGACCTGCTGCACGGCTGGGATGGTCGGATGACTCCCTTGCTGCGCAAGCGAATCGCCCGGCACATCGAGTCCTGCGACACGTGCGGGGAGAACAAGCGGCGGCGGGTCAACGCCAAGCAGCTGCTGGCGATGATCCCGCTGCTGGTGGCCGGCGGCGAGATCACCGACCAGGTGACGCAGGAGAACGACGATCCGGAGCTGGTCAGCTACCGGCGCGGGCTGGCCGACCGGGCCGGGCCGTACCGGCGGGACGGCTTCCCGGTGGGGCAGTCGCGGATGCGGCGGCCGCCGTGGATCACCATCGCCGCGGTGGCGGCGCTGCTGCTGATGTTGGGCATCTACGCCCTCATCCCGCATGCGGCCGATCGGCGCGAGGCCCTGCCGCCGACTCCGAGCACCAGCTCGGCCGGCTCGTTACCCGCGACCGTATCTGTGTCCGTGCCCGACTCGATCACGACTACTGTTGACACGACAACAGTGGCCCCGGCGACGACCACGACGATCCGGATCGCCGCCCCGCCGCCGAAACCAGTTGTCGTCACGACAACAACCACCACGACTCAGCCGCCGTCGAGCAGCAACCCGCCGTCCTCGTCGAGTCAGCCGCCGTCGAGCAGCAATCCGCCGGTGGGCACGTTCGGCGTCACGCCCCGCGAGGTCAACCTCAATTCGGGCAAGGCGGCCGTGACGCTCTCCGCCAAGGGCGGGGCGCTGTCGTGGGGGTGGAACAGCACCAACCAAAACGTAACGGTGACTCCGTTATCCGGCGGTATCGCGGCCGATCGGTCGGTTTCCGTCACCATTTCACTGAACGCGCCCGACAACAGTGGCCGGGCAACGGTGACGTTCACCGCCAGCAATGCCCAGACCGTCACCGTGAGTGCGAGTTGGAGCGTCATCTCGTGACCCGGTGAAGTCACCAAAATTTTCTCGGAAAAAGTTGTTGTTCCAGGTTCTCCAGGGGTCTCCCAGCTTCGGGTGCTCACTCCTGTGAGCGTCCGGCCTAGCGAAGGAGACAGGCGAGATGGAATTCGACACGGCGGCGACGACGCTGACCCGGGTGCCGGTGCTGGTGCGGGCCACGGATCCGATCCTGCAGGGCGGGGTCGCCGTCACGCTGCGCACGCGGACCGAGGTCCGGCTGGTGGACGAGGACAGCGAGGAAGCGAGATCGGCGGTGGTGTTCGTCGTCGCCGACCGGCTCGACGACCAGGCGGTGCGGCTGCTGCGCACGCTCCAGTGCGGCGGCCACAGCAAGATCGCGCTGATCGCCGGCCAGATCGACGACAACGAGATCCTCACCGCGGTGGAGAACGGGGTCTGCGCGGTGGCCCGGCGCAGCGAGATCAGCGCCGATGCCCTGGTGCGGCTGGCCCAGGCCGTCAACACCGGCGACGGCGCGCTGCCGCCGGACCTGCTCGGTCGCCTGCTCGACCGGGTGGCCCGGTTGCAGCGCAACGTCCTCGAACCGCGCGGCCTGCACCTCGGCGGCACCTCCGCCCGGGAGATCGAGGTGCTGCGACTGGTCGCGGAAGGCTTCTCCACCAAGGAGATCGCCGAGCAGCTGTGCTACTCGCAGCGCACCGTGAAGGCGATCATGCACGACATCACCAACCGGTTCCACCTGCGCAACCGGCCGCACGCCGTGGCGTACGCGCTGCGGGAGGGCCTGATCTGAGTGCTGGCACGGAGAAGGGGCGGCGCGGACGGCCGCCCCTTCAGTCAGTGCCAGTGTCCGGCGCCGGTGCCCACCACTTCGGCGTTGTAGTGCTGGTTGAAGCTGACCAGGTGGGAGAAGAAGCCGTTCAGCGTCACGTTGAGCTGGAACGGCAGGGCCGCGATGGGCCCGGAGGTGGCGTCGCCGCGGTTCATCGCGTGGTTGGGCACGGTCACCCGCACGTCCACCGAGAAGTCCGGCGGCAGGTAGTTGACCTGGATCCACGGCGCGACGTAGTCGAGGTAGCGGCCGACGCCGTTGTGGCTGGCGCCGTAGTAGTAGGAGACGCCGACCAGGAAGTCGTAGTCGGCCTGCCACACCCGCCACCACTCGCTGGAGGCCTTCCAGTGCAGGCTGATGTTGCCCGGCTCGGAGGCCCAGCCGGTCAACGCCATCGGGTCCACCCCGGCCGGCACGGCATTGGCGTACTCGGAGGCGTTGATGCTGGCGGTGTTGTGCATCAGCTCGATCACCGTCTTGCCGACGTTGACGATGCTGTCGACGACGCTGTCGCCGCCGATGGTCTCCTCACCCGGCCCGGTGCCGTGGAGTTGGTCGCTCGCGGTGTAGCTGGCGAAGCTGCCGGCGTCGGCCTGCAACGCCTGCGCGAACTCGTCCTGGCTCACCTGTGGTGTGGTGTCGGTCATCGTGTTCACTCTCCCTAGCGGGTCGCGAAGATGTTGGCGCGCGAGTTCGCGCCCAGCTCGAACGAGCGCTCGAACGTGTCGTAGTCCAGCTGGAGCGGACCGTGGATCGGGTCGTTGTAGTACATCCAGGTGCCGGCGGTGGTGCCGTCCGACCAGATGCCGTAGAGCACCACGGCGTGGCTGACGTGGCCGCCGCCCTGCTTGATCACGATCCACAGTGGACCGTGCTCGGACAGCTCGGTGACCCAGTACGAGGGCAGGCCGCAGGCCGGGTACACCTCGCGCACGCCCCAGTGCAGGGCGATCGGCTCGATGCGGTCCCAGGTCATGGCCACGTCCCGGTACTCGCCGAGCACCGTGTCCAGGTCGGAGCCGGCCAGCATGGCGATGCCGGCGGCCCAGCAGCTGGTGTTGTCGTGCTGGTAGACCATGCCGACGGTTTCGCTGTGGCTGAACGGTTCCCAGGGTTCTGTCATGTCAACCGCCGATCATCACGGTGCCCGCGCCGACGATGGAGCTCGTCGGGGCCGGGGCGGGGTCGTTGCAGGTGGTCACCGGGTCCCCGACGCGGGCGGCCGGCTTGTTGTTGATCATTACGGTGCCGCTGCCCTGGGTCACCGTGCCCTGGTTGGTCGGCGGCGCCTGGAACGGGCCGCCCTGCGGCACGTGCGGCGGCGAGTTGGTGGCGGTGCTGCCGACAGTCGCCGCCGGCATGCCGCCGATCATCACGTTGGCGCTGCACCCACCGGTGATCTTGCCGGCGAACGGGCTGGGCAGCGGCGTGGGCACCGGGCCACCGGGGGAGGGGATCATGTAGATGTGCGTGTCGGTGCCGACGACCTGGTCGCCCTGCTTGGCTCCGGGTGGCATCAGGTCTCCTCGATCCGCTTGCGGGCCCAGCGTTTCGCGTTGGCCGGGGGCGCCGGCGGACGCACCGTGCGCGCCACGCCCATGTGCATCTCGTCGGCCGGCTTGGCCAGTTCGGTGTCGAGCGGCGGCACATAGGCCGCGCCGACCGTGAGCACGAACCCGGCGCGTGGCGGGAAACCCCGTTCGCACGGCAGGCAATCGCCCAGCCGTAGCTCATAGGCCAGACCGGTGTCCTCGTCGGTCAACGCGATCAGCGCCTGCCCCAACAGGTCGTGCTCGGTCTCGGCGTCGGCCGCGTGGGCCTGGACCACATAGGACAGTTCGTAGCGGCGCGTCGGCGCGCGGCGGCCCAGTAGAGTGCCGTCCGCGTCCCGAACGTCGTCCCAGCCGGCTGACCGGCCGCGCGCGTCCTCCCGCAACCCGAACAGGGTCAACGAGACGGCGGCCAGCGGTTCGGCCGGCGCGCCGAGCAGAACGGCGGTGCCGTCCGGCAGCCGTTTCCGCAACAGGTCGCACAGCGACTGGTCAACGGTGGTGAGCACAGATCGAAGTGTCCGTGGCCGACGCCGGCGATCGCAGTGGCGGACAGGCGTCCCTTTGGCCCCGACCCGTTCGCCCCTAGGTGCAGTCCCGGCCGCCTTTAGTCCCGCACCCCGGTCGCTGGGAAGACCGCGCCCGGTTGGTCACGATGTCGTTGTCGCAAGTGTCTGTCAGGGAGGGCCCGATGCCAAGCAGCTACCTCGCGCCCGGCGTGTACATGGAGGAAGTGTCATCGGGTTCGAGGCCGATCGAGGCCGTCGGGACCGCGGTCGCCGCCTTCGTGGGATTCGCCGAGAAGGGGCCGGTCGACGAGCCGGTCCTGGTCACCAGCTGGACCCAGTTCAAGCGGTCGTTCGGCGACTTCGTGCCCGGCTACTACCTCGCGCACGCCGTCTACGGCTACTTCCTCAACGGCGGCGGCACCGCCTACGTGGTGCGGGTCGGGGGAGCCGGCGGTGACACCGCCCCGATCGCCGAGCTTCCGTCCGCTGTGGACGGTCGCGTCGCGCTGACCGTGTCGGCAAGACAGCCCGAGCTGACCGGGATCAGCGTCGAGGTGCAGCCGGCCGGCGAGCCCGCCGACGACGCCTTCAAGCTGGTGGTCAAGCAGGGCGGGCAGCCGGTCGAGACCTTCGACAACCTGACCACCCGCCGCGGCGCCAACAACGTCGTCACCGTGGTGCGCGCGCAGTCCAAGCTGATCACCGTCGAGGACACCAAGGGCAAGGCCCTGGCCGTGCCGCAGACCGGCGAGGTCGCACTGCCGGGCGGGGCCGCGGACGTGGTGTCCGCCGGCGACTACGTCGGCGATTCGGCCGACCGCACCGGCTTCGGCGGCCTGGAGGCCATCGACAACGTCACCATGCTGTGCGTGCCCGACCTGATGGCCGCCTACCAGCAGGGCAAGATCTCGCTGGACGACGTCAAGGCCGTGCAGCTGGCCATGATCGCGCACTGCGAGCTGATGGCCGACCGCGTCGCCGTCCTGGACACCCCGCCCGGCCTCAACGCCCAGCGGGTCAAGGAATGGCGGATGGACTTCACCGGCTACGACTCCAAGTACGCGGCCATGTACTGGCCGTGGATCAAGGTGGCCGACCCGGTGGCCGGCAAGCAGGTCTTCGTGCCGCCGAGCGGGCACATGGCCGGCATCTGGGCCCGCAACGACGCCAACCGCGGCGTGCACAAGGCCCCGGCCAACGAGGTCGTGCGGGGCGCGGTGACGCTGGAGCTCAACATCACCAAGGGGGAGCACGACACGCTCAACCCGGTGGCCGTCAACTGCATCCGGGCCTTCCCCGGGCAGGGCATCCGGGTGTGGGGCGCGCGCACCCTGTCCAGCGACCCGGAGTGGCGCTACCTCAACGTGCGGCGGCTGTTCAACTACGTGGAGAAGTCCATTCTTCAGGGCACCAACTGGGTCGTGTTCGAGCCCAACGACCCGAAGCTGTGGGACTCGGTCAAGCGCACCATCACCATGTTCCTGCGCCGGGTGTGGCGGGACGGGGCGCTGTTCGGGCGCACCCCGGCCGAGGCGTTCTTCGTCAAGTGCGATGAGGAGAACAACCCGCCGGACAGCCGTGACGCCGGCATCCTCGTCGTCGAGCTGGGCATCGCGCCGGTCAAGCCGGCCGAGTTCGTGGTCTTCCGCATCTCCCAGTTCTCCGAGGGCGCTTCGCTCGAAGAGTAATCCCCCCGAACCGTCCACAAAGGAGACACGATGCCCTCCGGACTCGGTCCCAACCAGCCGAGCGACGCGCTCACCGCGGCCCGCTTCTCCATCACCATCGACGGCTACGAGATCGCCTCGTTCGCCGAGCTGCTCGGCATCACCACCGAGGTCGAGGCGGTCGAGCTGATGGAGTCCACCGACAAGGCCGTGGTGCTCAAGAAACTGCCCGGCAAGACCAAGCCGCCGACCCTGGTCCTCAAGCGCGGCAAGAACTCCAGCATGGAGCTGTGGGCGTGGCACGAGGCCGTGCTCAACGGCGACATCGTGGCCGCCCGCAAGAGCTGCTCGCTGGTCATGTACTCCACCGACGGCAAGCCCGTCGCCCGCTACCACCTTGAGCACGCGTGGCCGTCCAAGCTGGAGATCGGCGGCCTCAAGGCCGGGGCCAGCGAGGTGCTGATGGAGACCGTGACCCTGGTCTGCGAGCACATCCAGCGGGTCGCGCCGTGACCGAGCTTGCGAGGGAACCATTCAGCACAGTGGCCTGGGTCGCAGACCCGCCGAGCGCCAGCGAGGTGGGACTGTGACCGCCGTGCAGGAGACCTTGCGCACCGAGTACCCGTTCACCCTGCCCCGCGGCTACGTCGACGAGAACGGCCGGGTGCACCGCAGCGGGATCATGCGCCTGGCCACCGCCCGCGACGAGATCACCACCCAGGCCGACCAGCGCTCCAAGCAGAACCCGGCCTATCTCACGGTTCTGCTGCTGGAGCGCACGGTCACCGAGCTCGGCGATCTGTCCGCTGTGGACACCTTTGTCATCGAGAACCTGTTCGCCTCGGACCTGGCGTTCCTCCAGGACCTGTACCGCCGGATCAACCAGGACGGCCACACCGAGGTCGCCGTGAGCTGCCCGCACTGCGGCAAGGACTTCGGGGTCGACATCGCCGGTGATGCGCCGGGGGGATCCTGACGTGCGCGGCTGACCGGATCTGGGAGGAAGTCGCGTACGTGGCCTACTACCTGCACTGGACCTTCGGCTCGATCCTCGACCTGGAGCACCCGGTGCGGCAGCGAATGATCGCCGAGATCGGCAAGATCCACACCCACCAAGCCGACAGTAACCCCCAGTAGTCCCCTACTGGCTAGTAAGGCTTGGAAGGGGGCCTTCCTCCACTCGGAGTGGAGGAAGGCCCCCTTCCAAGCGAAGCAGCGGTCACGGAGAGTTGAGGGAGGGCGGATGCGCTGGCCGTTTCGGAGACGGGGCGGGGAGGCGGCGGTGAACGCCGAGTCTGGCGCCGCCGGGACTGGTGGGGCCGGCGCCGCGATCGGCCCGGCCGGAGTCGACCGGCCTGGAGAGCCGGGAGTTGGCCTGCCTGGTGGGCCGGGGGTTGGCCAGGCTGGTGGGCCGGGGGTTGGCCAGGCTGGTGGGCCGGGGGTTGGCCAGGCTGGTGGACCGGGGGGTGGCCAGGCTGGTGAGACGGGTGCCGTCGAGCGGCCGCAGCATCGGGAGTGGTCGGGCCTTCCGCCGCTGCCGGGCACCTTCGGTGCGAAGGCGCCGCTGGTGATCGGCCCGGCTCCGGTGTTGCCGCCGCTGCCGGGGCGGCGGGAGCCGATGGCGGCGAGTGAGCCGGTGTTGCGCGGTTCGGTGCAGGGCATCGCCTCGGTGATCAAGCCGGTGCGTTTCGACCGTGAGGCGGCGGAGGTCGTGCACCGGCCGGTGCGCAGGCGAGCCGTGACGGTGACGCCGATCGAGCCGATGCCACTGACCTATGTGGACGATCAGCACGTCGAGGAGCCCCGCGAGCCCAAGGTTCCGCATCGCGCCCCGGCCTGGCTGCGCTACACCCCGCCGGCCTGGATGACGCAGCAGAACGACGAGCCGGCCGGCCTGCCGGATCTGGGACTCCCGCTGCCCATCATGGAAACGCCGGCGCCGCCACCTCCGCCACCAGTCCCGGTCGTGCGGCCGAGGCCGGAGCGTCGGGCCAACCTCGGCCAGAGCCGCCGGCTCGGCCTGGGCGCGCCGATCTCCGCGCCGACGCCGCAGGCGGCCGAGGAGTCGGCTCCTGAGGAGCCTGCCCCAGCGGCCGCGCCGCTGATCCACCAACTGGCGCCGGTTATCGACGAGCCGGCTCCGTCCACTGTGGTCGACCAGCCGGCCCCGGTTATCCACGAGTCGGTGCCGGCCGAGCTCGCGACGGCGATGCGCCAGACCCACGGTGTCGAGGTCGCGGATGTGCCGGTGGTGCGCGGCAAAGCCGTCTCGGCCGAGGCGCGATCCCATGGTGCGCGGGCGTTCACCCGCGCGGGCAAGGTGCATCTGCCGGACGAGGCCGGTCCCGTGACCTCGCCGAAGGCGCGGGGCTTGATCGCGCACGAACTCGTGCACGCGGTCCAGCAACGCACCCTCGGCCTGTCGTTGCCGTCCCCGTCTTCCGAGCACGGCCAGGCCCTTGAGGCCGAAGCCGTTGCCGCCGAACGCTTCTACGCCGGCGAAGCGCCGGAGCCGCCGCCTCTGATCCACGCCCCACGGCTCACCCCGAGCTTCGTTGCCGACACCCACACCCAGCTCGCTCCCACGGCCACGACCGCAACCACCCCGTCCGCCCCGCAGCAGGTGATCGACACCCGGGTTCGCGAGGAGGTCGACCGCGTCGCCACCGACACGGCCCGCCGCGTCGTCCAGCAGGAGTGGCAGAACCCTTCGCTCACCCCGCAACAACGCCAGGCCCTCGGCCTGCCGCCCCAAGGCCAGCAGCAGCAATCCCAGTCACCGCAGCAACAACAGCAAGCCGATCAACCCGATCCGACCGCCGGCTACCTCGAAGCGGCGGTGTTGTCGCGGCTACGGCCATCGGCCGCCCGGCACGCGCCGCCGAGCACAACACCGGCGCAGACAACCCAATCGTCCCACGGACCGTTGCCGCAGAGCACCGCGGCAACGGTTCAGCCGCAGTCCCAGCAGGGTGCCCAATCGCAACAGCAGCAACAGGACCAGGACCAGCCGGCCGACTCCACCGCCGGCTACCTGGAGGCCGCGGTGCTCGGCCGGCTCAGCCGCAACGGCCACCACCTGCACCGGGAAACCGGGCAACAGCAACAACAACCGCAGCAGCCGGCCACCCAGCAGCACGGTCAGACGTCCCAATCCCAGGCCACCACACCGACCACCGCCCACACGGCCGCGACCACCACGACCGCCAGCACCGCCGCCACCGCCCACCACCACGTCGACATCAACGACCTGGACCTGGAGGAGCTGTCGGCCCGCCTCTACACCCGCCTGCGCAGCCGGCTGCGGC
This sequence comes from Kutzneria sp. NPDC052558, assembly GCF_044547355.1. Lineage (NCBI taxonomy): Bacteria > Bacillati > Actinomycetota > Actinomycetes > Pseudonocardiales > Pseudonocardiaceae > Kutzneria > Kutzneria sp. NPDC052558. The sequence continues at coordinate 55,068 of NZ_JBIUAG010000004.1, forward strand.
TGGAGCTGCTGGTCGACCGGGAACGCGCCGGCCAGTTGTCCGACTACCGATAGGGGAGAAGTCATGCCACTCAACGACCAGTCGGTGATCGGCCTGGCCAACCGGTTCACCGTCAAGGTGACGCCGGGCGAACACGACCTGGGCAGCTGGACCAAGGCCGAGGGCCTGGACGTGACCTGGGACGTGGCCGACTACCGGGCCGGCGACGCCGGCAACCAGCGCTGGTACTTCCCGGCCGCCACCAAGTACAGCCACGTCCGGCTGTCCCGGGCCGCGGCCAAGGACGACTCGCAGAAGGTCAAGGACTGGCTCAGCCAGACCTCCTTCCACCACAAGGGCGGCATGGAGGTGCAGATCGTGCTGCACGACTCGTCCACGCAGAAGGTGCTGGACTGGCACCTGAAGAACGCGATGCCGGCCAAGTGGTCCATCGCCAACTTCGAGGCCGGCGGCAGCAACGTGGCCATCGAGACGCTGGAGATCGTGCACGAGGGCTTCCTCGACGACGACGTCAGCTACGGAGGCTGAGGACGATGCCGCTGACCCCGATGTCCATGCTGGGCCTGGTCACCCGCTTCCACGTCTCGGTCGACGGCGTCGACCTCGGCGGCTGGGCGCGCTGTTCGGGCCTGAGCGTGGACTTCAAGCCCGAACCCTGGTACGAGGGCGGCAACTACCAGCACCCGACCTACCTACCAGGGCAGCTGGAGTACCCGCCGATCACCTTGCAGCGAGCCATGAGCGCGCAGGACACGCCCCGCGTGCAGGCCTGGCTGAGCCAGAAGGCGCAGAGCTGGGTGAACGCCGACAACAGCGGCGGCGGTGGCACCGCCACGATCACCTTGTTCGACGCCAAGGCGGCCCGGGTGGCCAGCTGGACGCTGCGCAACGTGTACCCGAGCAAGTGGGACGGGCCCGAGCTGGATGCCAGAACTTTGGGCGTGGCAATAGAAAGCCTGCAACTCGTGCATGAGGGGTTCCTATGACCGGGGCACTGGGGGCGGTCGCCGCCGCCGCGGATATCGCTGCTGGCGCGGCGATCGGCGCGGCCATGCTGGCCGGGGCGCGCGTGCCGGCGCAGCTGCGCTGCACGGACCCGGCCAACTTCGGCCTGGTGCCGTTCGACTTCAACCCGTCGACGATCCAGATGTCGCGGCAGGGCCAGTACGGCAACCGGTCCACGCCGACCTCCTCCAACGGCAGCAGCAACGCCATGGTCACGCAGAACGTGCGCAACTCCAAGATCGTCATCAACAAGGTGAAGTTCGAGGGCGTGACCACCAAGATGCGCTGCGACACCCTGCTGGGATGGATGGCCCCGGGCAGCGCGCTCAACCTGGTCGGCATGGTGGCCGCGCTGGCCGGCGCCAACCTCACCACCGAGCCGCCGGTGCTGACCTTCCAGTGGGGTCCGCCAATGATCGGCTTCATGTACAGCGTGCGGATGACCGGCTGCGACATCACCTACGAGCGGTTCAGCCACGCCGGCATCCCGATCCGCGCCGTGCTCAACCTGACCCTGCAAGAGGTTCCGAGCCTGCTGGGCAGCCTGCCGATGAACCCGACCTCCGGCGGCCAGCCGGGCCGGCGCACGCACACCGTGGGGGAGGGCGAGAACCTCCAGTCGATCGCCACCGCCAACTACGGGACTCCCGCGCTGTGGCGGCGGATCGCCGAGGTCAACGGCATCGACGACCCGACCCGCGTGCGCCCCGGCACCACCGTGTACCTGCCCAACGCCGACGAGCTGACGTCCGGGAGCCCGCGATGATGCCCGGCGGCCTGATCGGCCAGTCCACCGCCATCGTCTGGCCGACGATCAAGATCGGCTCGATCGTGGGCCTGCCGCTTTCCCCGCTGGTGCAGGGCAATCTCGTGCGCGCGGTGGTGGACACCCACCTGCACCTGCCCGACATGTTCGAGCTGACCTTCCTGGACGAGGCCGGCACCGTCACCGACGACGCCGGCCTGGCGATCGGGGCCGGGGTGGAGATCCTGGCCGGCGACGCCACCAGCACCGGCACCACCTCGCTGATCAAGGGCGAGGTCACCGCCATCGAGGCGATCTGCGCGGATTCCTTGATATACACCGTGATCCGCGGCTACGAGAAGGCCCACCGGTTGCAGCGGGCCCGCCGCACCCGGACCTTTCTCAACATGAAGGACTCCGACATCGCCCGGCAGATCGCCAACCACGCCGGGCTGGACGTGGGCTCGATCGACGAGTCCGACACCACCCACACCCATCTCGCCCAGGTGGCCCAGACCGACTGGGACTTCCTGGTCGCCAGGGCCAGGGAGATCGGCTTCGAGACCGGCGTGGTCGGCGGGGAGTTCTTCTTCCGCAGGGCTTCCGGCCAGCCCAGCGGCGGCGGCCTGCTCGACACCCTGTCCAGCCTCACCGGCATCGGGGCCGGCCCGACGCTGACGTTCAAGGACAACCTGGTCACCTTCCTGCCCCGGATCTCCGCCGCGAACCTCACGCCGGACGTCGAGGTCCGGGTCTGGGACGCCAAATCGGCCCGGGTGGCCGTGGGTTCCGCGTCGGCGGCCACCGGCACCGCGCAGATCGACGGCGAGGAGCCGGGCCAGCTGGCCAACTCCTTCACCGACGGGCTGCTGCCGCCGTTGCCGCACCTGCCGGCGCTGCCGCCGATTCCCGGCCTGCCGCACATCGACTTCGGCTCCTCGCCCAGCAACACCGCTTTTGTGGTCGTCGACCGTCCACTCGCGACTGGATCGGCCGCCGACTCCGCCGCCGAGGAGGCGGCCAAGGGGCTGGCCGACCACATCTCCAGCACCTTCGCCGAGGCCGAGGGCACCGCCGTCGGCGACCCGCGCATCCAGGCCGGCGTCAAGGTGACCGTGGCCCACGTGCCCAAGCAGTTCGCCGGCAGCTGGACCGTGACCAACGCCAAGCACGTCTTCGATCCGGCGGAAAACGGCTACCACACGAGGTTCTACGTCAGCGGGCGGCAGGACCGGTCGCTGCTCAAGCTCGCTTCCGGTGGCGCGCAACAGCACCCCGGGTTGTCGGGCCTGGTCTGCGGCGTGGTCACCAACTCCAACGACCCGGACAGCAAGGGCAAGGTCAAGGTCGCGCTGCCGTGGCTGTCGCCGGACTACGAGTCGGACTGGGCCCGGGTCGTGCAGCTCGGCGCGGGTCGGCGCAGCGGCTTGGTGTTCCTGCCCGAGGTCGGCGACGAAGTGTTGCTGGGCTTCGAGTTCGGCGACCCGCGCCGGCCGTACGTGATCGGCGGGCTGGTCAACGACAACTCGTCCTACGAGCCGCTGAGCTCCGCGGTCAACGGCTCGGGCTCGGTGGTCAAGCGCGGCATCACTTCCCCGGCCGGCAACGGTTTGCTGCTGGAGGACGACCTGCCGCCCGGGCCGCCCGGGGCCGCGCCGCCGACCACGTCGTCGATCACGCTCGGCACCGGCGACGGCAACATGGGCCTGGCCATCGATCAGGTCGGCGGCACGATGGTGGTGAGCTGCAAGCCGGCCCCGCCGGCCAGCCGCACCCCGGCCGGCACCCTGACCATCGACTGCTCGGGCGCGGGAAAGATCGAGATCAAGGCCGGCGCCGGCGGGCTCAAGCTCACCAGCGACGGGCAGTTGGAGCTGTCCGGCCAGGCCGGCGTGAAGATCTCCAGCCCGGCCCTGGTCGAGGTGTCCGGCCAGATGATCAAGCTGAACTGAGAAGAGGCAGTGGTGTCACAGGACTTCGTCGGCGCCGGGTGGGCGTTCCCGCTGGGCGTGTCGCCGCGGGGCGGCATCGAGCTGGTCCGCCGCGAGGTGGAGCTGGAGCAGGCCATGCGGCTGATCCTGGCCACCTATCCGGGGGAGCGGCCCATGCGGCCGGCCTTCGGCAGCCGACTGCGGGACTTCGTGTTCCGGCCGGCCGACGCCGCCACCGCGGCCGAGCTGGCCGAGGAGGTCCGCAACGCGCTGCTGCGCTGGGAGGCCCGGGTCGACGTGGAACTGGTCGACGTGCGGCCCGATCCCGAGGACCGCAGCGTGCTCTACATCGACATCAGCTACCGGATCAAGCACACCAACGACCGCCGCAACCTGGTGTTCCCGTTCTACACCATCCCCGAGGACGGGAGTGACTACTGATGGCCCTGCCCGTGCCCAACCTCGACGACCGCCGGTTCCAGGACCTGGTGGACGACGCCAAGCGGATGGTGATGCGCCGCTGTCCGGAGTGGACGGACCACAACGTGTCCGATCCGGGCGTGACGCTCATCGAGACCTTCGCCTACATGACCGACCAACTGCTGTTCCGGCTCAACCAGGTCCCGGACCGCATGTACGTGAAGTTCCTCGACATGATCGGCTTACGGCTGATCCCCGCCACCCCGGCCGAGGCGCCGGTCACCTTCTGGCTGTCCGCGCCGGCGATCACCTCCGTCGGTGTCGCCGCCGGCACCAGCGTCGCCACGCCGCGCACCGACCTGGAGGAGTCGATCCTGTTCAGCACCAGGCGTGATCTCCAGATCGTGCCGTGCGCGCTGAGCCGGGTCGCGACCGTGGTGGACGACTTCGCCGTCGAGCGGACGGAGGAACTCAAGCTGGGACGCTCCTTCCCGGCTTTCAGCCCGGTCCCGCAGGTCGGGGATCTGCTCCTGGTCGGCCTGACCGACCCGGTGCCGAGTTGTGTCGTGCGCCTGGATTTCGACTGCCACGTCGAGGGTGTCGGCGTTCATCCCGAGCAGCCGCCGCTGGTGTGGGAGGCGTTTACCGGCTCGGGGTGGACCGAGTGCCTGGTCAGCCGGGACGACACCGGGGCCCTGAACAAGGCCGGCGGCGTCCTGGTGCACGTTCCCGACAACCATGAGGCGTCTGTCCTGGTTGGACAGCGGGCCGGCTGGTTACGCGCCCGTGTGGTCGAGGTTCCCGACGGCTTCCCGACCTACAGTGACTCCCCGGTCGTCATGGGCCTGTCGGCCTCGACGGTCGGCGGCACCGCACCCGCCATCCACGCCGAGATCGTCGACGTCGAGCTGCTGGGCATGTCCGAAGGTGTTGCCGGGCAACAGTTCCGCCTGGGTCGCGCGCCATTGCTCGGCGGCATCGCCTCGCCTGTCGTCGAGGTCAGCTCCGCCGATGGCTGGCAGGAATGGAGTCAGGTCAGCGGTTTCGCCTGGAGCGGGCCCGCCGATCGGCACTACCTGCTCGACGAGGTCGCCGGCACCATCACCTTCGGCCCGGTCGTCCGTGACGCCGATGGCGGCATTCGTCAGCACGGGGCCGTGCCCGAGGCCGGCGAGTCGATTCGGATTCGCCGCTACGCCACCGGTGGCGGCCGGCACGGCAACGTTGGCAAGGGCGCCATCCGCACCCTCAAGTCGTCCATTCCGTTTGTGGACCGGGTGGAGAACCTGGAGTTCGCCAAGGGTGGCGTCGACGCCGAGACCATCGAGGAGGCCAAGGCGCGCGGGCCCATCCTGCTGCGCACCCGTAGCCGGGCCGTCACCGCCGAGGACTACGAGGCGATCGTCTCGGAGATCGCCCCTGAGCTCGCCCGCGTCCGCTGCGTCACCGCCGGCGAGGACGACGTCCAGGCCGGTTCCGTTCGGGTGCTGGTCGTTCCCGCCGCCTCGGAGGCGTCCGGGATCAAGCTCGGCGAGCTCGTGCCCGACGAGGACATGTTGCGCCGCATCGCTTCTCACCTCGACCAGGTCCGCCTCATCGGCACGCGGGTGCTGGTCGAGCCGCCTCGCTACCGTGGCGTCACCGTGGTCGCCCGCTTGGTCGCTCGCCCGCGCGTCGACACCGCCCGCGTCCGGACCGACGCCCTCGCCGCCTTGTACGCGTACCTGAATCCCATCAGCGGCGGTCCCGACGGCACCGGCTGGCCCTTCGGCCGGCCCGTTCCCGCCGGCGAGATCTTCGGCCTCCTGCAACGTATTCGCGGCGTGGACATGGTTGAGGACGTCCGCCTGTTCGGAGCCAATCCCGTCACCGGCGTTCGCGAGTCCGAGAGCCCTCGCATCGAGCTCGATCCGTGCAGCCTCGTCTTCTCGTTCGAGCACCAGGTCAGAGTGGAGCAGCACTGATGCGCGGCGCCGTCACCGGGCTTCCCACCGCGGTCCCCCTGTCCGGGATGCTGCCCGGCATCTACCAGGAGGACCCGTTCACCGTCCGCTTCGTCTCCGGCTTCGACGACGTCCTCGCACCGATTCTGTCCACTTTGGACTGCCTGCCGTCCTATTTCGACCCGGCCCTGGCGCCGGAGGACTTCCTCGGCTGGCTGGCGGGGTGGGTCGGTCTGGAGCTGGACGAGTCGTGGCCCGTCTCCCGGCAGCGGGCGGCGATCGCCCATGCCGCGCAGATGTATCGCATGCGGGGCACCGTTTCCGGTCTCCGCGACAATCTCGAGGTCCTCACCGGGGGCAGGGTGCAGGTCGCCGACAGCGGCGGCGTCGCCTGGTCCGTCACCCCCGGCGCCGAGCTCCCCGGCCAGGATCACCCGCGCCTGGCCGTCCGTGTTTCCGTGGCCGACCCCTCGGCCGTGTCCGTCAGTGCCGTCGACGCCGTCGTGTCCGCCGCCAAGCCGGCCCACGTCGTGCACCGGGTGGAGGTGGTTGCCCCGTGATCGTCTGCCGCAGTTGCGGTTTCCACAACCGTGACGCGGATTCCTTCTGTGGCTCGTGCGGCGAGTTCCTGGAGTGGACCGGCGAGAAGATCGCCCCCAAGCCGCCGCCCGTCGCCGAGCCCGAGCCCGAGGAACCCGCCCCCGCCAAGCGCACCCTGCTGGAGCGCATCCAGTCCCTGGTCTACCTCGACGTCGGCGAGCGGGATCCGCTGCCGGCCCAGAGCGGCCCTCCCGGCTTCGGCCGCCCACCGGGCCCGCCGGGGGTCGGCGGCCCGCCTCGCCCACCCGGTCCTCCCGGCCCGCCCGGAGTCGGCGGCCCGCCCCGCCCACCGGGCCCTCCCGGCCCGCCCGGAGCCGGTGCTCCTCCGGGTCCGCCTGGAGCTGGTGCTCCTCCCGGTCCGCCTCGTCCCCCGGGGCCGCCCGGTCCTCCCAACGCCGGTGCCGCGCCGGGTCCCGCCGGGGTTTCCGGTCCTCCCGGTCCTCCTGGTGTCGGTGGCCCTCCTCGTCCTCCAGGCCCGCCCAGCACTGGCAGTCCTGTCGGCCCGGCCGCAGCCGGTGGTCCTCCTGGTCCGCCCGGAGTCGGTGGTCCTCCTCGGCCACCGGGTCCTCCCGGCCCACCCGGCGCTGCTGCCCCGCCCCGCCCGCCCGCCCCTCCCGTCACCGCGGCTCCCCCACGTCATGAAGGGCCCCTTCCTGACGTTCAACGTGAGGATCGGTCCCTTGATCTTCCGGTGGCTGCTCCGCAGCCGCCGGTGGAGGCCGCGCTTGTCGTGCCCCTCGGCGAATCCACCCCGACTCCACCCAAGCCCGACCCGCTTTCCGTGCTGCCCGAACGTGAGCAGAAGCGGCCCACCGCCGTCGTCAAGAAGCCGCCGACGCGCCGGTTGCGGCCGGGGGACCTGATCTGCGGCGACTGCGGCGAGGGTAACGCCGACACGCGGAAGTTCTGTAGTCGGTGCGGGGCCACGCTGCTCACCGCCGAGGTCGTGAAGACGCCGTGGTGGCGGAAGATCCTGCCCAAGCGGCGGGTGAAGGTGCGCAAGGCCCTGGAGCGCACGGCCAAGGACCGCAAGGCGAAGAGCTCGGCCACCGGCGCGGCCTTCCGGGCGGCGTTCAAGACCATCAGGGCGCTGGTGGCGATCGTGCTGGTGCTGGGCGGCATCGCCTACGGCTCGCTGCCGGCCGTCCGGACCTGGGTGAACGACAAGGTCGCGTCGTGGCAGCAGGACGCGCAGTCGGCGCTGGACCTGACGTACGCCCCGGTCCATCCGACCAAGGTCACCGCCACCTTCGAGGAGCCCACCCACCCCGCCGACCTGGTGGCCGACAGCGTCAGCAACACCTTCTGGGCCGCCCCCACCACCAAGGGCGAGGCCACCCTGGTCTTCACCTTCGACCGCGCCGTCAACATCGACAAGGCCATCATCCAGAACGGCGACAACGACAAGTTCGACCAGACCTTCCGGGTGGAGCGCCTGCACCTGGTCTACTCCACCGGCAAGACCGAGGACCTTCAGCTGAAGGACCAGCCCGACCCCCAGGAGCTCACCCTCCAGAACGGCCACAACGTGACCAGCATCGAGTTGCACGTGACCGCGACCTACCAGTCCCTGCACGGCACCGACCTGGCCATCAGCGAGATCGAGCTGTTCCAGCGCAGCTGATCCTCGCCTGTCAGCGGCTGACCCACCCGGTGCGGTGGATCAGCCGCTGACGCATGTCGCGGATCGGGCGCGTCCCCCCGCGACGCCACCCCACCGGCACCCCCGCGAGTCGTTGGTCGTGTGCGACACCCTCCCGCCCGGTCGTGCCCCGCCCGGCGCGGCTCCCTCCCCCACCAAGATCAAGGGACCTCTCCTCACGTTCAACGTCAGGAAGGGCCCCTTCATGACGTTCAACGTCAGTATGGGGCCCTTCATGACGTTCAAATGCAGAGAACCGCCGCGGTGACGCGGCGGTTCTCTGGGGAAAGCGGCAGTGCTCAGTGGCGGGTTTCGTAGCCGGGGGCGACGAGGCTGCCGGGGGAGACCAGCAGGTCGACGGTGGCGGCGACGGCGGGGGTGGCCCCGTTGACGGAGGCCTGGATGGTGCGGGGTCCGAGTTCGCTCAGGGGGAAGACGAGCAGCGGCGCGGAGAAGTTGCCGTTGGCGTCGGAGGTGGCGGTGGTGGACTCGGGGAAGCCGTTGCGGTAGGTGACGGAGATGGGGCTGGCGGCGGCGAAGCCGGTGCCGGTCACGGTGATCACGGAGCCGGGCGGGCCGACATCGGGGCTGATCTTGAGGGTGGGAATGGTGACGGCGCCGCTGAGGGCGACCAGGTGGGGCGAGCCGGCGGCGTTGTCGTCGAACTTGAGGACGGCGGTGCGCTGGTCAGGGGTGGTGGCGGCAGCGGCGCGGCCGGTAGGGCTGTATTTGACGGTGACCTGGCACGACTGTCCGGGTTGGACGGTGGTGCAGCCGTTGGCGCCGACGGAGAAGTCGCCGGCCTGCTGCCCGGCGGTGATGGAGACTCCGCTGACGACAAGCGGGGAGGCGCCGCCGTTGACCACCGTCACGGTCTTCTGGACGTTCTTGGCCAACGGGAGCTGCTGGCCGAAGTCGAGCGGATCGGGCGAGCCGGCGAACTGCGGCGGCTTCTGCACGGCCTGGGCCCCGATGCCGCGCAGCTCCACCGGGAAGGTCTTGCCGCTGACCTTGGCCCGCAGCGTGAGGACGCCGGTCTTCGCGACGGTGTCGGCAGGAGTGAACTTGACGGTCACGAGGCAGGTGTCGGTGCCGTTGATGGGAGCGTTGGTGCAGGTCTGGCCGCCGACCGTGAAACCAGTGCCGGCAACGGAAACCTGGTCGAAGCCGAGGGGGCCGAAGCCGGTGTGGTGGATGGTGGCGGTCCGCTCGGCGGTCTGCCCGACGGTCACGGCGCCGAAGTCGACCGGGTCGGCCAGCAGGCCAGGCTGGAAGGTCCGCACGAACGAGTCGGTGCTCTTGTTGGTGTCAGCGGCAATCAGGTCGTCGGCGGCGGAGTCGAAGGCCACGGAGCCGCCGTCGCCGGACAGCACGGGGAACAGGCTGTCATCGTCGCCGGGGGCGGACTTCGTGTTGCCGGAAGCGAGTTCGGGGTGCTGCGAGGTCAGCAGGTTGACGACGACGACCTGGCACGGCTGGTAGGTCGGGCCCGGCGCGGCCGACGAGGACTGGGCGGCGAAGGCGGACTTGGCGCGCAGTTCCAGCGGCTGCGGGTGGAAGCAGTTGTAAGGACCCTGAATCCCGTTGCCCTCGGTGATGTCCGGGCTGTCGGTGACAAACGCCAGGTAGTGCCCGTCGGCGGACAGCGCCGGGTACTTGCCGGTGTGCTCCTTGCCGGCGAAGTCCTTGGACACCACGGAAGTCTTCGCGACCGCGCCCGGACCGGAGGCCCGGTCGACGAGCCGGACCCTGGCGGTGTCGTCGGCGTCGGTGAGGCTGGTGAACGCGACGTGCTGGCCGTTGGCGCTGACGGTGGGCTCGAAGTACTGGGCCCGGGAGTCCAGCGGATCGCCGTCGGTGTCGACGTCCAGGCGCGTGACCTTGTTGCCGCGCAAGTCAACGCTGACGATGGCGTAGTAGTCGCCGTCGGTCTCGGTGGACATGTACCGGACGGAGGCGACGAGCTGGTTGCCGTCGGCCGACAGGGCCGGGTCGCAGAAGTCCTCGGTGCGGGAGTCCGGCAACGGCATGGTCTGGTTCACCGAGTCGGCGGCCGAAGGGGCGACCAGCGCGCCGGTCGGCGTCTTGTGCAGGGTGGTGGAGACCAGGGTTTCCTGTTGCACGGCCTGGCTGTAGCAGCCGAAGCCGTCGATCCAGGCCACCCGGCCGGCGTCGCCGGACAGTCGGGGGGCGTGCGCGGCGATGCCGCCGTCGCCGTGGGAAGCGGTCTCGGGCGGCAGCACGCTGACCGTGGTGAACGAGCACGGGCTCCGGAACTTGCCGGTGTTGTTGGCATCCCGGTCGCACACGACGATGGCGCTGCGGCCGCCGCCGACGCCGGCGGCGATGTTGTCGGCCTCGGTGCTGAAGGCGATGTAGCGGCCGTCGGCGGAGATGGACGGCTCATCACTGTCCCCTGTGGACGGTCGGATCGCGCCTTCCAGGTCGGTGCCGGTGCTGATCAGCGTGGTGGTGCCGGCGACGAGGTCCCGGACATACACGTCGCGGTGACGGTCGTTGGCGTCCAACGGATCCAGCTCGCGGCCGACGAACGCCACGTAGCGCCCGTCCGCCGAGATCGCCGACCGGGCCCCGCCGCCGGGGGCCTGGGATCCGTTGTTCAGCACCGAGGCGCGCACGGTCGTGCCCGCCGAGACGGCCGCGACGGCGGCCGGCCCCTGGCCGACCACCAGCAGCACGGTCGTGGCCACCAGGAGACCGACCGCCGCCAACAGGGCGAGCAGGGGCCCGCGCACATGCAAGCTCATGGGCCAGAAGCTAGGGCAGGGCCCGCACGGAGCACCGCCGGCCAACAGGCGGCCTTCGGGCCGCCCCGAATCGCCCCTAGGTGCGAACCGGGTCGCCCCCCGGCGCTCCCGAACGTCGCTGCCCCCGATGGTGCCAGCGCCCGACACTTTTCGCCATGGGTGCCATCACGTCGCTCGAACAGCCGAGCCTGGCCGTCACTCCCGGCGAGCAGGCCCACTGTGTCGTGCAGATCCGCAACACCGGCAGCATCGTGGACCAGTTCGCCGTGGACGTCATCGGCGACGCGCAGCAGTGGGCGACCGCCGAGCCTCGCGTCGTGAACCTGATGCCCGGCGATGTGGGCAGCGTGGCGCTGACCTTCGCCCCGCCGCGCGGCCCCGAGGCCCGCGCCGGACTGACGCCGTTCGGCGTGCGCGTCAAGTCCCGGGAGGACCCGGAGGGCTCGGTGGTGGAGGAGGGAGCCATCACCGTCGCCCCGTTCGTCGAGCTGCGGGGCGAGGTCACGCCGAAGACCTCGCACGGCCGGCTGCACGGCCGGCACGAACTGGTGATCGACAACCTGGGCAACTGCCCGGCCGAGGTCGAGCTGATCGCCACCGACACCGAGGAGCGGCTGTCGTTCCGGTTCCGGCAGCCGACCCTGACGGTCGAGCCGGGCACGGCGGCGTTCGTGCCGTTCACGGCCCGGCCGCACAAGCGGTACCTGCGCGGGGCCGAGCGCAAGCACCAGTTCCAGGCCACGGTCCTGACCACCGGCGGGGAGCCGGTGTCGGCCGACGGCGCGTTCATCCAGAACCAGCTGCTGCCCAAGTGGCTGCTGCCGGCGCTGGCCGCGCTGCTGGCGTTGATCATCCTGGCCATCGCGCTGTGGTTCACCGTCGTCAAGCCGGAGGTGCAGTCGACGGCCAAGCAGGCGGCGCAGGAACAGGTCACGCCGGTCATCTCCATCGCCGACCGGGCCCAGCAGGAGGCCTCCTCGGCGCAGCAGCAGGCCGCGCAGGCCCAGCAGGCGGCCAACGGCGGCGCGGGCGCGAAGCCGGGCACGGGGGCCGCCGGGGTCGGCGACATTCCCGGCACGGACACCGACTTCCGCATCGCGGCCAACGCCCCGGTGACCTCCAATGCCAACGACTTCAAGAAGTTCGGCATGGAGACGCTGCCGCCGGCCGACAAGACCCTTGTGGTGACCGACTTCCTGTTGCAGAACCCGTACGGCGACACTGGCATCATCCGCATCCAGCGGGACAATCAGGTGCTGGCCGAGTTCGGGCTGGGCAACTTCCGGGCCTTCGACTACCACGTCGGCCAGACCTGGCGGATCCTGCCCGGGCAGCACCTGGTGATCACTGTCAACTGCGCGTCGGCCACCACCGGGACCTGCCGCAGTTCCGCCTCGTTCTCCGGGAAGATCCAGTAGAATCGGGCCCATGACGGAGCGCCGACCGGCCGGCATGGGCTACGAGTCGTGGCTGGACAAGCAGATCCGCGAGGGCGAGCAGCGGGGGGAGTTCGACGACCTGCCGGGCAGGGGGAAACCGTTGCCCGACCGCGGTGAGCTGCGCGACGCCGACTGGTGGGCGCGCAGCTACCTGGCGCGTGAGGGTGGCGCGATGGACGCCCTGCTGCCGGAATCCCTCCAGCTGCGCAAGGAAGTCGAGCGGTTGTCGGACACCGTGCGGGACCTGCCGTCCGAGCGGCTGGTGCGGGAGCACGTCTCCGCGCTGAACCAGCGGATCGCCGCCTGGCTGCGGTCGCCGAGCGGTCCGCATGTCCGGGTCGGGCCGGTCGACGCCGATGAGGTCGTCGAGCAGTGGCGGGCCGCCCGGCACAAGCCTGTTCCGGTCCAGGAACCGGCGGCGAAGGCGGAGAAGCGCCGCTGGTGGCGCCGCCGCCCGGCCTGACCCCGGCATCGCGTCATGAAGGGCCCCATACTGACGTCTGACGTGCGGAAGAGTCCCTTCATCACGTCTATACGCCAGGACTAGGCCCGTTCACTGCACTCAGCGCCGGTATCGGGCCTGAGCCGATGTCCTGATCCGTGGGTATCGTGGCCTGATGGACACGGGTGCGGCCGGGGTGGACGGATCAGGATCGGTGGCATGACGACGATCCGGATTCCCGACACCAAGCTGGCCCGGGCGGCCACCGAGTTCGTCCGGGAGCAGACCAGCGACCTGGTGTACGACCACTCCCGCCGGGTCTACCACTGGGGCAGCCTCCAGGGCCGCAACCGGGACCTGAGCTTCGACCCGGAGCTGCTCTACATCGGCGCGATGTTCCACGACATCGGCCTGGGCGAAGGACATCGCGGCAGCGGCCGGCGGTTCGAGGTGGACGGGGCGGAGGCGGCGCGGGACTTCCTGCGCGGCCACGGGGTCCCGGAGGACAGCATCCGGCGCGTGTGGACGGCCATCGCCCTGCACACCACCCCGGGCATCCCGGAGTTCATGGAGCCGGAGGTGGCCCTGCTGACCGCGGGCGTCGAGTACGACGTGCTGGGCATCGGCTACCACGACATCGCCCCCGAGGTCCGGGCCGAGGTGGTCGAGCTGCACCCGCGGCCGGACTTCAAGCGCCGCATCCTGGCCGCGTTCACCGAAGGCATCGCGCCGAAGCCGGAGACGACCTTCGGCAACGTCAAGGCCGACGTCCTGGCCCACTACGTGCCGGGCTTCGAACGGGGCGACTTCGTGACCACGATCCTGAACTCGGACTGGCCGGAGTGAGCCCGCACCTGGTGGTCGTGCTGGCCTTCGACGGCGTGCAGCTGCTGGACGTCGCCGGGCCGGTCGACGTGCTGACGGCCGCCAACGAGCACGGCGCCGACTACCAGGTCCTGATCGCCTCGGTCACCGGCGCGCCGGTGCGCACCTCGGCGGGGGTGCGGATCGCGGCCGACGCCGCCTTCGCCGAGGTCCCCAAGAAGGTCGGCACGATGGTCGTGCCCGGCCGCCCCGACTGGCAGCGGGCGGTCGCCGACCGCCCGCTGATCGACGCCGTGCGGCAGCTGGCCAAGCGGTCCCAGCGGGTCGCCGGCGTGTGCGCGGGCGCGTTCCCGCTGGCCGAGGCCGGCCTGCTGAGCGGCCGTCGCGCGGCCACGCACTGGAAGCTCGCCGACGACCTGGCCCGCCGCTACCCCGACGTCACGGTGGAGCCGGACCCGCTGTTCGTGCGGGACGGCAAGATCGTCACCTCCGCCGGCATCACCGCCGGCATCGACCTGACGGTGTCGCTGGTCGAGCACGACCACGGCGCGGACGTGGCCCGGGCGGTGGCCCGCCAGCTGGTGGTGTTCATGGCCCGCCCCGGCGGCCAGTCCCAGTTCAGCGCCCGCCTCGGTCCGCGTAACCCGCGCAGCGACGCCGTCCGCCAGGTGATGGACGCGATCGTCGCCGACCCGGGCGGCGCGCACCAGCTCAAGGACCTGGCCGCCCGCGTCGGCCTGAGCGGCCGGCACCTGGCCCGCCTGTTCACCGCGGAGATCGGCCGCACGCCGGCCGAGTTCGTCGACACGGTCCGGGTGGAGGCGGCCCGCGCGCTGCTGGAGGGCGGCGCCGACTCGGTGGAGCTCATCGCCGGCCGGGTCGGCCTGGGCTCGGCGGAGACCCTGCGGCGGCTGTTCCTGCGCACGCTTTCGGTGACGCCGACCGCCTATCGGGCGCGTTTCCGCACGTCACAGCGGTGACGTTGTTCGCGGATCGTTTGTCCAGGGCCGATCGGCGACACCGAACATCGTCATCGGCCTCAACCTGACAGCGCGGCGCCGGAGGCCCGATCGGGGTGGCCTCCGGACGCCGCGCCAGGGGGTGCGACGATGGTGCAACTGGTGGCCGTGGCCGTGATCTTGCTGCTGGCCTACGGCATCACGCGGCTGTCAGTCCGCGACGAACTCCAGGTGCCCGTAGTTGACCGTGGCCTTCGACCACGAGGCGCCGAGCACGCCGATGAACTTCTGGATCGAGCCCAGCTCGGACTTGTCGGCGATCAGGGCCAGCCGGTCGCCGTCGGCCGTGACCGAGCCGCCGCCGAGCTCCTCGCGCAGCACCGGGTCTGCGGCCAGGCCGTCGAACAGCTGCTGCACGGTCACGCCGGGCACCTCGACCTCGATCGAGTCGGCGCCGGCCTGCGGCAGGTACTGGAACGTGAGCACCGATTCCTGGTTGTACTGCTTGCGAATCACGGACGCGATGTGGTGCAGCCCGTCGGCGCTGACGTGGTCCACATCGAACTCGCGGGACCGCTCGTAGGTGGCGGTCTTGAGGTCGTCGGACCAGAACACGCCGTTGAGCAGCGTGCTGCAGCCCGGGAACGCCCCGTTGGCGGCGATGGTGGCCTCGACCTGGGCGCCGAACCTGACCAGACGGTCCTTCAGGCGCGGGTCGTTCGGGTCGGTGATGGTGGCGGTGTTGTTGGTGGCGAAGATCTCCGCGGTCGGCTGGTGGTGGCCGGCGAAACTGGGGCTCGCGGCGGCTTCCGGCGCGAGGCCGGCGGCGAGCGCGAGTGCCGCCAGCGCGACGAGAACGGGCCGTCGTGACATGGTGCTTCCCTCCCGGTTGATGATCGGGATCGTAGCGAGCGGGCCGTCACCGCCGCATCACGAGATACTGCCGGCATGCACAGCGCGGGAATTCTGGTGTACCGGCGGGTCGATGGCCGGACGGAGGTGTTGATCGCGCACATGGGCGGCCCGTTCTGGGCCCGCAAGGACGACGGCGCGTGGTCGGTGCCCAAGGGCCAGATCGAGCCGGGGGAGCAGCCGCTGGACGCGGCCCGCCGCGAGTTCCGCGAGGAGTTGGGGCTGCCCGCGCCCGAGGGCGAGCCGCTGCCGCTGGGCGACGTGAAGCAGTCGGGCAAGACCGTGACCCTGTGGGCGGTCGAAGGCGATCTTGATCCGGCCGATGTCGTGCCGGGCGTCTTCGAGATGGAGTGGCCGCCCCGCTCCGGGCAGACCAGGCAGTTTCCCGAAGTGGACCGGGTGGCCTGGTTCTGCGTGGACGACGCCCGCGTCAAGTTGGTGAAGGGGCAGCGCCCGTTCCTGGACCGGCTGCCTATCTGAACAAGCGTTGACGGCTCAGCTTTGGATGCCGTACAACGATGTCCATCCGCCGCCGCAACATGGTCGAAGAGCCATCTTGCGGAGGAATCGCATGGCGAAGTTGAAGTTCGCGCTGGCCGCCCTGCTCGCGGCCGCCGCGGTGCTGGTCCCTGTTCAACTGACCGCCCAGGCCGCGCCGCACGCGCCGGCCGCCGCCAGCCAGGCGGCGGCGTCCCCGAACGCGGACGGCGGCAGCCCCACGGCCGCCCAGCTGTTGGCCAAGACCGCCAACTGCAAGGTCGTCAGCAAGGGCACGTACACCAACACCCAGGCCAACAAGAAGGTCAACATCTGCGGCGCCACCGGCGCCTTCTTCTGGACGTCCGGCATGAACATCGACTGCGACGGCCAGCGCACCACCCAGTGCAACGAGAACACCGACTGCTGCTACCAGGGCGACACCTCGTTCCACCTGGCCAACGGCAAGCCGCTCAGCGCCGCCGTGACGCCGTACGTGGTGATCCCCCTGCCCAGCAGCCGCTTCAACTACGGCAGCAACGGCATCAAGGGCGGCGACATCCTGGCCGTGATCTACAAGAACCAGGTGGAATACGCGGTCTTCGGCGACGAGGGCCCGAACAACATCATCGGCGAGGCCTCCTACGCGACCGCCAAGGCGCTGGGGATCAACCCCGATCCCAGCAACGGCGGCACCGCCGACCCGGTGACCTACATCGTGTTCCCCGGCTCGAAGTCCGGCGCCATCGACGACCACAACGCGACCGTGACCAAGGGCCGCCAGGTGGCGTCGACGTTCATCAGCAAAAACTGAGTATTTCCAATAATTGAGCAATCCCAGCGGCGGGGCCTTCGCGAAGGCCCCGCCGCTGCCCGGATATCAGGCCTGCGCCTTGCGGGCCTTGGCGTAGCGGCCGTTGGCCGGCAGCCACCACAGCACGATCGCGACCAGCGTGCTGGCGATGATCAGCAGCCCGAACAGCTTCATCGAGCTGGTGGCCACGTCGGTCACCACGCGCAGCTGCAGGCCGATGGCCACCACGCCGACCACCGTGACCAGGATGCGGGCCCAGCGGGCGGCGTTGAGCGCGAACACCCCGCCGACCAGCAGCAGCACGGCCACCACCAGCGCGAAGGTCGCCCGGATGGACAGCGTGCCGTACACCTCGTCCAGGGCCTGCTGGAGCAGGTCCCCGCCCAGTTCCTTGGCCGCGTTCAGCAGGTCGTCGGACAGGCCCAGCCGGGACTGCACGTCCGGGTCGGACAGCAGCGACTTCACCATGTCGGTGCCGCCGGCGTACACGGACAGCGCGGTGGCGACGCCCGCCACCACCGAGACGAGGGTGGCGATCAGCGCGGCCAGCACGGTGGCCGGGCGCCGGACGGCCGGCAGCATAGGCGTACTCAAGGTTCTTTCTCCTCTATGAATTCGAGACAATTCCGTGACGCGGTCACTGGGCGCGCATGACCGCGACAGCGACACGACAACCCTGTCGATCCGGCGTTTCCGCTAACATCCGGCATTTCCCTACACATGTCGGACTGGGGAGCGGTGCCGTGGCGATCAGGGGCAGTGGCGTCGTGGGACGGGAGGCGCAGCTCGGCGAGCTGACGGCGGCCCTGGACGCCGGCGTCTTCCAGGTCGTGGAGCTGCTGGGCGAGCCCGGCATGGGCAAGACCGCCCTGCTCACGGAGCTGCGCATCGCCGCGTCGGCTCGGCGTTCGCGGGTGGCCGCCGGCAAGGCGACCGAGTTCGAGCGGCTGCCGTTCGCGATGTTCTCCGACGCCTTCGGCGACGCCTGGACCGACCTGTTGACCAGTGTCGACACGCCCGACGGCCGCGCCGCGCTGTATCGCTCGGCGAGATCCCTGTTACCCGGCGCGGTGCTCGTTCTGGACGACGTGCACTGGGCCGATGAGGCGAGCATCGAGCTGATCGCCCACGTGCTGCGGCACCCGCCCGACGGGCCGGCGGTGCTGGCCATGGCCTACCGGCCACGGCAGTTGCCGGACCGGCTGGCCACCGCGTTCTCGGCGCTGGCCGGGGAGGACTGGTGGCGGCGCATCGAGGTCGGCCCGCTGACGCCGGTGGAGGCGGCGGCGTTCTGCGGCGACACCGTGCCGGCGGCCCGCCGCGACGACCTGTACGTGGCCAGCGGCGGCAACCCGTTCTACCTGGATGCCTTGCTACGCCTGGATCCCGGCGAGCGCGAGGAGCTGCCGGACTCGGTCCGCGCGGTGCTGATCGGCGAGCTCGCCGGCCTGGCCCAGCCGGTGCGGCTGGTGGCGCAGGCGGCGGCGGTGCTGGGCGAGGAGTTCGAGGCCGGGCTGATCGGGGCGGTCGCGCAGACCGGCGACACCGAGACCCTGGCCGCGCTGGACGAGCTGATCGCCCGCGACCTGATCCGGCAATCCCTTGTCGGGCAACGGTTCCGGTTCCGCCACCCGCTGCTGCGCTCGGTCGTCTACGGCAGCGCCGGCGCCGGCTGGCGCATCGGCGCCCACGGCCGGGCCGCCCGGCTGCTGGCCGACCGGGGCGCTTCCCTTGCCGTGCAAGCGGTTCACCTCGAACGGTCGGCCACCATCGGCGACGCCGACGCGGTGCGGGTGCTGGTGCGGGCGGCCGACCAGGCCTCGTCGCTGGCCCCGGCCCGTGCCGCGCACTGGCTGCGGGAAGCGTTGCGGCTGCTGGGAGATCGGGCCGCCGACCAGCCGGAGCTGTCCATGCGGCTGGCCCACACGCTGGCCGTGGCCGGGCAGCTGGGGGAGAGCCGGGAGATCCTGCACGAGGTGCTCGGCCGGCTGCCGGCCGGGCCCAGCGACCAGCGGCTGGAGGCCGTCACCACGCTGGCCATGGTGGAGCGGCTACTGGGCAGCCCGACCGGCGTGAAACGCTTGCTGCTCAGCGAACTCGGCACCGGCAAGGGCAAGGCCGCGCTGGAGCTGGAGGTCGCCGCCGGGGCGATGCGGGGCAGCCAGTTCGCCACCGCGGTGAGCTGGGGCGAGCGGGCCCTGGAGTCGGCCATCGCCGAGGGCGAGCAGGAGCTGATCTCCACCATCACCGCGCTGCTGGCGCTGGCGCACACCTTCTACGGCTCCACGGCCGAGGCGGTGGCCCATCTGGACGAGGCCGTGCGCATGATCGACCGGGCCCAGGACAAGATGCTGACCGGTCAGCTGGAGTCGATCCTGCGGGCCGGCTGGACCGAAGTTTTCCTTGAGCGGCATGACGATGCCGTGCAGCACCTGACCCGCGGCCTTGAGCTGGCCCGGGCCGGCGGCCGCAGCTACCTGCTGGCCGACATCCTGGTCGGGCTGGCCTACGCCTGCCTGTGGACCGGGCGGCTGGACGAGGCCGCCCGGCACGCCGACGAGGCGTTCGAGGCGGCGGTGCTGGTCGGCAGCGACGAGCTGCGCACCATGGCCGCCGGGGTCGGCGTTGCCGTGCAGATGTGGACCGGCGAGCCGGCGAACGCCTTGCGGGCGGCGGAAAAGGCAGTGTCCGAAATGGGCAGTGCCGCCGGCCGGGGGCCGACCATCGCCGCCGGCATGCTGGCCCAGGCCAAGCTGCTGACCGGCGACCCGGCCGGGGCCCGCAGCACGCTGCTGGACGTCGGCGGCGGGGAAACCCTGCCCCAGCTGGAATTCCCGACCCGGGCGGCCTGGCTGCGCACGCTGGCCCACGCCGAGCTGGCGATGGGCGACGCCGCCGCGGCCGAGCTTTCCGTGCAGCGGGCGGAAATGACCGCCTCGGTCAGCGGCCTGCACGGCCACCGCGGCCACGCTTCGCTGGCCCGAGCCATGATCCAGCTCGCCACCGGCGACCCGGCCGGGGCCGTGACGGCGGCCGGCGAGTCCGCCGCCGCGTTCGAGGCCGTCGGCATGCGGCTGTACCAGGCCCAGGCGCACATGTTCGCCGGCTCGGTGCTGGAGGACCGCACCACGGCCATGGCGGAGTTCGGCCGGGCCAAGGCGTTGTTCGGGGCCTGCGGGGCGGAACCGCTGTTCCGGCAGGCCGAGATCCACCAGCGCCGGGTCGGCGGCCGCACCCGCAAGCCCGCCCAGGACGGCCCGCCGCCGCTGAGCGACCGGGAGCGCCAGATCGCCGAGCTGGTCGCCGCCGGCCACACCAACCGGCAGATCGCCGAGCAGCTGTTCATGAGCCCCAAGACCGTCGAGGCGCACCTGTCCCGCATCTTCCAGAAGCTGGGCGTCAAAACCCGGGCCGCCGTAGCCGCCGCCTGGACCCAGGGCTTCTGAGAGTTCTGTCATGAAGGGCCCCTTACTGACGTTGAACGTCAGTAAGGGGCCCTTCATGACGTTGGTTTGCTGAGAGTGCTGTCAGGCGTGGGGCTGCACCCTGCAAGCGTGATCGAAGTCAACGGAGTGACCAAACGCTACGGCGAGCGGGTCGCGGTGGACAACCTGACGTTCACTGTCCGACCGGGCGCGGTGACCGGCTTTCTCGGCCCGAACGGGGCCGGCAAGTCGACCACCATGCGCATGATTCTCGGCCTCGACCGGCCGACCTCCGGCGATGTGCTGGTCAACGGCAAGCACTACGCCGAGCACACCGCACCGCTGCGCGAGGTCGGGGCGCTGCTGGAGGCCAAGGCCGTCCACACCGGACGGTCCGCGTACCACCATCTGCTGGCCATGGCGCTGACCCATGGCATTCCCCGCAAACGCGTGGACGAGGTGATCGACCTGGTGGGGCTGCGCGAGGTGGCCCGCAAGCGGGTCGGCGGCTTCTCGCTGGGCATGGGGCAGCGGCTCGGGGTGGCTGCCGCGCTGCTCGGCGACCCGGCGACGCTGCTGCTGGACGAGCCGGTCAACGGCCTCGATCCGGAGGGCGTGCGCTGGATCCGCAACCTGCTGCGCTCGCTGGCGGCCGAGGGCCGCACGGTGTTCGTCTCGTCACACCTGATGAGCGAGATGGCGCTGACCGCCGACCACCTGATCGTCGTGGGCAAGGGCAAGCTGATCGCCAACGCCTCCATGGACGAGTTCACCAACGTCGGCAGCAGCGTCCGGGTCCGCACCCAGGAGGCGCCCCGGCTGCGGGACCTGCTCGTCGGCCCGGACGTCACTGTCGACGTCGTGGAGCCGGGCGTGTTGCAGGTGCAGGGCCTGGACGGGTCCGCGATCGGGCGGGTGGCCCGTGATCACTACATCGCCCTCGACGAGCTCATGCCCGTCACTGTGTCGTTGGAGGAGGCGTTCATGGACATGACCAAGGACGCGGTCGAATACCGGGAGGCGTCATGACCGCCGTCGCTGTCGACAAGCCCGTTCTCGAGCGGGCCGAGCTGCCCGGGGACATCCGGGTCACGCTGCCGAGGCTGCTGCGCTCGGAATGGTCCAAGTTCTGGTCGCTGAGATCGTCCTACTTCGCGCTCGGCGGCCTGGTGCTGGCCATGATCGGCTTCGGGGCGCTGTTCTCGGCCGTGACCGCCAACCAGTACCCGGACATGTCGCGCGTGCAGCAGGCGGCGGTGGATCCGGCGCAGGTCAGCCTGCGCGGCTACGTCATCGCCCAGCTGGTCATCGGCGTGCTCGGCGTGCTGGTGGTGACCGGCGAGTACGGCACCGGCATGATCCGCTCCAGCATCGCCGCCGCCCCCCGCCGCTGGCCGGTGCTGGTGGCCAAGGCCGCCGTGTTCGCCGGCATCACGCTGGTCGTCACCGAGATCGCGGCGTTCGGCGCGTTCTTCGTGGGGCAGGCGTTCCTGGACGGCCAGGGCATCGGCACCACGCTGGCCGCCGACGGAGTGCTGCGGGCCGTCGTCGGCACCGGGCTGTACCTGACTGTGGTCGGCCTGGTCGGCACCGGCATCGGTTTTGTGCTGCGCAGCACCGCCGGCTCCGTGGCCACCGTGTTCGGGCTGCTGCTGGTGCTGCCGGTGCTGGGCCAGGCCCTGCCGGCCAGTTGGGGCGACAACATCAACCCGTACCTGCCCAGCAACGCCGGGCAGCAGCTGCTGGTCGTGCACCCCGACGCCGCCGCGACCCTGAGTCCATGGGCCGGATTCGCCGTGTTCTGCGGGTACGCCCTCGCGGCCCTGCTGGCCGGCGGCTACCTGCTCCGGCGTCGGGACGCGTGAGCCCTACGAAGGTCGTCGGTTGGCCCAGGAGTCGCCGAGCAGGATCAGCCCGGCCAGCGCCACCGGCACCAGCGCGAACACCGCCAGGTCGCTGATGACCAGCACGACCGCCACGATCACCAGCGGCACGACCGCCAGGAAGCAGAACGGGTCGAGGGGCCCGAACCGGTTACCGGCCATGGTCCGCTCCGGCGGCGTTGAGGGTGACGATCACACCGTGACAGTAGCGACACCTTCCTGAGGCCGCGCAGCCGCATTGGGTTCCCACACTCGGCGCACTGTCGGTCACTGTTGGTAGTGCTGCACCTCCTGCGGGGAGCGGACCCCGGCCTCGTCGGGGTTCTGCCCGAACTCCTCGCGGGCCCGCCGCTGCCGCAGCAGGTCCCAGCACTGGTCGAGCTCGGCCTCGACCTGCGCCAACCGCGTGTGGTCAGGCTCGTGGTGGCCGCGGAGCTTGTGCTCCTCGTCGACCAGCGCCTTGACCCGTCCCAGCACATCGCCGTCGTCCATGAGCACATTCTTACCCGAGCCTTGACAGGCTGCGCTCAGGCTCTCCTCAGGAAAGCGAGGTGTAGTGGAGGGGCAAGCTCGTGGACGGTGTCGAGGAGAAGGCTGATGACCCAGCCCTACGGTTACCCGCAGATGCCGGAACAGGGCGGTTACTACGGCTACCAGTACCAGCCGCCGCCTCCCCCGCCGCCGCCCCGGCGGACCGGGCGCACCGTGCTGACGGTGGCGCTGGCGGTCGCGGCCGGCGTGGCGCTGGGCGCGGCCGCGGGCGACTACCTCCCGACCTTGTTGAACGGCCAGGCGTCCCAGCAGCCCTCGGTGCAGACGTACGTGCCGCCGAACCAGCCGGGCAACACCGCGCCGCAGTCGCCGGCCGACACCTCCGGGGTGGCGGCCAAGATCGACCCGGCGTTGGTGGACATCAACACCACCCTCGGCTTCCAGCAGGCCCAGGCGGCCGGCACCGGCATCGTGCTGAGCGCCGACGGGCTGGTGCTGACCAACAACCACGTCATCAACGGCGCCACCGAGATCAGCGCGGTCGACATCGGCAACGGCAAGACCTACAGCGCGACCGTGGTCGGCTACGACCGCTCGCACGACGTCGCCGTGATCCAGTTGCAGAACGCCTCCGGCCTGACCACGGCCCCGATCGGCAGCTCCGCCGGCGTGGCCGTCGGCGACTCGATCGTCGGCATCGGCAACGCCGGCGGCGTCGGCGGCGCGCCCAGCGTGGCCGGCGGCACCGTGACGGCGCTGAACCAGTCGATCACCGCCTCCAGCGAGGACGGCACGTCCGAGCAGCTCACCGGCCTGATCCAGGTCGCCGCCGACATCCAGCCCGGCGATTCCGGCGGCCCCCTCGTCAACGCGGCCGGGCAGGTCATCGGCATGGACACGGCGGCGTCGCAGGGCTTCCAGATGGATCGCGGCGGGCAGGCCACCGGCAGCGGCCAGGGCTTCGCCATCCCCATCGACCAGGCGATCTCCATCCAGAAGCAGATCAGCGCCCACCAGGCCAGCGCGACCGTGCACATCGGCGACTCGGCGCTGCTGGGCGTGCAGGTCCAGCAGTCGGCGAGCACCCGGGGCCGCCGCACCCAGGCCACCAACGGCGCGATCGTGTCCGGCACGCTGTCCGGGTCGCCGGCCGAGGCCGCCGGCATCGTCGCCGGCGACGTCGTGACCTCGATCAACGGGCAGGCCGTGGACTCGCCGAACACCCTGACCAACCTGCTCACCACCTTCCACCCCGGCGACCGGGTCACCGTCGGCGTGCTGACCGCCAGCGGACAGCAGAGCGTCGCCGTGACCCTGGTGAAGGGGCCGGCGCAGTAGCGATGCCGTTCACCCTGGACGCGACGACCGTGCTCGACGGCGGCCTGTCCAACCAGCTGGCCGCCGCCGGCCACGACCTGTCCGACGGGTTGTGGTCGGCACGGCTGCTCCGCGACGACCCCGACGCGATCCTGGCCGCGCACCGGGCGTACTACGAGGCCGGCGCCGACATCGCCACCACCGCCAGCTACCAGGCCTCCGAGCTCGGCTTCGGCGACGAGGCCCCGGAACTGCTGCGGCTCAGCGTCCGGCTGGCCCGGCAGGCCTCCTTCCAGGCCGACGTCGACGACCGCCGGTTGTGGGTCGCCGCTTCCGTCGGCCCCTATGGCGCCGTGCTGGCCGACGGCTCCGAATACCGGGGCCGCTACGGGCTTTCCGTGCGGGAGCTCGTCGACTTCCACTGGCCCCGCCTGGACGCCCTGGCCTCGGCCGCGCCCGATGTGCTGGCCCTGGAGACCATTCCCGACATCGACGAGGCCGAGGCCCTGCTCACGATCATCGCCGGCAGCGGCGTTCCGGCCTGGTTGTCGTACAGCATCTCCGGCTCCACCACCCGCGCCGGGCAGCCGCTGACCGAGGCCTTCGCCCTGGTGCGGGACGTGCCTGAGATCCTCGCCGTCGGCATCAACTGCTGCGACCCCCTCGACGCCGCTGCCGCCGTGCCGCTGGCCGCAGCCGTCACCGGCAAACCCGTTGTCGTGTATCCCAACAGCGGCGAAGGCTGGGACCCTGTCGCCCACTCCTGGGACGGCCGCCCCACCTTCTCCGCCTCGGCCGTCCCCGGCTGGATCGCCGACGGCGCAAGGCTTGTCGGCGGCTGCTGCCAACTCGGCCCCGCCGACATCGCCGCCATCTCCCGTGAGACGCTCGCCTCTCCGGCGTGACTGCGACGATCGGGGCATGTCGGCGGTTCATGCCGGACCATCCTTTCCACGAAGCCTGGCGGAACCGGTTTTCGTCGCTACGCTGGCCGCGACCTGTCGCGCGAGGCGAAATGAGGCGGCACCATGGTCGAGCGGGACACCGGCGTTCTCGATGACGCCGCGCGGACGCGGCTCGGCCGGTTCGGCGTGCTGCTGCTGGCCGTCAACCTGGGCTGGGCGCTGCCGTCGGCGGCGGCCACCACGCTGCTCCAGGCGCTGCTCGCGCGGCAACACGGGCCGGACAAGGCGACCTGGCTGGCGGTGATCACCACCGTCGGCGCCGTGGTCGCGGTCGTCGCCATGATCGTGGCCGGCGCGTGGTCGGACCGCACCAGGGGCCGTTTCGGCCGTCGCTATCCCTGGATGGTCGGCGGCACGCTGACCGCCGCGGTCGGGCTCGCGCTCACCGGGGTCGCGCCGCCGGGGCCGTTGCAGATCCTGACTTTCGTGCTGTTCCAAGGCGGATTGAACGCCATGCTGGCCGCCGCGGGCGCGCTGGTGCCCGACCGTGTCGCCCGGACATCGCTGGGGAAGGCGTCGGCCTACACCGGATTTGGCTATCTGCTCGGCAACATGGCGGGCGGGTTCGTGGCCGCCGCCTTCATCGGCGATCCGGCCGTCGGCCTGGCGGTCGTACCCTGGACCATGGTCATCGCCGTGCTGGCGATGGTCTTTCTGGTCGCGCCGCAACGGATCGAGCGCGACCCGAGGAGCTCGGCGTCGGCCGTGCTGCGAACGCTCCACCCGCCGCGTGACCGGGACTTCGCGCTGGTCTTCTTCGGACGGTTCGCGGTGGTCCTGGGCCTCATGGTGATCGTCTTCTACCAGCTCTACATCTACACCGACTTCCTGCACGTCGACGCGGCGCAGGCGGCCGCCGACATCGCGGCCGGCGGCCTGCTGCTCGGCGTGGTGGCGCTGCTCGCGACGGTCGGCGGCGGCCTGCTGTCGGACCGGCTGGGCCGGCGGCGGCCGCTCGTCGTGATCGCCTCGCTGCTCGTGGCCGCCAGCGCCGTGCCGACGGTAGTCGCGCCCGGGGTCCCCAGCCTCATGGTCCTCTACGTGCTTGCCGGCGCCGGTTTCGGCATGTACCTGTCGGTGGACCAGGCCCTGATGGTGGAGGTGCTGCCGACCGTTGGTGGCGAGGCGAAGGAACTCGGGATGCTCAGCATCGCCAACAGCGCGCCGTCCGTGGTCGCCCCGGTGCTGGCCACCCTGACGGTCGGGCTGTTCGGCTTCCGCGCCCTGTTTCTGCTCACGGTCATCCTCGCCGGTGTCGGCGGACTGTGCGTCGCCGCCGTCCGTCGGGTGCGATAAAAGCGAGCCTTGGTCGAGTTCTCCTTGGCGTCACGGCGAAGCGGTGACGAATCCCGGCGTCGCGTGTACGGTGCGGGCCAGGAACGATCTCCAAGCATTCCGGGGGGAAGCATGATCGTCGTTGCTGGCGCGACCGGGAACGTCGGCCGCGAAGTCGTCCGCCAGTTGGCCCAGACCGGCCAGCCGGTGCGGGCTTTGACCAGGGATCCGGCCAAGGCCGCGGTGCCGGCCGGCGTCACGGCCGTGGCCGGCGACCTGGGCGATCCGGCGTCGCTGCGGCCCGCCTTGGCCGGGGCCACCGCGGTCTTTCTGCTCAGCGGCTACTCGCCGGACATCTTCACCGAGGCGTCGCGGGCCGGCGTGCGACGCGTGGTGCTGATGTCCGGCGGCTCGGCCGAGACCGGCGACCGGTCCAACGCCGTCGCCGGCTACATGATCGAGACCGAGGCCGCGCTGCGGGCCTCCGGCCTGGGCTGGACCATGGTGCGGCCGCGGATGTTCATGACCAACGCCCTCCAGTGGGCCGACCAGGTTCGGGCCGGCGTGGTGCGCGCCCCGTGGGCGGACGTGCCCTCGGCGGTCGTCGACCCGGCCGACATCGCCGCCGTGGCCGTGCAGGCGTTGGTGTCGGCCGACCACGAGGGCCGCGAGTACCCGGTCACCGGGCCGGAGGCCCTGCGCCCCGGCGACCGGGTGCGGATCCTGGCCGAGGCCCTCGGCCGCGAGATCCGCTACGAGCCCCAGCCCGACGACGAGGCCAGGGCCGAGATGCTCACCCAGATGCCGCAGCCCTACGTCGACGCCTTCTTCAGCTTCTACTCCGACGGAAAGCTCGACGAGGCAACGCTTTTCCCCACGGTCATCGACGTGACCGGCCGCCCGCCCCGGACCTTCGCCGACTGGGCCCGGGCCAACGCCGACCGCTTCCGCTAGCGGGCCAGCACGTCCTCCAGCCGCACGAACGCGAATCCGGTCGTCGGCAGGTTGTCGCCGGCGGCCGGGCGGCGTTCGCCGTCGTGCACGACCAGCAGGCCGTGCGGGAAGTCGCGGCCGAGGTAGGCGGTGCTGATCGCGGAGCCGTCGGAGTGCTCGACGGAGTCGGTGCCGCGGCCGGCGACGATCCGCAGGTCGCGGACGTCGTGGCCGTAGACGACGAACCGGGAGTCGCCCTGGCTGGAGGCGAACAGGGTCGAGCCGGCCATGGCCAGGCCTTCGGCGTCGGCCTCCAGCCACGTGCCGCCGAAGCCGGGGTCGGCGCCGGCCGGCACGCACTGCTCCGTGGCGGCATCCCACCGCATGGGCACGCCGTAGGAGCGGACCCGGTCGACCAGTTCGGGGCGGCCGAAGCCCTTGGGGGACACGGGAATGCGCCAGATGCCGACGTCCTCTTGCGCGGCGTAGAGCGCCCGGCCGTCGAACACCGAGCCCTCCGACTGCGGCCCCTCGCCCGGCTTCTCGCACGGCGACCAGGTCGCGCCGTTGGGCAGCCGGAATGACGCCGGCAGGTCCACGGTCGAGATCGGGGCGGTGCCGACCGTGCCGTCCGGCTTGTCGACGAGCCGCAGCAACGCGACCCGGGTCTCGTGCCGCTGGGTCACGGCCACCCAGCGAACGCCGGAGAACGGGTCCCGGCCGGCGGCGAGGCCGTAGGCCGTCCGCTGATCGTCCACATCGGACTCCGACGCCGAGAACACCGGCGCGGCCAGCGGATCCGTCACCTCCCGCAGCACGTGCGAGCCGGCCGCCGAACCCGCCGGGTCGATCCGGTACACCCGGATCCGGTCCCGGCCGCGGTCGCTCACCACCGCCAGATCGCCGACCACATCGACGTTGTTGAACCTCCCCGGCGCCGAGTCCGGCCCCGGCGCCGGCGGGGCCGCCACGATCTGCGACGTCCGGGCGTGCAGGTCGAACGCCGCCAGGCCGCCCTCCTTGAGCGTGCCGAGCACCACGCTGCGCTCCGGGTTGCGCGGATGCACCCAGATCGCCGGGTCGTCCGCGTCGGCGTTGGCCGGGGTCGCGCCCGGGTCGTCGACGAACGACTGGGTCTGGGCCACTGGCGACGGGGACCGCGGCGCGGCGGCAGCGGCGGGCACGGCCGTCAGCAGGGCGAAGGCGGCCACGGCCGCCGGCAGGAGTCTGCGCACGCCCGGAACCTAGCCAGCGCGGGTAGCCGGAAAGTGAACAGCGATCAGGTGTGCTCGGCGCGGATGGCGGCCGCGCCCGACTCGGCCAGCCAGTCGGCGAGCGTGCGCAAACCGGGGTGGATCACCCGCAACGCCTCGATGTCGGCGTGCCAGCGTTGGCCGGCCAGCCAGCGCTCCCGGGTGCGGGCGATGTCGGGGCTGATCGCGGCGGCCTCCTCGGCGGTGAGCTGCTCGTAGCGGACCGGCAGGCCGGTGGCCGCGCTGATCGCCGCCGCGGCGGCGACCGGGGTCGGCTCGTCGCCGGCCAGTTCCAGGGTGCGGCCGGCGAACCGGGCCGGATCGGCGAAGGCCAGCGCGGCGAACTCGGCGATGTCCTCCAGGGCGATGACCTGCATGGGTTCGTGCGGCGGGAACAGGTGGCGGTGCACCCCGCCGACGATGCCGTCGATGCTGAACACGCCGGCGCGCAGATAGTTGGTCATGAACCGGACCGGGCGCAGCACGGTGGCCAGCTCGATGTGATCACGCAGGTACTGCTCGATCTGCGCCTTGCCGCTGTTGGCCGGGGCGGGCGGCGAGGTCGAGGCGACGGTGCTGAACACGACCTGGTCGACGCCCGCCTTGGCCGCGGCGTCGATCAGCGCACGGCCGCGGGCGGCTTCGAGGTCGGTCTGAGGCCCGGTCGGCCGGAAGGTCACGGGCGGCACGGCGAACACGGCGGCGACGCCGTCGAGCGCGGGCGGCAGGCTCGCCGGATCGTCGAAGTCGCCGCGCACCAGCTGCGCGCCTTCGGCGGCCAACGCGGCCGCGGCGGCGGCGGTCGTGTCGCGGACCAGGGCCCGCACCGGCTTTCCCGCGGCCAGCAGTCGCCGGGCGGTGGCGCCGCCCTGCTTGCCGGTCGCGCCGGTGACGAGGATCGGGTCGGTGCGGCTTGTCGTTGTCATGGCGTCCGTTCCGGAGGAGGTGGATACTTCAACCGGAATGATCGGCCCGTTTTTTCGCCGTCGACAAGGATTTCGTGACATGACCGTGCCCCGCGCCGACGCCCGCCGCAACCGCGAAGCGGTGCTGCGCACGGCCGCCGCCATGTTCGCCGAGGACGGCCTCGACGTGTCGCTCGGCCGGATCGCCCAGCGCGCGGGCGTGGGCGCGGGCACCGTCTACCGGCACTTTCCCAGCAAGGACGCGCTGGTCGAGGCGGTGCTGGTGCAGCACCTGGACGGCTTGGTCGCCGCCGCCGACCGGTGGGCCGTCCGCGCCGCGCCGGCCGACGCGCTGATCGGGTTCCTGCTGGAGGTGATCGAGAAGTCGATGGGCAGCCAACCCGTGTGCGACGCGGCCACCGCCGACCACAGCTGGCCGCACGCCGCGCTCGCCGCCGCACAGCAACGGTTCCGGGCCGCCCTGGGACGCCTGCTCGCGAACGCCAAGCGAGCCGGCGTCGTGCGGGGCGACGTGCAGGTCGACGACTTGTCCGCGCTTGCCGTCGGCGGGGCCTCGATCCGTGGGGTGCATCGGAACAAGGCCCGCGGCGTCCGCCTGGTGCGGGTGCTGCTGGACGGCCTGATCGTCACGCAACAGGCCGCCTTTCGTGACGGGCCGCGTCACGAAACCGGCCGCCACTGCGCCGAGTGCGGCTCCCCGCTCCAGCTCCACGGAACCGGACGCCCCGCCCGCTTCTGCGGCCCCACCTGCCGCCAACGCGCCCGCCGCCGCCGTGTCGCCAGCTAACCGAGGACGGCTTCGGCGGCCAGGATGTTCACGTAGTCCCGGAAGCGGGTGATCTGCCCGGCGCGAACCGTCAGCACGACGATGTTGGGCAGCGCGAAGTCGGCCCCGACGGCCTCCTGCTCGACGACGATCGTGTCGGGATCGCCGGTGTCGTGGATCGCGAGCGTGCGGTAGCGCCGGTAGGTGACGGCGGGCCACATGGCCGTGGTCCACCGCATGATCTCGTCGCGGCCGCTCAGCCGGGAGGGCAGGCCGGGGCGGGTGAACGGGAACTCGTGGACGGCGTCGGCCGCGTAGAGGCTCGCGAGGGTCTCCGCGGACTGGTCGATGACGGCCTGTCGGAACTGCTCCAGCACATCGCGAGGCCCGGCCCCGCCCAGCGGCGCCCGGCGGGCGGTGATCTTGCGGTGGCTGATCCGCCAGCCGCCCGGCCCCCGGGTGACCACGTCGTCGTAGACGGCGCTGCCGACGGTTCCGCCGGCCAGGATGCCGATGCCCTTGGACCGGACCCGGGCCGTGACCTCGTCGACCGCGGTGATCACGATGTTGGTGACGTGATGCCCGACCGGATTGGCCGGCCCCAGGGCCAACGCGGCCTCCCGGATGGCGGCGACGCCGTGCAGCGGGGCGCCGCCGTAGTCGCTGGCGTCGTAGACGACGTCGGGGGTGAACAGCTCGTCCAGCCGGTCCAGCTCGCCGGCGTCGACCAGGTGGCCGTGCCGGTTGACCAGGTCGTCGATGTCGATCCGGTCCTGCGCGGTCAGCGTCATGGGGCCGCCCTCCGGCGAGTAAGGTGGGACACAGTCCGGTTAGCTGGGCACGGTAACGGACTGTGTCCCCGGTTAGCAACGTCATAGGTGGCGCCGATGCGGGCCGATGCCCGTCGCAACTACGAGCGGCTGCTGGAGCAGGCCCGGATCGCCTTCGCCGAGTCGGGCGTGGAGGCCTCGCTGGACGAGATCGCCCGGCGGGCCGGGGTGGCCAGCGGCACCCTGTACCGGCATTTCCCCACCCGCCTCGACCTGGTGCGGGCGGTCCTGGCCGGGCAGCTGGCCGAGCTGACCGACCTCGGCCGCGGCCTGCTGACCGCCGGGGACGAGTTCGAGGCCCTGGCCACCTGGTTGCGAGCCACCGTCAGCCACGGCCTCACCTACCGTGGCCTGGCCGCCGCGGTGATGAGCGCGTCGGTCGACGCCGACGAGGTCGCCAACTGGCACGCCGACCTGTTCGAGGTGGGGGCCTCGCTGCTGGATCGGGCCTGGCAGGCCGGGGCCATCGTGGCCGTGGACGAGGCCGACGTGCTGAAGATGGTGGGCGCGATCGCCTGGGCCACCCAGGACGCCCCCGACCGAGAGGCCCAGGCCGGTCGCATGCTCACGGTGATCCTGAACGGCCTGCGACCGCGACACTGAGGGCGGCAACTTGTTCCGTGACTCGGCTGATTCGGTGACGCGAGGACGAATTGCTGCGGCGGCGCGGCGGGCCCGCCATGCTGCTGGCGTGTCGCACGCATTCGGGTCGGTGGCCGAGGCATACCACCGGTGGCGGACGGCGGTCCCGTACGCCGCGCTGGACTGGCTGGTGCCGCAGCCGTGCCGCCGGGCGGTGGAACTGGGCGCGGGCACGGGGATCCAGACGCCCCGGCTGGCGCGGTTGGCCGACGAGGTGCTGGCGGTGGAGCCGGACCCGCAGATGCGCGCGGCCTTTCGGGTCGACGGTGTGAAGCTGCTGGCCGGCTCGGCCGAGGACATCCCGGTCGAGGACGGCGGGGCCGACCTGGTGATCGCCCTCGAGTCGTGGCACTGGTTCACGCAGCCACAGGCCTCGCGCGAGGTGGCCCGGGTGCTCAGGCCGGGCGGAACCCTTGCCGTGGCGTGGAATCTGCCCGAGCTGGCCGACGACTGGACCGCCGAGTTCTGGCGTCCGGTGACCTCCGCGCACGACGAGAGCCGCCGCCCGGGCCGGCTGATCCTGGCCGCCGACGCCCCGTTCACCACGCCCCGGTACCGGGTGGTCCGCTGGACCTCACGCCGCCCGGCCGACGACTTCGTCGCCCTGCTCGGCACGTACAGCCAGGTCATCGCCATGGATCCGGTGCAGCGCAAGGAATTCCTCGACCGCCAGCGGTCGCTGCCGCCGGCCGGCCCGGATGGCGTGGTCGAGGCCCGGTTCTCCACGATCTGCTGGCGCACCGTCCACAAGGGAGAGTGAGTCATGCGCCGACTGCCGCTGCTGGCCCTGGCGCTTCTGGTCCTCGCCGGCTGCGGCCTGCTCAACGGCGGCGCGGCCGAGCCGCCGCGCGGCGCCGGCGAGACGGTCGTCCGCGTCGGCGTGATGCAGGTGATCGACACCGCCCCGTTCTACCTGGCCATGAACAAGGGCTACTTCCGGGACGAGCACCTCTCGGTGCAGATCACGCCGACCAAGAGCGGCACCGACAGCCTGCCGCTGCTGGCCGGCAACCACATCGACATCGGCTTCGGCAACTGGGCCACCCTGTTCCAGGCGCAGGCCAACGGCACCGGCGACTACCGCGTCCTGGCCGACGGCTCGCAGGGCGGCCCGCACGTGCAGATCGTCGCCACCCGGCCCGACTCCGGCATCCACACCGCCAAGGACCTCGCCGGCCGCACCGTCAGCAGCAACGCCCCCAACGACATTCCGCTGCTGGCGCTGAAAGCCATCCTCCAGGCCGATGGCGTCGACCCGACCACCGTGAAGACGCCGATCGTGCACCACGCCGACACCCCGGCCGCCTTGGCCGGCAAGGAAGTCGACGCCGCGCTGCAACTGGAGCCGTTCATCACCATCGCCCGCCACCAGGTCGGCGCGGTGCCGGTCGTCGACCTCTTCGGCCCCGGCCCCGCCCACGATCTGCCCATCGCCGGCTACTTCGCCCTGTCCACGTTCACCCAGGAGCACCCCGACACCGCCGCCGCGTTCCGCCGGGCGCTCGAACGCGGCGCCGCCGACGCGCAGAACACTGTTGCCGTGCAACAGATCCTGCCGACCTTCGTGTCCGGCGTCACCGCCGACATCGCCAAGGAGGTCGCGATCCCCGTGTTCCCGCGGTCGGTGTCCCGCGACCGTTTGCAGCGGGTCGCCGACCTGATGCTGACCTACGGCCAGCTCAAGGCTGCGCTGGACGTGGGGCGGCTAGTCCAGTGACCAGCAGCTGGGCCAGCCGCCGGGCGTCGTAGCGGTCGTCGTCCTCGGCCCCTACGCAGAGGTTGCCGACGCCGCGCATCAGCTCGTACGCCGTGATGTCGGCCTGGATCTCGTCGGCCGCCGCGTCCAGCAGCGCGGTGCACACGGGCAGCAGCCGGTCGAGGAAATATGTGTGCAGCGGCTGGAAGTCCTCCGTGTGCAGGACGCCAGCCAGGCCGTGCTTGGTGACGAGGAAGTCGACGAACAGGTCGATCCACCGGCCCAGCGCGGCGTGCGGGGAGTCGGCCGCCGCGAGCAGGGCCGGGCCGGCCTCGGCGCAGGCCTCCACCTGGTGCCGGTAGACCGCGATGATCAGGTCGGCGCGGGTGGGGAAGTGCCGGTAGATGGTGCCCATGCCGACGCCGGCCGCCGCCGCGATGTCCCGCACCGGCGCGTCCACGCCGGACCGCACGAACACCTCGGCGGCCGCGTCGAGCAGCGTCTGCTGGTTGCGCTGGGCGTCCGCCCGCTTGGACCGAGTCACCGCGTTCCTCTCTTGCTAAACGGAACGTCGCTCCGCTACGTTTGTGGAGCAACGTTCCGTTTAACCAGTGTGCCACCGGGAGGCCCCTGATGCCTCGGTTCGGAATCATGACCGCCCCGCAGCAGGTCGACTACGCCGACCTGGCCCGCGTCTGGCGGGAGGCCGACGACGTGCCCGTGATCGAGCACGCCTGGCTGTTCGACCACCTCATGCCCATCGCCGGCGACCCCGCCGGCCCCATCTTCGAGGGCTGGACCCTGCTGTCCGCGCTGGCCGCCCAGACCCGCCGGCTGCGCCTGGGCCTCATGGTCACCAGCAACCGCTTCCGCCCGCCAGCCGTGCTGGCCAAGATCGCCACCACCGTCGACGTCGTCTCCGGCGGCCGCCTCGACTTCGGCATCGGCGTCGGCTCGCGGCCCGACCACCCCCTGGCCCGGCGCGAGTACGACGGCCACGGCCTGCCCTACCTCGGCTCCGCCGACGCCGTCGCCCTGCTCGGCGAGTCCCTCACCGTCATCCGCCGCCTGTGGACCGAGGCCGAGCCGTTCGACTTCGCCGGCGACCATGTCCGCCTCACCGGCGCCTACGGCAACCCCAAGCCGGTCCAGCGCCCCCATCCGCCCATCCTCGTCGGCGGCCGCTCCTCGGCCACGCTGCGACTGGTCGCCGAGCACGCCGACCTCTGGAACATCCCCGGCGGCGACATCGAGGACGTCACCAAGCGCAGCCGCCTGCTCGACCGCTACTGCACGGAAATCGGCCGCGACCCCGCCGCCGTCACCCGCTCGATCTTCCTGCCCGTCGCCTACGACCGCCCCGCCGACACCCGTGGCGCGATCAAACAGGCCGTCGACGCCGGCTTCGAGCACCTCGTCCTCGGTCTGCCCACCCCCTACCCCGACCGCGTCGCCCACTGGGTCGCTGAGGAACTCATCGCCTAGGGTTGCCGGCCGTGGACGAACCGGTGATCGGCCCCGAGACGGGGATAGCGCTCGACGAGCTGCTGGCGCTCTACGCGGCGGTGGGCTGGACGGCCTACACCGACCATCCCGAGGTGCTGCGGGCCGGCATCGCCGGATCGTCCTATGTGGTCACCGCCCGGCTCGGCGGCCGCCTGGTCGGCCTGGCCCGGGCCATGTCCGACGACGCCACCATCTGCTATCTCCAGGACGTCCTCGTGCATCCGGACGCCCAGCGCCGGGGCCTCGGCCGGTCCCTGGTGCTGGCCGTGCTCGACCGCTACCGGTCGACACGGCAGAAGGTGCTGCTCACCGACGACGAACCGGCCCAGCGCGCCTTCTACGAAAGCCTCGGCTACGCCGAGATCCGCGACTTCGGCCCCGGCACGCTCCGCGCGTTCGTGAGGTTCGACTAGAGGGTCACGCCGCGGCGGATGACGTAGGTGTAGCTCTCCCACTCGGAGCCGGCCATGTCGTCGGGCGCGGCCGCGACGACGTCGGAGCCGCAGTGCGCGAACAGGAGGCGGACCAGGGCGGGGTCGACGCCGAACATCTCCATGCCGCCGTCGTCGCGGCCCTGGGCGGGCTCGGTCGGGGCCGGAGTCTCCACCGGCGCGGCCACCGGGGCTGGCGCCGGGGCGGACGCGACGACCTCGACGGGCAGCCGGACGGAGGCGCCGCCGGCCTCGGCGAACCAGGAAACGGCCTCCTGCACCAGATCCAGCTCCAGGACGTAGTGGCCGGGCTCGTCGGGAGCGGCCACCGGCACCTGCATCTCGACCGACGAGCCGGGCGCGAGGTCGTGCGGGATGTCGGTGCGGCCGTCGTTCCACCGCACCGGCTCGCCGTCGCGGAGCCAGTGGTTGCCCAAGCGGATGAGCTGCCCGGCCGGCCACAGCGTGGAACTGGTGTTGGTGACCTTGGCGTGCACGGCGATCGACTGCCCGGCGCCGACGGACCGCGGCGCGCCCAGGGGTTCGATGTGGGCGCGCATCGCGTCGTGGGTGAGCTCGGACGGCTTGTTGGGCCGCGCCGGCATCTGGAGCACGAGCACGCCGCCGGGCTTGGTCACCCGGTGCAGCTCGACCAGGCAGGCCAGCTGCACGGCCGGCGGCGAGTGCTGGATGGAGATCAGGCTGACCACGGAGTCGAACGACTCGTCGTCGAACGGCAGCCGCTGGCCGTCGTAGGCCGTGAAGGAGACCCGGTCGGGGAAGCGGTTGATGCGCACCGCCTCGTCGACCATGGACTGGGCGATGTCCACGCCGACCACGGTGTCGACGTGGGCGGCCAGGCCGTTGCTCAGCCGCCCCGCGCCGCAGCCGAAGTCGAGGGCCCGGTCGCCGAGCGAGAGCCCGGCCGCCTCGGCCAGGTCGCGCACCCGCTGGATCGGGCCGGCCGCGGTGGCCAGGAACTCGTCGGTGTCCCAGCCGCCGTGCCGGCGCTCGGGGTCGGTGAGCACCGCCCACCGCGGGTCGACGCGCCCGAGGTTCTCCCAGGTCGACTTCAGCCTGTCCAGTGCCATGCCGCTGATGGTATTTCGCGCCGTCGGCGGCATGGCGTCCGGGCTGTCAGCCGGCCAGGCAGTCGTGCGCGTCCACCGACTGCACGGCCATGCCGACCACGTGCCCGTCCCGCACCCCGAACACGTACTGGTTGGCCGGGTTCTCCTTGGTCGGCACGGTGTACTGGATGACGGAGTTGTGCGGCCCGGACACCGCGTCCGGGTATGCCGCGCGGACCTCGTCCTCGGTGGAGCCGACCTTGACGCCCTCGGGGGTGTGCGCGCCCGGGGCGGTGCCCGGCACCGAGTAGACGCCGTACCTGGTGGACATGATCAGGACCGGGCCGGCGGAGTAGGCCCAGTTGTAGCCGCGGCACAGGTCGGTGCCGCCGACCGGGGAGCCGACCTTGCCGGTCGCCTTGGCCTGGGCCACGCTCATGCCCACCTTGATCGGGCCGTAGCCGTCGGGCCCCAGCACCGAGCTGTCCACCGCCGCGGCCGGCACGGCGTTCACGAGCGCGAACGTCGCGACCCCCAGTGCCGCCGCGACGCCGGACGCCGCGCCGGCCCGAACCGGAGTGAAACGCATGGGTGTGTCCTTTCCGAACTGATCATGTGCTCTTGCCCCGACTCGACGCCGGGCGGGCGGGACTGGTTGCACCACCGGTCACAGCGGTCACGTTTCCCGTCGGCCATCACATACAGTTCGCCGACAACGGTGCCGCCGGCATCGTCCTGCGGCCGCCGCGGCAGGGAGGGCATGTGCAGATCGGTCTGCTCGGCGACGTCCACGTGCGGGTGGACGGCCGTGACGTGCCGCTGGGCCCGCGCCAGCGTCGGCTGATGTTCGCGGTGCTGGCCTGGGAGGTGAACCGGGTGGTGCCGCTGGACCGCCTGGTCGAGCTGGTGTGGCCCGTGTCACCGCCCGGCCGCGCGGCCCACGCCGTCCAGGTCGGGGTGTCCGACCTGCGGACCCGGCTGGCCGGGCTCGGGCTGGAGCTGGAGACGCACGGGGCCGGCTACCTGCTGCGGGTGGACCCGCCGCTGATCGACGTGCACCGGTTCACGTCCTTGGTCACGCGTGCGAGCCGGCTCGACTCCGATGCCGAGCGGGTGTCGCTTCTGGACGAGGCGTTGGGGCTGTGGCGTGGGCCGGCGCTGGCCGATGTCGCCGAGGACGTGACCCGCCAACGGTTGTGCGCCGGCGTCGAGGAGACGCGGCTGGCGGCGATCGAGGACCGGGCGGCGGCCCGCTCGCGGCTCGGCCGGCACGAGGAAGTCGTCGACGAGCTGACGGAGCTGGTGCGGGAGTACCCTGCGCGGGAACGACTGGTGTGTCAGCTCGCCCGCGCGCTGGCCGGCCTCGGCCGGGTCGAGGAGGCGCTGGATGTGGTGCAGCGCACCAGAACCTGGCTGGCCGACGAGTTGGGGCTCGACCCCAGCGTGGACTTGCGGCAACTGGAGGCGGAGCTGCGGCCGCCGCTGATGTTGCCGCCCGCGACCGGATTCACCGGCCGGGCCGAGCACATCGCCGCGCTGGACGCCGCGACCACGGTCGGCGAGGGCAGTTTCGCCGTGCGGATCGCCGCTGTCGTCGGCACTGCCGGCGTCGGCAAGACCGCCCTGGTGTCGCACTGGGCGCACCTGCGGCGGGACCGGTTCCCGGACGGGCAGCTCTACCTGGACATGCGCGGCTATTCCTCGGATCCGCCGCTGACCGCCGAGCAGGCGCTGATGCGCTTCCTGCGGACGCTGGGCGTGCCGCCGACGGAGATGCCCGCCGATCTCGCCGACGCCGCCGGCGTGTTCCGGACCCGCTTGAACGGCCGGCGAATGCTTGTCGTGCTGGACAACGTGGCCGGCGTGGACCAGGTGCGACCGCTGATCCCCGGCGATCCCGGCTGCGCGGTCGTGGTCACCAGCCGGGACCGGATGGACGGGCTCGTCGCGCTCAACAGCGCCATCCGCGTCTCGCTGGACGTGCTCACCCCGGACGAATCCGCCGAGTTGCTGGGGGAATGGGCCGATCCCGACCTGGCACAGGCCTGCGCGCACCTTCCGTTGGCACTTCGGATGGCCGCCGCCCACCTGCGCGACAATCCCGACAG
This sequence comes from Kutzneria sp. NPDC052558, assembly GCF_044547355.1. Taxonomy (NCBI): domain Bacteria; kingdom Bacillati; phylum Actinomycetota; class Actinomycetes; order Pseudonocardiales; family Pseudonocardiaceae; genus Kutzneria; species Kutzneria sp. NPDC052558. The sequence goes on from NZ_JBIUAG010000004.1 coordinate 93,508, forward strand.
GACAGTCGAGGAGTACGTGCGGGAGCTGCGTGGCCTCGACGACGCCGTGCGGTCCGCGTTCGAACTGTCCTACAGCTCCCTGAAACCCGAGAACCAGCGGATGTTCCGGCTGCTGGGCCTGTTGCCCGGCCCGGACGTCACGGTCGAGTCCGCCGCCGCGCTGGCCGAGTGCCCGCCCAAGGAGGCGGGGCGGCTGCTCGATCGGCTCGCCGGCGCCCACCTCGCCACCCAGCACGTGCACCGGCGGTACTTCCTGCACGACCTGCTCTCGCGGTACGCCCGGGAGCAGTGCGAGGCCGAGGAAAGCGCCGCCGAGCGCGCCGCCGCGGTTGATCGGCTCACCCGGTTGCACCTGGCCTCGGCCGCGGACGCCGTGGAGCTGCTCTATCCGTACATGCTGCGCCTGCCAAGGGATTCCGGTCAACCGAACCGGTTCGCCGACTCGGCCACCGCCCTGGCCTGGCTGGACGCCGAACGCGCCAACCTGGTGGCGACCGCCCTGCACGGCCCGCGGCCGGCCAGTTGGCTGCTGGCCGACGCTCTCCGTGGCTACTTCTACCAATATCGAGAGTTCACCGACTGGTTCGCCGTCGCCAGGGCCGGTTCGGCCGCGGCCGAAGAGTCCGGCGATCGGCAGGGCCAGGCCGCGATGCGCTTCAGCCTTGCCCTGGCCCATCAGGCGTGCAACGAGTACGAGGCGGCGATCGAGCACTATCTGGCTTCGCTGCGCCTGTCCGAGGCCGTCGGCTGGGGCGCGGGCGAGGCGTCCGCGTTCATCAACCTCGGTCTGATCGACGAGGTCCGTGGCGACCTCCGGCAGGCCGCCGAGCGCTACGCCGAGGGGTACCGCCGCAGCCCCACCCGTCAGCTCCAGGCCGCCACGCTGGTCAATCTCGGCTCCGTGCAAGCACAACTGGGCCGGCTCGCCGAGGCCGGCCGGCACCTCGCCGCCGCCCTGGAGATCAACCTCGACCTCGGCTCCCGGCACGGCGAGGCCGACACCCGGTTCTACCTCGGCGCCGTCGCCCACCTTCGTGGCGACCACGACATCGGCCTGGCCCAGGTCACCTCCGCGCTGGCGTACTACCGGGAGATGGGCCGCATCAACGACGAGGCCGAGACCCTCACCCTGCGCGCCCGTGTCTACTGTGGACTCTCCCGTGGCTCCGACGCCCTCGCCGACGCCCGCGCCGGTCTCGACCTCGCCCGCCGGGCCGGCGACCGCCACACCGAGTGCGAGGGCGTCACCGCCGTCGCCCAGGCTCTCTACCTCCTCGGCCGCCTCGACGAGGCCGCCGCCGCGTTCGACCAGGCCCTGGCCATCGCCGACGCCGTCGACGCCGGCTACCTCAAGTGCCTGGCCCTGATCGGCAGCTCCGAGACCCTCCACCGCCTCGGCCGGCCCAACGCTGCCACCCATGCCCGGCAGGCCCGGGAGATGGCCGCCACCGCCGGCTACCGCCTGTTCGAGGGCCTCGCCCTCGCCGCCCTCGCCACCGCCACCGCGGACCCCGCCCTCCAGGCCCAAGCCGCCGCCATCCTCGCGGAGACCGGCCTCGTGCACGGCTGGGAATCCGGCTCTGCTCAGTGACCGCGGTAGGCGTCGCGCCGATGCAGGATGCTTCGCACTGTGACCACCCTGCGATTGTCATCGATCACGTACAACACGCGATATTCGCGCATCACGCGGGCGGAGAAGACTCCGCTCAGCGGGGCATCCAATTCCTTTCCGACCCTGTGGGGATTCGTGGCAAGAGGGCCGGCGAGGAAGTCGGTCACCCCCATGACCACGTCCAACGGGAGGTGTTCGGTCAGCGCGCGACGGGCCGAGCGAGTCAGGTCAACGGAGAAGGGCTGATCGGTCACTGACCCTCACGAGCCGCGCGTTCCGCCACCAACGCCCGTATGGCGTCGATGCCGTGCACAACGGGTTCCCGATCGGCGAGGTCGCGTATCGCGTCGGAATCCGACAGCACCTCGATCGTTTCCCGCAAGCGGTCCAGTTCGCCGGAGGGCACGACATCGGCCACGTGCTCGCCATGGGCGATCACAGCCACTGTCTCGCCACGTTCGGCGCGTCGGACGGCTTGCTCCCACAGAGATGCCTGTCTTGTGGCAGCGTGCAGCTCATCCACAGACAGGCTGACAGGCTCGCTCATACCTTCGAGGTTACCGGACGACGTAGTGCGGAGTACAGGAACCTTGCCGCGCCCGCGTGCGGCTGCCCCCGGTTCCGACCTGCGCAAACCGTGGTGACTCGCGGGGTGGACGTCAGCGGGCGACCGTGCAACGAGTACGAGGCGGCGATCGAGCACTATCTGGCTTCGCTGAGCCTGTCCGAGGCCGTCGGCTGGGGCGCGGGCGAGGCGTCCGCTTTCATCAACCTCGGCCGCCTCGACGAGGCCGCCGCCGCGTTCGACCAGGCCCTGGCCATCGCCGACGCCGTCGACGCCGGCTACCTCAAGTGCCTGGCCCTGATCGGCAGCTCCGAGACCCTCCACCGCCTCGGCCGGCCCAACGCTGCCACCCATGCCCGGCAGGCCCGGGAGATGGCCGCCACCGCCGGCTACCGCCTGTTCGAGGGCCTCGCCCTCGCCGCCCTCGCCACCGCCACCGCCGACCCCGACCTCCAGGCCCAAGCCGCCGCCATCCTCGCCGAATCCGGCTATGCGCCTAGCTAGGTAACCGGCTTGTTCGGGGGCAGACAGCGAGGGCGTGTCAACCGGTCGGGTGATCGTGCCCATCGAAAGGGGTGAATAAAGGAAGCCCCAGGCGCATGCGAGGCAGAGGCGACACTGGGGCGTTCGTTTTGGACGATACCATCGCGAAGTGTCACGTGTCGAGGTCGATCTCTCGAAGGTGTGGAGCATGCTGTCCGAGCCCAGGATGGCTCCGTATCTGGGCGCCGCGAACGGCGACAAGAACGCGGCGCTCGAACTGTATACGAGTGGAGTGCCCTGACATCGGCGGCGGCCTTTGCGGTTGTCGGGCATCTTGAGGTTCTGCTTCGCAACGCTCTCGACCGCTGTCTGCGTGAGCATTTTCGGGAAGAACACACCGGCATCCCGTGGTTCCTGCTTCCCACGCCCGGTGGGGAGCATGTCGCCGAAGCCGTCGCGGCGGTTCGCGGTCGGTTGCGGGAGCAGCGCAAGGAGTCGCGCCACCAGATCGTCGCCGGGCTGAGCTTCGGATTCTGGTCAGGGCTTCTCGGGCCGAAGTACGAAGAGCTCTGGCGTGACTGCCTCCATCGGGCGTTTCCCCATTCGTCGGGGAGGCGGAAGCAGGTCGCGGTGGCCGTCGAGCGAGTGCGGGTGTTCAGAAACCGGCTTGCCCATCACGACTCGACTATCAATGTGGACATTCCGTTCGAGATTCGTCAAATTATCGAGCTCGCGCGTTATATCGATGCTGATGCGGCCATGTGGCTGGAGCGGTGCGGCAATGTGATGGAGGTGTACGCAGAGCGGCCGGTGACCGTTGCCGACACGGTCGTCGTGCCCGCGAAGAACGCGTGGACGCTCTACGAATCCGCTCGCGCATACGTTTGCCAGGCCGGCCGGGCGTTCCGGCCGGTCGAGCGCATCGCCTTCTATGCCGACCGTGAGATCAAGCCAGACGTTCCCGCCGTGCTGCACCGACGGGACAATGTCGCGTGGACTCCCGAAGAGGTCGAACGCCTGCGTGCTTCGGATGATCGGTTCGACCGGAAGGTCGCCGGCGTCATCGAGGCGTCGCGGGAGGTGTGGGTGGAGGGTCGCTATCAGGTCTTTCTTCTGACGCGGCCAGGTGATCCGGCGCATCGCAGGCTGGGCGCGGCGTTGCCGCACGAGGGAAGCGGCCGTGGCTCGGCGTTCGTGCGACGGCAGCGATACGTCTCGCTCCACGTGCTGGAGGTCGCGACGACCACCGCGGACCTCTGCGGGCGTTGACCGACAGTCCAGGCAAAACCTGCGTGAACGTGTCGCCGCGCACGTTCTCCCGGGGGCCGGGCGACGGTAGGATTGGTCTGAACCATTGGACCGAGCAGTCGGGGGCCCGTGATGGAGATCGTGATCGTGCCGGACGCGGCGGCGCAGGGGGAGCTGGCGGCGGGGGCGATTGCCGCGCTGGTGGGCGGCAAGCCGGAGGCGCTGATCGGGGTGGCCACGGGCTCGACGCCGCTGCCGGTGTACGAGGCGTTGCAGCGGCGGCGGGAGGCCGGCCTGGATCTGTCGCGGGCGAGGATCTGCCAGCTGGACGAGTACGTGGGCCTGCCGGCGGGCCACCCGGAGTCCTACCGGGAGGTGGTCCGGCGCGAGGTGCTGGACCGGCTGGGCATCTCCGACGACCGGTTCATGGGACCGGACGGCTCTGCGCAGGACGTGGTGGCGGCCTGCGCGGCCTACGAGCGGACGCTGAAGGAGGCGGGCGGCGTCGACCTCCAGCTGCTGGGCATCGGCACGGACGGCCACATCGGCTTCAACGAGCCGATCTCCTCCTTCGCCTCCCGAACCCGGGTGAAGACCCTGACCGAGCAGACCCGGGTGGACAACGCCCGCTTCTTCGACAGCCTGGACGACGTCCCGCAGCACGTGCTGACGCAGGGCATCGGCACGATTCTCGAGGCCCGGCACCTGATCCTGCTGGCCACCGGCGAGTCCAAGGCGGAGGCGGTGGCGCTGGCGGTGGAGGGCCCGCTGGCGGCGATCGTCCCGGCTTCGGTGCTGCAACTGCACCCGCACGCCACGGTCATCCTCGACGAGGCGGCGGCGGGCCGGCTGAAGCTGGCCGACTACTACCGCTCGACCTACGCCACGAAGCCGGCCTGGCAAGGCATCTGAGAACTGTCAGACCCTCTGGCTAGCGTCGGGGGCATGGACATCTACGTCACCGACGCGCCGGATCCACGGCACGTCGGCGTGATCGAGTCCGGGTTGGACGAGTTCAACCTGGGGGAGGCGGGCCGCAACGACCGGCGGGCGCTGGCGGTGCTGGCCCGCGAGCCGGACAGCGGCGAGGTGGTGGGCGGGCTGACCGGCCGAACCTCGCTGGGCCTGCTGTTCGTGGACCTGTTCTACCTGCCGCCGCAGCGCCGTGGCGCCGGCCTCGGCCGGAAGATCCTGGCCGAGGCCGAGCGCGAGGCGGTGCGCCGGGGATGCCGGGCGGGCGTCCTCTACACGATCAACTTCCAGGCGCCGGAGTTCTACGTCCGCAACGGGTGGCAGGTGTTCGGCGAGGTGCCCGGCGACGACGGGGTGAGCCGAGTGTTCCTCTCGAAGACGTTATCCCCCTAGGGAATCACCACGGCCGTGCCGGTGACGGTGATCCGGGGATCGGACGGGTCGATGTCGACGGTGAGCACGCTGGGGCGGCCCATGTCCTCGCCCTGGTGGATGGTCAGCCGGCTCGGACTCTCGACGCGGCCGGTGGCCAGCAGGTAGCCGCCGAAGGCCGCGGCGGCCGAACCGGTGGCGGGGTCCTCGACGACACCGCCGACGGGGAACGGGTTGCGCGAGTGCCAGACGGTGTCGCTCTCGGGCCACAGCAGCTGCACGGTGGTCCAGCCGAACCGGGTCATGAGCGTGGCCAGCCGGTCGAAGTCGTAGTGCAGCGAGGCCAGCCGGGCCCGCGAGGAGAGCACGAGAACGAGGTGGTGGTTGCCGGAGAAGGCGACATGGGGCACGTGCTGGCTGTCCAGGTCGGCGGTGGACCAGCCCAGCGCGACCAGGGTGTCGGCGGTCTCCTCGGGAGTGGCCTCCCGGGACGAGGTGGGCACGCTGGTCAGGCTGGCTCGGGTGAGGCCGTCGGCGCCGCGCGTGGTGGTGACGGGGATCTCGCCGGCCGCGGTGTGGAACAGCAACTCTCCGTGACCGTCCCGTTCGGCCAGAGCGACGGCGGTGGCGATGGTGGCGTGGCCGCAGAAGGCGACCTCGGCCAGCGGGCTGAAGTAGCGCACCCGATATCCGCTGTCGGCGCGCGTGACGAAGGCCGTCTCCGAGTAGCCCACCTCGGCGGCGAGCTTCTGCTGGTCGGCGTCGTCCAGCCCGGTGGCGTCCAGCACGACGCCGGCGGGATTGCCGCCCTCGGGCGTGGTGGTGAACGCCGCGTAGCGCAGCACGTCAGTGGTCATGCCGGTCATTGTCCCTTATCTAGACCAATCGGGTCCGTTAATACGCCGTCACCCTCCGCCAACCAGGTGAGGGCAACCACACCGAGGGGCAGACATCGGCGGCCCGCTCACCGATTCGGGTAGCGCCGGCCGGCGGCACGATCGATAGTCGACATGGGTGCGACCGGGGAAGGGGTGATCGCCGATGGCCGGGGTGATCACCCGGGCCGCGCTGGTGCCACGTGCGCCCGTTCGGCTCTGGCGCTTCCTGCGCAAGTTCGGGCAATCCACGCCCGGACGGCTCATCGGCATGGCCGCCGGCATGGTGGTGCTGGCGATCATCATGGGCGTGGTCACGGCCAACGGCGTGCAGGGCAAGGGCGACCAGGTCCGGGACCTGGCCACCACGGCCGAGCCGCTGAGCGTGGCCGCGCAGGACATCTACCGCGCTTTACAGGACGCGGACGCGACGGCGTCCAGCGCCTTCCTGGCCGGCGGCATCGAGCCGGCGGCGACCCGCCAGCAGTACCTGGCCGACATCGCCCAGGCGACCTCGGCGCTGACCCTGGAGGCCGGCACCGTCGTCGCCCCGGACGCGTTGCAGACGCTGTCCAGCCAGCTGCCGATCTACGCCGGACTGGTGGAGACGGCCCGGGCCAACAACCGCCAGGGCTTCCCGGTCGGCGCGGCCTACCTGCGTGAGGCCTCCGGCCTGATGCGCGGCAAGCTGCTGCCGGCGGCCGAGCAGCTCTACAAGGCCGAGAACGCCCGGCTCACGGCCGAGCAGGACGCGGCCACGGCCTTCCCGATCGGCGAGGTGGTGCTGCTGCTGATCACGGTCGCGCTGCTGTTCGCCGCCCAGTGGTACCTGCTCGGCACGACCAATCGCCTGGTCAACACCGGCCTGGTGGTGGCCACCGGGGCGGCGGTGGTGGCGCTGCTGTGGACCTCGGCGGCGATGACGGCGGTGACCGTCCACCTGGACGGTGCCCAAAGGGACGGTTCGGACCAGGTCGCGGTGCTGGTGCAGGCCCGGTTCGCGGCGGTGCAGGCGCGGGCCGACGAGACGCTGACGCTGGTGGTGCGGGGCACCGGCCAGAGCTACCAGGCCGACTACCTGGCGGCGGCCAACCGGCTCGGCGGCCGGGACGGCTCGGAAGGCCTGCTCGGCCAGGCCCGCGCGATGGCCACCGACCCGTCCGTGCGGACCGCGCTCGACAACGCCATCCGCGCGCAGCAGGCGTGGACCACGGTGCACCGGCGGATCCGCTCGGCCGACGACGCCGGCCAGTACAGCCAGGCCGTGGAGGACAGCATCGGCACGAGCGCGGGCAGCAGCGGCTCGCTGTTCGCCGACCTGGACAAGAACCTGCTGTCCGCATTGGACACCGCGCGCACGGCGTTCAACCGGCAGGCCTCGGCCGCCGACGCCGCCCTGACCCTGCTGCGGCCCGGACTGATCGTCATCGCGGTCGTGATCGGCGTAGCCTCGGGGTGGGGGATCTGGCAGCGGTTGAGGGAGTACTGGTGAGGCGGGCGGTCGCGGCCACCGCGCTGGCGTTGACGCTGGCGGGGTGTGGCTCGAGCCTGCCGCCGCAGCCGGTGGACAGCTCGTCCTCGGTCACGGTGCCGCAGCCGCCGGGCGTCGCCGGCGCGCCGGCCCCGACCCCCACCACCAGCGCCCCGGACACCAACTGCGACGCCACGGCCAGCCTGCGTCCCAGCGGCCCGCTGCCGCCGCCCGGGCAGATGCCCGACGGCTCCACCATGGCCCGCATCGTGCAGCGCGGCCGGCTGATCGCCGGCGTTGACCAGAACACCTTCCCGATGGGCTTCCGGGACCCGATCACCGGCCAGGTCGAGGGCTTCGACGTGGACATGCTGCACGCCGTGTCCGAGGCCCTGTTCGGCGACCCGGACCGCATCCAGTTCAAGGCGATCACCTCCGCCGACCGGATTCCCGTGCTGCAGCAGGGACTTGTCGACATCGTGGCCCGCACGTTCACCATCGACTGCGCCCGGGCCGAGCAGGTCGGCTTCTCCTCGGTGTACTTCTCGGCCGGGCAGCGGGTGCTGGTCGACAGCGACTCTCCGGTCAGGGACGTTGGCGACCTGGCCGGCCGGAAAGTGTGCGCCACCAAGGGTTCCACCTCGCTGGAGGCGCTGACCGAGGTGGCCTCCAAGCCGGAGCTGGTGTCGGTGGACAACTGGACCGACTGCCTGGTGCTGATGCAGCAGGGCCAGGTGGCCGCCACCTCCACCGACGACACCATCCTGGCCGGGCTGGCCGCGCAGGACCCGTACACCAAGGTGGTCGGGCCGCGCTTCGCCGACGAGCCCTACGGGCTGGCCGTGCCCAAGACCGACACCGACTTCGTCCGGTTCATCAACGCCGTGCTGGAGAAGATCCGCGCGGACGGCACCTGGACCGCCGACTACAAGCACTGGCTCGGCGACCGGCTGGGCCCGGCGCCGGCCCCGCCGACGCCCCGATACGTGGACTGACCATGCCGACCGAACAGTGGGAACCCGCCGCCACCGGCCTCGCCCCGACCGGGCACACCGACGAGGCGTGGCGGCCGTCGAGCCAGGGCTCCAGACCGCTGACCGGGCCGTCGCTGGGCCGGGGCGGCCTGGGCGCCGGCCTGGTCGAGGTGCCGAGGGTGCCCTACCGGGATCCGTCGACGGCGGTGCTGGACAACCCGGTGGTGGCCGAGAACAAGCGGTTCTGCTCGCACTGCGCCTCCCGGGTGGGTCGCAGCGTCGACGGCGTGCCGGGCCTGACCGCGGGGGTGTGCCCGCGCTGCGGGACGCCGTTCTCGTTCGTGCCCAAACTGGAGCCGGGCGAGGTGCTGGGCGGCCAGTACGAGGTGCTGGGCTGCCTGGCCTACGGCGGCCTGGGCTGGATCTACCTGGCCCGCGACCACAACGTGAACGACCGCTGGGTGGTGCTCAAGGGCCTGATCGACACCGGCGACCCGGCGGCGATGGCGGCCGCGGTGGCCGAGCGGCGGTTCCTGGCCGAGGTCGAGCACCCGAACATCGTCAAGATCTACAACTTCGTGCAGCACCCGGATCCCGACACCGGCACGATGGTCGGCTACATCGTGATGGAGTACGTGGGCGGAAACTCGTTGCGGGAGCTGGCCTTGCAGCGCCGGCGGCCGGACCGGCGGATCGAGCCGATGCCGCTGCCGCAGGTGATCGCCTACGGCCTGGAGATCCTGCCGGCGCTGGGTTATCTGCACGGGGTCGGCCTGCTGTACTGCGATCTCAAGCCGGACAACGTGATCCAGACCGACGAGCAGCTCAAGCTGCTGGACCTGGGCGCGGTGCGGCGGCTGGACGACTTCGAGAGCCCGCTGTTCTTCACCGCCGGCTACAGCGCGCCCGAGCTGGGCCGGCGCGGGCCGTCGGTGGCGTCGGACCTGTACACGGTGGGCCGGATGATGGCCGTGCTCAGCTTCGAGTTCCCGGAGTACCGCGGCCGCCACAAGCACTCGCTGCCGGGCCCGGACGAGGTGCCGCTGTTCGAGATCTTCGAGTCCTACCACCGGTTTCTGCTGCGGGCCACGCACGACAAGCCCGAGCGGCGCTTCCACTCGGCCGAGGACATGGCCGAGCAGCTCGTGGGCGTGCTGCGGGAGGTGGTGGCGATCGGCGGCGAGCAGCCGCCGCCCCGGCTGTCGCACATGTTCAGCACCGAGCGCCGGCCGTTCGGGCCGCGGGACGAGCTGCTGGCCCCCGAGCCGCACGAGGTCGCCGTCGGGCTGCCGGTGCCGCAGGTCGACGCGGGCGACCCGGCCGCCGGTTTCCTCGCCACCGTGACCGGCGTGAATCCCAAGGCGATGCTGCAAAGTCTCGACAACGCGCCGATGATCACGCCCGAGGTCCTGATGCGGCGGGCCCGCGCGTACATCGATCTGGAGGACCTGCCGGCGGCGGCCGATGCGCTCGATGAGGCGGCCGACGACGTGCCCGGCGACTGGCGGGTTCGGTGGTACCAGGGACTTGTCGCCATCGCGCAGGGCAGGCCCAAGGAGGCCAAGGTCGCCTTCAACGCCGTGTTCGACACGCTGCCCGGCGAGCCCGCGGTCAAGCTGGCGCTGGCCGTCAGCGCCGAGCTGTGCGGCGATCATGCCGCTGCCGCACGGTATTACGAGCTGGTGTGGCGCACCGACCACGGCTACGTGAGTGCCGCGTTCGGCCTGGCCCGGACCCGGCTGGCCCAGGGGCACCGGTCGTGGGCGGTGGAGATCCTCGACTCCGTGCCGGACAGCTCCAGCCAGCACCTGTCGGCCCAGATCGGCGCGCTGAAAGTGCGGATCCGGGACCGGCGGCCGGCCGAGTTGACGGTGGCCGACCTGGTCGAGGCCGGCAGCCGCCTCGATCGGCTGGCCGTGGACGTGCAGAAGCGCACCAGGCTCACCGCCGACGTGCTGGGCGCCGCGTTCGACTGGGTGCTGGCCGGCAAGCCCGGCGGCGACAACGGCGTGACCACGGTGTTGGGGGCGGAGCTGACCGAGCGCGGGCTGCGGTTCGGGCTGGAGGACTGCTACCGCACGCTGGCCCGCCTGGCCAGCAGCGTCACCGAGCGGGTGGCGCTGGTGGACCGGGCCAACGCCGTCCGGCCGCGGACCGTCCGATGAATACCTCCAGGGTATAGATCCATGGCGAACTGTTCATAGCTCCGGGCGTTGCGGCCTGCTGGAATGAGTTCATGACCGACTATCAGCTCGTCAACGAAGTCCTCGCCCGCTATCTCCGGGCTGCCGACCATCGTGACCCGAAATCCATGGCCGCCGTCTTCTGGCCGGACGCCACCGTGCACGTCTACTATTCCGGCGCCGGTAGCGATGAGCTCCTCGGCGCGATGGAAGGCGCGGACGCCATTGGCGCGGCGGTGGAGAACGGCATGGTGCCGCATCCGGATTTGGGCTGGAGCCATCACACCACGGTGAATCCCATTGTCACCATCGACGGCGACGCCGCCGAATACGACGCCCAGTTCCTGGTGTACTCGGCGCTGGGCATCGCCCGCCCGGCCGACGGCTGGCCGGAGGGCACTTCGGGATCTCAGGGCAGCATCACCCCGATCGAGTCCGGCTATGTCACGACCTCGCTGCGGCGTCGGGACGGGGAGTGGCGGATCCAGCGGCACGTGATCAAGCATGATCTCCTCTACGTTTTCCCGGGGGCGTGAGACCATGCTGGGAATTCGCCTGACCACATCGGGAGTCACGGTGGGAGAGGGGCCTGAAACGACGGCGCCCGACGGCTGGGTTCGGGTCAGAATGAAGGCGGCGTCGGTCAACGCCAGCGATTTCGCCATGGCCGCCGGTTATCGCGCCGATCCGAGCCGACAGTCGACCGTGCTCGGCTCCGACGGCGCCGGAATCACCGATGACGGCACTGAAGTGCTGATCTACCCGATTCTCGCCGCCCCGGAATTCGCGGCGGACCCGATGCTCGACCCGAACGTGCGGATGCTGTCGCAGGGCGTGGACGGCACGTTCGCCGAGACCGCGTGGCTGCCGCGGGCCAACGTGGTGCCCAAGCCCGCCGGCCTGAGCTGGGAGGCCGCCGCCGGCCTGGGCACGGCCTGGCTCACCGCGTACCGAATGCTGTTCACCCGGGCCCGGGCGGTTCCCGGCGAGACCGTCCTGGTGCAGGGGGCCGGCGGCGGCATCGCCACGGCCCTGGTGCAGCTGGGCAAGGCCGCCGGCCTGCGGGTGTGGGTGGTGTCCCGCGATCCCGAGCGGGGCGACCGCGCCGTGCGGGAATTGGGCGCGGACGCGGCGTTTCCCAGTGGCGGCGCGCTTCCCGAGCCGGTCGACGTCGTGTTGGACGCCGTCGGCGGGGCGACGTTCGGGCATTCGCTGTCGGCGCTGCGGCCCGGCGGCCGCCTGGTGACCGCCGGGGCCTCCGGTGGCACGCTGGCCCAGGTGGACCTGACGGCGCTGTTCCTCCGGTCGCTGTCCGTGCTGGGAAGCTCGATGGGCAGCCGCGATGAACTGGCCCGGATGGCCGATTTCTGCGTCACCGCCGGGATTTCGCCGCGGATCGACTCCGTGTGGCCGCTCGCCGACGGTCAGCGGGCGCTGGACCGCGGCGCCGGCGGCAGCGCTTTCGGCAAGGTCGTCATCCGGTGTGGGTAGGTCGATATCCTGGGCACATGGACCGCTTCGAGACGCGCGAGCTGGAGTACGTCGTCGCGCTCGCCGACGAGCTGAGCTTCACTCGGGCCGCCGAGCGGCTGGGGATCGCCCAGCCGCCGCTGTCCCGGGCCATCGCCCGGCTCGAACGCCGCCTCGGGGCCGTCCTGTTCGACCGCACCAGCCGTCGGGTGACCCTCACGCCGGCCGGCGAGCTGCTGGCCGCCGAGGCCCGGGCGCTGCTGTCCAGAATGGACGGTGTCGCGGACCGGATTCGCCTGTCCGACCGGGAACGCCCGCTCGTGGTCGCCGTGCGCCCCGCCACCGGCTCGGGCCTGTTGGCCGAGGTCCTGGCCGGCTGGTCCGGGGCCGAGGTCCGGTTGCGGCTGGGGCGCCAGCCCGCCGACGCCGTCCGGGCCGGGGCCGCCGACCTGGCCCTGACCTGTCAGACCGACGACCGTGCCGGCCTCGAATCGGTCGAACTGGTCGAGCAGCCCACCGTCGCCCTGGTCGCCGCCGGCCATCCGCTCGCCGCTCATTCGCGGCTCACCACCGCCCAGGTCCGGGCCGCCGACGGCTTTCTGGCCAACTGCCCCGACCAGCCGCTCGACGGCATCGCCGACCTGGTCCTGTTGCAGCAGGCCGTCGTCCTCGTCAGCCGCGACGCCGCCGCCCGCGCCGGCGTCGCCGACCTGCGGGCGATCCCCGTCGTCGATGCCGCCAGCACCGTGCTCTGCTTCTCGTGGGCGGCGGATCCCGCCCGCCACCCCGACCTCCCGGCCTTCGTCGCCCGGGCCGTGCGGCTCGGGTCGCGCGCCGCCGACCTGGCCGCCCAGCTCGACTGACGCGCGACCCCGACGTCGGTTCAGCCGTGGGTGGGCGGTTCGCTCAGGAGGTCCTCCCACATGTCGCCGCCGAAACGGATGTCGAGATCGAAGTCATCGGCCATGACGCAACTCCTTCTGGTCAGCGCAGCCTGGAGGTGGGTACGCCCTGAGTGGGACGGATGGTGGTGAGCCGGGAAACGGTGTCGAGGGCGCTCGGCTCACCCGTCTCCGGCCCGGCGGGCGCTCCGGCCAGGACGTAGGAGCCGATGGAGGTCGGGTCGATGACCGGCCAGGGGGTGCTCGGGGTTTCCCGCCCGGCGAAGGAGGTCAGCGGCTCGCCCAAGCGGACATCGAGTTCGAAGTCGTCGAGAGGCATGGCGCGCTCCTGGGTCAGAACATCCTGGACGGGGGCTCCTGGTTCGTGGTGGTGGGCATGGTCGGGATGGGCCATGGGTCGGCCAGGGCGCTGGGCATGCCGGTCTTCCCGTCGACGGCGGCGAGGGACGTGGTTGGGTTGGTGGGAAGCAGATTCCAGACCGTCGCGGCGTGGCTGGTGCCGCCGGCGGTGGCCTGCGGGGCGGCGAACCTGGTCCGACTGGTGGGCTCGACGCCGACGGAGGCCAGGGGCGGGCCGAGACGGATGTCCAGCTCGAAGTCGTCACGGAACATGGCGGGCTCCTCAGCCGAAGACGGTGATGCTGAGCCGCGCGGCGCAGCGATCGCTGGTCTGGGTGATGGTGATGGCCGCCTGGGCCTCGGTGCCGGGGCTGGGATCGCCGGGCCAGGTGGCCAGGGGCGGGCCGAGGCGGACGTCCAGGGCGAACTCGTCATCGGACACGTGTGACTCCTCCCGTCGGAAAGTCCAGCGTGCGACGGGTGCGCCCCCGGGCAGAAGGGGAACGGTTCCCGGGGAGAGGGGGAGGAATTCCCGGTCACCCGGGAATGAGGGCGGCCAGCCGGCGCATCTCGGCCAGGGCGGCGTGCGGCGACTCGGCCATGGCGGTGCCGGTGACGTTCAGGACGATCTCGTCGACGCCGGCGTCGACGAATTCGGCGACGCCGTCGAGCAGGGATTCCGGCTCGCCGTAAAGGAAAGCGCGGCCGTCGACGAGGGACTGCGGGGTGGGGGAGACGCCGGCCCTGGCGAGCATGTCGCGGTAGTGGGGCAGGGCGAGGTGCCCGAAGTTGCCGGCGGCGGCCAGGACGGCGGGGTCGCGGTCGGGGGAGGCCAGCGCGACGGGGACGATGGCGACGATGCGTGGGGCCTTGCGGCCGGCGTCGGAGGCGGCGGCGTGCGCGGCGGGCACGATGACGTCCCGCAGGTAGGAGGCGGGGGTGAGCCAGGTGATGGCGGACTCTGCGACGGTCCCGGCCAGGCGCGCGGCGGACGGCCGCAGCACGCCGACGCCGATCTCGACCGGAGGCGTCTGCACGGCGGGAAGCTGGGCGTGGCAACGGAAGTAGCGGCCGTCGACGTCGACCCGCCGCCCGGCCACCAGATCACCGACGAGGGTGAGGTACTCGGTCATGGCGGTGATGGGGCTGGCGTAGCGATCACCCAGCGCCTGCTGGAAGGAGACGGCCGCGGCGCCGTAGCCGGCGACGACGGACTCGCCGGTGGTCAGGGCCAGGGACCGGGCCTGGAGGGCGGCCTCCAGCGGATGCCGTAACGGGGCGAGCGTTACGCCGAATCCGGTGGGCACGCGAACGCCGGCGCCGGCGGCGTAGGCGAAGGCCTGGTGCGGCTCCACGACCAGCGACTGCCCCTGCCACAACCGGTGCAGTCCGGTGTCCCGCACCAACTCCGCGAACGGCAGCACGTTCTCCGGCCGCACCGGCATGAACGGCAGGAACACCGAAAAGGTAGTCACACGAGGTCATTGTCCGGCAATCGCGGCCGCGAGACCGCAGGTCTGCCCGTTGGGGCGGTCAGCGGCCGACGACCCGCAGCGCGTTGAGGGCGGTGACGATCTCGGCCAGGTCGTGCGGGTGGCGCAGCGACCGCTCGGTGAGGGTCTCGATCCGCTTGAGCCGGTAGCGGATCGTGTTGGTGTGGCAGTGCAACTGGGCCGCGGTCCGTTCCGGCGAGCCGTCGTTGGCGCACCACACCCGCAGGGTCCGCACCAGCATCGCCGACTCGTGGTGCTTGAGCGCCAGCACCCCGCCGAGCACGGAGTCGGCCACCCGCTCGGCCTCGGCCGGGGCGGCGCTGACCAGCATGGCCAGCGGGGCGGTGTCGCGTTGCACGACCTTGTGGTCGAGGTGGCTGAGGGTGGTCAGGGCGATGCGGGCGTCGTGCACGCTGCCGGGCGCGTCCCGGAGGTGGCCGAACAGGCCGCTGACGCCCATGTCGGCGGTGGCGATCGCCTCGAGATCGGCCAGCACGGCGGTTTCCGCGACGTCGGGGCCGAGGTGGAGCAGGCCGGTGAGCGCGTCCGGCTGCCAGCGCCAGACCGCGCGGACGCCGCGCCGCAGCAGCCGGGCGTCGACCTCGTCGGTGGTGTGCGCGGACACGGTGGTCACGATCAGGAACCGCCCGGTCAGCGGCACGCCCAGCGCCTCGGCGGCCTCCCACAGCGTGGTCGGGTCGCTGACGGTGCCCTGGAAGAGGGCGTCGAGCATGGACAGCCGGCGGTGTTCCTGGTGGACCGCGAGCCGCGTGGACGCCGCCCGGTAGGCGATGGCGATCGCGTCGGTGCACTCGCCGGCCAGCCGCCAGACCGTGGTGGACAGCTCGACCAGGGTCGTGTCGCTGGCGGTGCCGGTGGTGCGGGCCGTGCGCACGAGTTCCTGCCACAGGCATTCGAACCCGATGCGGAACGCCCGCAGCACCTCGGGCAACGGGGCGTCCTGCTCGGCCCGCCGCGTGCCGGTCGCGGTCGCGATGGTCACGTCCAGCGGCGTCGTGCCGGCCAGGCTGTGCAGGACCGGCACGAGGTTGTCGTGGGCGGAGCGGCGCACGACCTCCGGGGGCACGCCGCCGGCCGAGTAGTACGGCAGCTCCAGCTGGACACGGCGGAGCATCACCTCGACGATGTCGTCCAGCTGCTCGGTCAGCTGACGCCCGAGGGTGTCGCCCGCATGCATCCACGCAGCGTAAGGCGCACGGCTTGGCCGGGCAAACAAGGACAGGGCCGCCGGGAGCGGTACCGGCCACGTCCAGGGCCACGGCCAACCGATCGGGTGACGCGCGCCGGCGATCGCATAAGGCCAGGTCAGGCCGGGTGTATTGGCATCGGCGACAAGATTCGGGAGCCGAACACCGTCCGGGTGAACATTGTCGTTGATCATGCCGCCCGCCAGTCTTCGTTCAGACGCATCGGCGCGCGGACAACGAGGTGCTCATGAGGGTCAAGGTGATCATGGCGGCGGCCGTGCTGTCGCTCGCCACGGCTGCGCCGGCCCACGCCGCCCCCACCTGCGCCGACGTGGACACCCCGGTCACGGCCGGGGTCATCCACGGCCGCTACTGCGCGAGCGCCGACCCGGGCGACCGGCCGTTGCAGATCCTCATTCCCGGGATCACCTACACCAACGCCTACTTCGACTTCCCCGGCTTCGGCGGCCTCTACTCGTACGCGAGCTACATGAACGCGCGTGGCTACGACACGCTGGCCATCGACCGGCTGGGCATCGGCCGCTCGACCCGGCCGGCCCTCGGGGTGGCCGTCAACGCCTTCTCCAACGCCGAGGCCGTGCACCAGGTCGTCGAAGCCGTCCGGGCCGGCGGGGTGGGCGGGGTGGGCGGGCGGCACTACGCCAAGATCGTCCTGACCGGACACTCCTACGGCACCTTCGTCGCCGACCTGACCTCCGCCACCTACCACGACGTGGACGGGGTGATAGGCACCGGCTGGTTCCAGCAGCCCAGCGTGCTGGGCCTGGCCGGCGTGACGGCGGTGCTGTGGCCGGCCGCGGCCGACCCGAGGTTCCTGGGCAAGATCCTCGACCCGACCTACGTCACCACCCGGGTCGGGGCGCGCAACTTCTTCTACCACCCCGAGAACGCCGACCCGGCGGTCATCGCCGCCGATGAGTCCACAAAGGACACGGCGTCGCTGTCGGAGACCACCTATCTGATCCCCGAGGCCACCGGCCTGACCACCCGCATCGGCGTGCCGACCCTGCGGGTGCTCGGCCAGTACGACAACGTGATCTGCAATCCCACGCCGTGCACGGAAAGCGGCCTGGAACAACAGGTTCCGGCGCTGTTCCCGGCCGGCGCCCAGGTGCATGTCCAGCCGAACGCGGGGCACGACATCGCCTTGGAGCGCAACAACACCGACGGTTTCGAGGCGCAGCTGTCCTGGCTGCGCGAGGAGTTCCAGTGAAGTTCGACTACAAGGACACGCTGACCGGCCGGGCGGCCGTGGTGACCGGCAGCAGCCGGGGCATCGGGCGGGCCCTGGTGCTGGCGCTGGCGGCGGCCGGGGCCGACGTGGTGGTGGCGGGCAAGTCCGTGACCGAGGACCCGCGGCTGCCGGGCACGATCGACGCGGTCGCCGAGGAGGCCCGCGCCATCGGCGGACGAGCCATCGCGGTGCGCACCGACGTGCGCCGCGAGGAGGACATGGCCAACCTGGTCGACCGGACCGTCACCGAGTTCGGCCGGGTGGACATCATGGTCAGCAACGCCGGCGCGCTGTGGTGGGAACGGGTCATCGACACGCCGCCCAAGCGCTACGACCTGATGTGGCAGGTCAACGCCCGCGCGGCGTTCCTCGCCGCACACTACGCGCTGCCGCACATGGTGCGCCAGCAGTGGGGCCACCTGCTGACCAACAGCCCGTCCATCACGACCATGCCCTCGCCCGGGATGGCCGCCTACATGACCACCAAGATGGGCATGAGCCGGCTGGAGATCGGCATCGCCGAGGAGCACCGGCAGGACAACGTCGCCGCCAACGCCCTGTGGCCGGCCGCCCCGATCGAGTCGGCGGCCACCCGCAACTGGGGCCGGGACAAGATGGGCGCGCCGAGCCAGTGGCGGCGGCCGGACATCTACGTGGACGCCGCGATGCAGATCCTGACCAGCGAGCCCCGCGACTGCACCGGCCGGATGGTCACCGACGAGGAGATCCTCACCGAGCGCGGCTGGAGCGCCGAGGACCTGGATTCCTATTGGCTGGAGGGAAAAGCGCCCAAGGAGCCGATGTGGATCGACGGGCGCGTCCGGTGACCTCGCACTGGTCCGAGCCGGCCGGGGGGCCGCTGGGCGAGCACACCGTCGGTTCGGCGCTGCGGGCCGCGGCCGAAGCCGCCCCCGACACGGTGGCGCTGGTCGACGGCGTGGCCGATCCGGCGCTGCGAAGGCGTTGGCGCTACAGCGACCTCCTCGTCGAGGCCGAGGAGGTCGCCCGGGCGCTGCTTGGCCGGTTCGTGCCGGGCGAGCGGATCGCCGTGTGGGCCGGCAACTCGCCGGAGTGGGTGATCCTGGAGCTGGCGGCCGGGCTGGCCGGCCTCACCCTCGTCACGGTCAATCCGGCGCTGCGGGCCGGCGAACTCCGCCACGTCCTCGGGCAGTCCCGGGTGTCGGGCATCTTCCTGCAACGGGTGTATCGCGGCCGGCTGCTGCCGGACACGCTGATGGAACTCGGCCACGAGCTGCCGGCCCTGCGGGAAGTCGTGCTGCTCGACGGCTGGGTGGCGTTGCGGAGTTCCGGCTCGCCGACCGAGCGGCTGCCGGTGGTGCGGCCCGACGACCCCGCGCAGATCCAGTACACCTCCGGCACGACCGGCCGCCCCAAGGGCGCGATGTTGCGGCACGGGGCGATCGTCGACAACGCGCGACTGTCCTATGTGCACACGTTCGACATGCGGCCGGGCGAGGTCTTCGTCAACCCGATGCCGTTGTTCCACACCGCCGGCTGCGTGCAGGGCACGTTGGCCCCGCTGATCAGCCTCGGCACGCACGTGCTGATGCCCGGCTTCGAACCGGGGCTGTACCTGAACCTGGTCGAGACCGAGCGGGCCGCGCAGTTCTGCGGGGTGCCGACGATGCTGCTCGGCGCGCTCGGCCATCCCGGCTTCGCCACCGCCGACCTGTCCTGCGTGCGGTACGCGATCTCCGGCGGCGCAACGGTTCCGGCCGACCTGGTCCGGCAGATCGAGTCGGCGCTGAAGGTGCCGCTGGCGATCATCTACGCCCAGACCGAAGCGTCTCCGGGCATCACCATGACCCGCCTCGACGACTCGCCCGAGGACCGGGCCACCACGCTCGGGCGGCCGCTGCCCGGCGCCGAGGTCAAGATCGTCGGACCGGACGGGGCGGACCCGCTGCCGGTTGGCGAGCGGGGCGAGCTGTGCACGCGCGGATACCACGTGATGGCCGGCTACTTCGACGATCCGGCCCAGACCGCGGCCGCGATCGACGAGGACGGCTGGCTGCACACCGGCGACCTGGCCAGCATGGACGAGCGCGGCTACTGCCGGATCGAGGGCCGGATCAAGGACGTGATCATCCGCGGCGGCGAGAACATCTATCCCCGCGAGATCGAGGAAGTCCTGCTCAGCCACCAGGGCGTGGCCAACGTGGCCGTGCTCGGCGTGCCCGACCGCACCTGGGGCGAGCAGGTCGCCGCGTTCGTCCAGTCGACGCCGGGCATGCCGGCCCCGGACGAGGACGAGCTGTTCCGCCTTGTGCGGCAGCGACTCGCGCCGCACAAGGCGCCCAGGGTGTGGCGGTTCGTCGAGGAGTTCCCGATGACCGCCTCCGGCAAGATCCAGAAGTTCGCGCTGCGGGACCAGCTCACCGGCCGACCAGCATCGGGATGATCAGCGCGATCAGCACCGTGAACACCCACATCGCCGGGGCCGCGCCGCGGACCTGCTCACGCCGGGCCGCGGTCCGCTCGGCCGCGGCCTTGCTCCGGGCCTGCCACCACGGGTTGGCCCGCGCCTCCAGCCGCTGGTAGACGGCCCCGAGCGCGGCCCCGTAGGCCAGATGCCCGACCAGGGAGGGGAATCCGGCGGCCAGGCCGGCGGCGCTCCAGTCGATCGGCGTGCCGGTGAACAGCGGCAGCAGGGTCAGGTTGCCCAGCACCCACCAGAAGAAGCCGTACGACAGGCCCCAGCCGATGCCCGAGGTCAGGTCGAAGCTGCGCCGCCGGAACAGCACCGCGTACGACACGCCCAGGAGCTGGGCGACGACCATGTGCACGACGAAGCCCACCACCGCGGAGTGGGAGCCGACCATCTGTGCCACCAGGGAGAACTCGCCGACGATCGCCATCACCACGGTGAACACCAGGCCGCCGGCGATGCCCGACAGCGCCCCGTAGCCCAAGGCCCGCAGCCCGCGCTTGCCGGCCGCTTCCGCCCGCACCAGGCGGATGTCGTCGGTGAACAGCACCTTGCCCAGTAGTCCCAACCATGTGTGCACCACCGCGATGCCGGCCCCGAGCAACACGTAGGCCGGCAGCAGGTGGGCGTCCTTGGCCGCCGCCGGCTGCGACCAGTCCAGGGTCACGGTGAACAGCAACGGCTCCACGGTCAGCGCCGCGAAGATCCACCAGGCGAAGCCGTACACCGTGCCACGGACCAGGGCGGGGCCGGTGCTCTCGGCCGGGAACAACAACGCGTAACCGGCCCCGGCCAGCAGCCCTTCCCACGGCAGCCCCAGGGCCAGCCCGAAGAGCAGACCGGCGATCAGTCCACGGAGGACGGAGTTGCGGGACGGCTTGTGCCACAACGGGTCGGTGTCCTGCTGGAGCACCACGAAGGCGATGCCGGTGACCGCCCCGTACAGCAGGTGCCCCATCAGCTCGGGCAGCAGGGCCTGGGCACTGGCCAGATCCCAGGCCACCGGCTTGCCCGACAGCAGCGGCAACAACGTCTGCGGGCCAAGGAACCACCAGAACGCGCCGTAGATCAGGCCCCAGAACACGGTCTCGCCGGCCCGGGCCCGTCGGCGGGCGGCCATCAGCACGCCGAAGCCGGCCCCGAGGATGGTCGCGATCACCATGTGCACGGCCAAACCGGCGACCACGTTGTTGGTGTGCACGATCGACGCCACGGTGGCCAGCTGGCCCTGGATCGCCATGGTGGCGGCGAAAACCGCGCCGCCGGCCAGCCCGGACAGCGCACCCGAGCCCAGCGCTTCCCGCGCCCGCATCGTCCCCTCGTCGGTCATCGGCTCCTCACCTTCGATCGGCGCGGCGTCGGCGACGTGACCACGATGTCCCGTGGGAACACCAGGTCCAGCGTCCAGTCGAACAGCACCCGCAGTCGCTTCTCCGCGCCCGGCAGCTTGGACAGGTAGATTCCCCGCCACAGCAGCCAGGCCACCAGCCCGGCGAACCGGCGGCCCCGGATCTCCGCGGCGGCGGTCCGATGCCCCAACGCCACCAGCACGCCGATGGCCCGGAACCGGAACTCGGCGGGGGAACGGCCGGCCACCACGGCGGCGACGTTGTCGGCGACGGCCTTGCCCTGCCGCAACGCGTGCTGGGCCGTCGGCGGGTGAAAAGCGCCGTCCAGCAAGGGATCGGGGATCCGGGCGCAGTCGCCGACCGCCCACACGTCCTCCAGCCCGACGACCCGCAGCATGGCGTCGGTGGTCAGGACGCCGTCGCCAAGCAACGACACCGGCTTGTTGCCGGCGGTCCAGACGAAGGTGCGGGTCGGGATCAGCTCGTCGTTCTCCAGCCGCACCAGGTCTTTCGCCGCCTCGGTGACCCGCATGGCCAGCCGGTGCTCGATTCCCCTGGCCTGTAGGCGTTCCATCGAGTACGCCGCCAGTTCCGGCCCCAGC
The DNA here is from genome assembly GCF_044547355.1 of Kutzneria sp. NPDC052558. Taxonomy (NCBI): domain Bacteria; kingdom Bacillati; phylum Actinomycetota; class Actinomycetes; order Pseudonocardiales; family Pseudonocardiaceae; genus Kutzneria; species Kutzneria sp. NPDC052558. The sequence continues at coordinate 115,330 of NZ_JBIUAG010000004.1, forward strand.
TCGGGCAGGATGCGGTCGCCGGCGTGCACGAGCACGAACCGAGGCTCTTCGGGCGCGATTCCCGGGTAGTAGTGGGAAACGCCGTGCACCAGGTCGAACAGCTCGGCGATGGTCTCGGTGCCGGCGAAACCGGCCCCGGCGACCACGAACGTCAGCAGTTCGCGGCGGGTGCGGGGATCGGTCTCCCGATCGGCCGCCTCCAGCATGCGCAGCACGTGGTTGCGCAGGGCCACGGCCTCGGCCAACGTCTTGAGCGGGAACGCGTGGTCGGTGATGCCCGGCAGTCCGAACGTGTGCGGCGCCGAGCCCATGGCCAGCACAAGATGGTCGTATTTCAGGACTTCCCCGGATTCCAGCACGACATCGCGCACGATCGGATCGACCCGGTCCACCCGGCCGTACAGGAACGTCGTGTGGGCGGCGGCCGATCGGATCGGCGCGCTGATGTGCGCCGGCTCCAGCGCCCCCGACGCCACCTCGGCCAACATCGGTGTGAACAAAAGGAAGTTGGAGTCGCTGACCAGCGTCACGTCCAGCTTCGCCCCGCGCAGCACCAGCCGTTCGAACCGCTGCGCCGCGCTCACGCCGCCGAATCCGCCGCCCACCACCACAACCTTGGTCCGCGCCGCCGGCACGCGCTTGGTGCGGTCCTTCATCGCCCACGCGCCGGCGACGAAATGCAGCAGCAGCCCGGTCAGCGCGCCGTGCAGGACGTTGCCGACCAGCTGCGGGTACGTCGTCGCGGCCGCCGCGGCGGACCAGGTCGGCAGCGCTGCCTGGGCCAGCGGGGCCAGCGTCAGCGAGAACACCAGCCAGCCCAACGTGCCCAGCAACACCCCGGCCGACGCCGTCATCGCCAGGCCCTGCTTCGTGCCGCGCGTCACCGCCGCCAGCACCAGCCCGATGATCACCGCGTACGCCGCGTACGCCAGCCAACCCGGGAACGCTGTGACCATGTGTTGCGTGGCCATCAGCACCCCGACCGGCAGCGCGGCCGCCAGGCCGGCCACCGCTCCCCAGCCCAGCTGTTCCATCAGCTCTGCGGCTCCGTCGAAGTCCTGGGCGCCCCGATGGCCGTCAGGCCGATGCCCACGCCCAGCAGCAGCGACACCGTGGACAGGTCGCCGCCCAACGTGTTCTGGCCGCCGATCACCAGCTCGAACAGTTGGAACAGCGCCGCCACCAGCAGCCCGACCCCGGCGATCAGCACCAGCGAGCGCCGCTCGTGCCAGCCGCCGGTGACCGCCGCCGCGGCCAGCGCGAGCACCACCAGGTAGCCGGGAACGCCGAGGCCGATCATGTGCCACGGCAGCCCCTGCGGGATCGCCAGCAGCGTGGCCAGCGCGAGGCCGACGCCGAAACCGACGGCGAGTTTCATGACCACTCCAAGGTTTACGCGAAGGGAATTCGACCGGTTCAGGAGGCCAGCAGCAGGAAGCGGCCGAGTCGGTCGCCGCGGGCGGCCCAGCGGGGGCGCAGCACGGCGTCGACGCCGCCGAATCGGCCGGCGGCGGTGGCCAGCACCGCGAAATGGGCGACGAACATCAGCGCGTAGGACCAGAACCATTCGCCCGGCACGTACAGCGCGGACAAGGTGATCACCAGGGTCTGGGCGATTCCGACCACGGCCCAGAACCGGGTGGCCAGCCCGACGACCAGGAATGCGCCGAGCAGGATCTCGGCGGCAAGGGCGAGCGCCCCGAACAGGGGGAAACCGGGCAGCACCACGTGCTGGACCAGGAAGGAGTACGGCGCCAGGACCGGGTGGTCGACCGCGTCCTGCGTCCACATCCGCAGGCCGCCGTAGTCCGGCAGTCGCGGTGTTTTCCACGAGACGTTCTGCACCCAGAGCATTCCGGTGATCACCCGCACGGCGGTGACGAGCCAGCGGACGCCTTGGGTGGACGTCTGAACTTCATGTGGCGTGTGCGCCACCGAAATCGCCATGGAAGAATTCCATCGCGCCCCGGTGGCGCCCACAAGACAATGGGTGCTTACGAACCGCGAACGGCCTTTGTCAGCAATTCGTAAGAACGCAGCCGGTCCTGGTGGTCGTGCACCATCGTGGTGACCATCAGCTCGTCGGCCTGGGTCCGCTCCACCAGGTCGGCCACGCCCTTGGCCACCGTCTCCGGCCCACCGACGATCATCGAGGACAGCCGGTCCTCCACGAACAGCCGCTCCAGGTCGGTGTACGGGTAGGCGGCCGCCTCCGCCGGCGAGGGGAACAGCCCCGGCCGGCCGCTGCGCAGCTTCAGGAACGACAGGCCGCTGGGGCCGGCCAGGTAGCGGGCGTGCTCGTCGTCATCGGCCGCGACAACGGCCGCGGCAACCATGGCGTACGGCTTGTCCAGCACCGCCGACGGCCGGAAGGCTTCGCGGTAGAGAGCCAGCGCCGGCAGCGTGTTCTCGGCGCTGAAGTGGTGGGCGAAGGCGAACGGGATGCCCATCAGCCCGGCCACCTGCGCGCTGTAGCCGGAGGACCCCAGCAGCCACAGCGGCGGCTTGTTGCCGGGGGCGTTCACCGCGATGACCTTCTGGTCCGGCGTCGGCTGCTCGAAGTAGTGCAGCAGTTCGGCCAGCTGCTGCGGAAAGTCGTCGGCCGACAGCGGCGCCGTGCTGCGGCGCAGCGCCTGCGCCGTCACGCCGTCCGTGCCGGGCGCGCGGCCGATGCCCAGGTCGATGCGGCCCGGGTGGAACGCCTCCAGCGTGCCGAACTGCTCGGCGACCACCAGCGGCGGGTGGTTGGGCAGCATCACGCCGCCGGAGCCCACCCGGATCCGCTCAGTTGCCGCGGCCACGTGCCCGATCAGCACCGCCGGCGCGGAGCTGGCCACCCCGGGCATGTTGTGGTGCTCGGCCAGCCAATACCGGTGATAGCCCAGCCGCTCGACGTGGCGCGCCAGGTCGAGAGTGTTCTGCAGCGCCTCCGCGCTGGTCGAGCCCTGCCCCACCGGGGCGAGGTCGAGCACGGACAGGGGCACGCTGCGGGCATCGGTCACGTCTTGATGCAACGCCCCGGCGACTTGTCGCAATTCCCGGGCGACGAAAGTCACACCCTGCTCTCGCCCTGGACGCGCCCCCCGCCGACGGCCCGGTCGGATCCGGGCAGTCCCGGTCGCTGGCCGTGAGCGTCCTTTCCGGCATGCAGGCCGGCATCCCGACCGCGGTCCGCCAGCTACGCCGACTCCGCACCGTGACCTGACCCGCCAAGCGATGACAGGAAAGGTCCGATACTGGCGCTGGGTGGGCCTTTCCTGTCATCGGGAGCTAGGCCGAGTGGTGATGGGCGGCGTGGTCGTCGGGGTCGGGCGCGCCGCCCATCATCCGCAGCATTTCCCTTCCGCCGCTGCGGAAGAAGCGGATCACCATGGCCGCGCCCAGCAGGATGAACACGATGTTGAGCCAGGTCGTGTAGTTCCAGGTGATGCCGGCCTCGACGATCCGGGCCGAGCGGTCGGTGGGGGTCAGGCCGGTGACGCCGAAGATCAGCTCGACCAGGTAGCCGGCCCCGACCGTGGCGGCGAAGAAGGCGCCGAACACGAACAGCGCCATGCGGGTTCCGTAGTACTTGCGGTAGATGTTGAGGATCGGCAGGATCATCAGGTCGGCGAAGACGAACGCGACCACGCCGCCGAAGCTGATGCCGCCGGTCCACAGCACCGCGGCCAGCGGCACGTTGCCGATGGAGCAGACGAAGCTGAGGATGGCCACGATCGGCCCGACGATCGGGCCCCAGATCGCGCTGAGCACGGGGTTGTCGGACAGGAAGAAGCCGCGCCAGAAGGCGTCGGGCACCCAGGCGGCGACCGCGCCGGCGATCAGCAGGCCGAGCACCAGGTCCCGCAGGATGGCCGCCCACTCCATCACGAACACGTGCGAGACGGCGGTGAAACCCTGACGGGACAACAGCTTGCGCCCACCGACCGACATGTCCATGGCCGCGTGCCCCTCCATCGAGCCGGCCAGGCCCTTGTCGGCCTGCTCGCGGGCCTTGCCCACCAGCTGTGAGCGCAGGAAAAGCCGGAACAGCAGGGCGAGCAGCACGATCATGATCGGACCGCCGACGAACTCGGCCACGGTGAACTGCCAGCCCAGCAGCAGGGCCAGGATGACGCCGAGCTCCACCACCAGGTTGGTGGAGGCGATCTCGAAGGCCATGGCCGCGGTGAAGTTCGCGCCCTTGCGGAACAACGCCCGGGCCAGCGCCACGGCGGCGTACGAGCAGGACGAGGACGCCGCGCCCAGGCCCGCGGCGATGGCCAGCGAGCGGGGCGAGTCGTCGCCAAGCAGTCTGACCACTGTGGACCGACGAACCGACGCCTGCACCACCGCCGACAAGCCGAAGCCGAGGATCAGCGCCCAGAGGATCTCCCAGGTCATGGAGCCAGCCATGGCCAACGCATCCACGATGAACATGCGGCGAGCATACCCCCTGGGGGTAATTTCGCCAGGGCTGTGACCCCTATGGTGGCGTTCATGAACGATCCAGTGCTGCTGATCACCGGCGGCTCCAGCGGGCTCGGCGCCGCCACCGCGGTCGCCGCCGCCCGGGCCGGATATCGCCTGGTCCTGACCGCCCGCGGCGTCGATCGGCTGGCCGCGTTCGCCGCCGAACTCGGCCAGCAGGACCGGGTGCTGACGCTGCCGTGTGACGTCGGCGACTGGGACCAGATCAGCGCGGTCGTGGCCAAAACCGAGGACACGTTCGGGCGAATCGACGCCGTCTTCGCCAACGCCGGCAGCAGCGTCGGCACCTCGTTCCTCGGCCGCTCCGGCGAGGATCCGCAGCTGTGGCGGGACATGGTCGTCACCAACGTGTGCGGCCCGGCCTACACCGCCCGCGCCGCCCTGCCCGCCCTGGTCCGCAGCGGCGGCCACCTCGTGCTCACCGGCTCGGCCTCGGGCCGGGGAGTCCGTCCCGGCAGCCTCTACTCGGCCACCAAGTGGGCCGTCACCGGCCTGGCCCAGGCCATCCGGGCCGAATGCGTCGGCACCGGCGTGCGGGTCACGATCATCCAACCCGGACTGGTCGACACCGACGCCATCCCGGCCGACCGCCGCGGCGACCCCAAACTCGAGCCGGCCGACGTCGCCCGGGCCGTCCTCTACGCGCTGGCCCAGCCGTCCACTGTGGACGTCAACGAGATCGTCATCCGCCCGGTAGGCCAGGACGCCTACAAGTGATCCCCGCCGAGCCGGCTTCTCTCGGCGTCAGGAAGGGCCCCTTCATGACGTGGGGGCGGGTGAGGGGGCGCGGCAGGTGAAGTTGCGGCGGTAGGCCAGCGGGGCGACGCCGACCGCGGCGTTGAGGTGCTGGCGCAGCGAGGCTGTGGTGCCGAAGCCGGCGTCGCGGGCGATGCGCTCCACCGAGAGATCGGTCGACTCCAGCAGGTGCCGGGCCCGCTCGACCCGTTCCCGCAGCAGCCACTGGCCCGGGCTCAGGCCGGTCTCCTCCCGGAACCGCCGGGTGAAGGTGCGCACGCTCATCCGGGCGTGCGCAGCCAGCCGGCGCAGGTCCACGGGCTGGTCCAGGTGCTCCACCATCCACTGCCGGGTGGCCGACGTGCCGGCGTCGGTCACCTCCGGCACCGGCCGCTCGATGAACTGCCGCTGGCCGCCGTCCCGCCACGCCGGCACCACCACCCGCCGGGCCGCGTGGTTGGCGACCTCCGCGCCGTGATCGGTGCGCACGATGTGCAGGCACAGGTCGATGCCCGCCGCCGCGCCGGCCGAGGTCAGCACCTGGCCGTCGTCGACGAACAGCACATCCGGGGTCACGCGGACCCGCGGGTGCATCGCGGCCAACTCGTCGGCGTGACACCAATGGGTGGTGGCCTCGCGGCCGTCCAGCATCCCGGCGGCCGCGAGCACGAACGCCCCGGTGCAGATCGACACCCAGCGGACGTCCTTCGGGGCCATCGCCAGCGCCTCGGCCACCCGTGGGTCGAGGACCGCGCTCTCCATCAGCGGCCCCTCGTACGGGCCGGGGATGACCAGGGTGTCGGCGGTGGCGATGATCTCCGGGCCATGGTCGGGCAGCAGGCTGAAGCCGGCGGTGGTGCGCACCGGCCCGCCGTCGACCGTGCAGGTCAGCGTCTCGTACAGCGGCCGGCCGGCGGCCAGCGAGGCCGAGGTGAACACCCGGGACGCGATGCTCAGGTCGAACGCCACCACCCCGTCCAGGGCCAAGACCACGACTCGGTGGGTCATGGCCCGATTCTTGCACATAGTGGCCCTCGGGCCACTCGTTCGAGTGACGCCGGCTTGTCAGGATTCCAGCGTGTTCACGCTGCATCGGGCCTGGCTGGTCGCCGCCGTCACCTTCGTCGCGCTGGTCGGCGCGGCCGGATTCCGGGCCACGCCCGGCGTGCTGATGAATCCGCTGCACGCGGAGTTCGGCTGGTCGATGGGCACCATCTCGGCCGCCGTGTCCGTCAACCTCGCCCTCTACGGGCTCACCTCGCCGTTCGCCGCCGCCCTGATGGAACGCTTCGGCATCCGCCGCGTGGTGTCGATCGCGCTGCTGGTGGTGGCCGCCGGCAGCGGGCTGACCGTGTTCATGACCGCCAGCTGGGAACTCATCCTGTGCTGGGGGGTGCTGGTCGGCCTGGGCACCGGCTCCATGGCGCTGGCGTTCGTCGCCACCGTGACCAGCGCCTGGTTCGTGAAGCACCGGGGCGTCGTCACCGGCGTGCTCACCGCCGGCAGCGCCGCCGGGCAGCTCGTCTTCCTGCCGGTCCTGGCCTCCGTCGCCGGCTCCGTCGGCTGGCGGATCGCCGCCCTGACCGTGGCCGCCGCCGCGCTGGTCGTCGTGCCGCTGGTTGTGTGGCTGCTCCGCGACCGTCCCGAGGACGTCGGCCTGCTGGCCTACGGCGCCACCAAGCCCCAGCCCCGCCCGGTCATCGAGGTCAGCGCCGGCCACCGGGCCATCGACGTGCTGTTCCGCGCCGCCCGTACCCGCAACTTCTGGCTGCTGGCCGCCGGTTTCGCCATCTGCGGGGCCACCACCAACGGCCTCGTCGGCACCCACTTCATCCCCGCCGCCATGGACCATGGCATGGGCGAAACCGCCGCCGCCTCCCTGCTCGCCCTCGTCGGCGTCTTCGACATCGCCGGCACCATCTTCTCCGGCTGGCTCACCGACCGCCTCGACTCCCGGGTCCTGCTCGGGGCCTACTACGGCCTTCGCGGCCTGTCCCTGTTCGCCCTGCCCAGCCTCTTCGCCGGCACCACCCAGCCCAGCATGCTCGTGTTCATCGTCTTCTACGGCCTCGACTGGGTCGCCACCGTGCCCCCCACCGTGGCGCTGTGCCGCCGCTACTACGGCACCGCCGGCCCCATCGTCTTCGGCTGGGTCTTCGCCTCCCACCAGGTCGGCGCCGCCTTCGCCGCCGTGGCCGCCGGCATCGTCCGCGACCAACTCGGCAACTACGACCTCGCCTGGTACATCGCCGGCCTCCTCAGCTGCCTCGCCGCCGTCCTCTCCCTCCTGCTGCTCGCCACCCGCCGCCGCACCCCCACCCCCGAACCGGCAATGGCCGCCTAAGACCGGAGCGGACCGCCCCCGCACTCCGAGCCGGGGACGGTCCGCTCCGCCGTTCGTCAGTCGCCGGTGATCCGGCGGCTTTCTTCCATCTCTTCCTCGAAACGCCGGGTAATCACCGGTAGGACCTGCTCGTACTCGGCTTCGGTGAGTTCCGCGGTGTCCCAGCTGATCGAACCGCGGCGGATCCGCTCGAGGAGGCCGTCCCGCTTCCACACCAGCTGTGGACCGAAGGTCTCCTCGTCAGGCAGCGAACTATCCGGGCCCCAGGTGCGAATGAGCCGGAAGGGGTTGTCCTTCGGATAGTCCTCGTCCACGACCGCGTGGTACCGGTACTCACGTTCCACCGCGACTGCCTCCTAGAGCTTGTTCAGATGATCGAACGTGAGTGACTTCGCGCCGTCCGGGAAGGGCACGTTGCCGAAAATCAGATCAGATTGCAGCTTAGCTGCAGCCGCCTCTTCCGCCGTCGAGTTTGGACTCCGCTGGATTTCGTACAATACGTGCTCCGCGTCCGAGGCCGCGAGGCTGTCCGCCGTGTGCACCTGGACCTCGAACCTCAGGCCGCCGTTCGGAGCCTCGGAATCGAGCCAGGTGAGGTTAATTCCACGGTACGCCGGCACCTTCGGGTCGTCCCAGGTGTTCTTCACAGCCAGGAGCTTGTAACCGGAGGCCTTCGCGTTCTCGGGCAGCCAGAGCGGTTCGTGTCACCCTCCGTGACCGCTCGCCGGTGTGGAAGGGGGCTTTCCTCCACTTGGAGTGGAGGAAAGCCCCCTTCCTAACGTGACTCAGCCCTGGTGGCGGACTCGGTAGGGGGGCACGGAGTTGCCGAGGAGGGCTTCGGCGTCGATGGACTCCGGGCGGTAGCCGAGGGAGGGCAGGCGGGACCGCATCAGGGCGGTGGGGTCGGCGACCTCGTCGGCGCGGCCGAAGAGGTAGGCCCACTCGTGCTCGTCGGAGCCGTAGTAGGCGGTGGTGCCGAAGACGTCGTTGAACCGGCGCCACGAGGTGAGCAAAGTCTGGTTGCGCCACATGGTCTGGCAGCCGGCCTGGGTCACGACGACGCCGCCGGGGGCCAGCACGGCCCGGCACATGGTGAGGAACTCGGTGCCGTACAGGCGGTTGTGCTGCGCCTCTTCCTCCCGTTCGTCGGGGAGGTCGACCAGCACGATGTCGTAGCGCCGGTCACCGGTGGCGGCGTCCACCAGGTACTGCCAGCCGTCGGCGTAGTGCACCTTGACCGGGCCATCGCCGCGTTCGGCGGCGGCGAGCTCGGTGAGGGTGTAGCCGTAGGGCAGGTGCTCGGCGCACAGCTTCACGGCCTGGGTGTCGATGTCCACGTGGTCGACGCGGGTCGCCCCGGCGGCCACGGCCATCTGGCACACGACGCCCTCGCTGGAGCCGACCACGAGCACCGACTCGATCTTGTCGGCCAGCAGCAGCGCCGGCACCATCAGGGCCTCGTGGTAGGTCAGCTGGCTGAACTCGGTGCTCTGCCGGTCGTTGTCGCAGAACAGCGACACGCCCTGTTCGGTGCGGGCGATGACGACGTGCTGGAAGGCGGTGTCGCCCTCCCAGAGCACCTCGTCGAGCTCCCAGACCCGGGTCAGGCCGTGGCCGACCGGCTCGTGGATCTGGCGGGATCGTTGCATCGTGGTCACTAACTTCTCACAATCTGCTGGGGTGGCAAGGGAAAGTCAGTCGTCCTTGCCGCGGCGGATGGTCTTCGCGTGCACCACGGGGGTGTGCAGCGCCTCGGCGATCAGCTGCACGGCCAGCTCGGGTTTGGCCCGATGGCCGCAGGTGAACACGTCGACGAAGACCGAACCGATCTCTGGGTAGGTGTGCAGCGAGGCGTGCGACTCCGACAGCAGCGCCAGCACGGTGACGCCCTGCGGGTCGAACCGCTTGGAGGTCACGTCCAACACGGTCGCCCCGGCCTGGTCGAGCGTCCGGGTCAGAATGTCGCGCAGCAGCGCCTCGTCGTTGAGGAGGGCGGCGTCGATGCCCTCCATCTCGGCCAGGACGTGCTGTCCGGTGAACGACCCCACGGTCTGCACCGAGCCCAGTACTCCGGTCATCTATCACTCCCTACTGTTCCAGGTGAAGACAGACCTCCGGCGAGGCCTGCACGAAAAAGGGGATGACCTGCTCAGATGCAGCGGGTCGGGAGCGGCGCGAAACCGTTGAACGCTATGGAGGAGTAGCTCGCCGTGTAGGCGCCGGTATTCAGGAAGTCCACCCGGTCGCCGGCCCGCAGGTCCAGCGGCATCCGGTACACGTTGCGCTGGTACAGCACGTCGTCGCCGTCGCAGGTCGGCCCGGCCAGGCACACCGGTCCCGTCTCACCGTCACGGCCGGGCGTGGCCAGCAGGTACGTGATGTACTCGTTCTCGGTCTCGGCCAGGCCGTTGTACCGGCCCACATCCAGGTAGACCCAGCGTTTGGAGTCCACAGTGGACTTACGCGAGACCAGCACGACCTCGGAGCGCAGCAGGCCGGCGTCGGACACCAGGAACCGGCCCGGTTCCAGCACCAGCTGCGGCGCCGAGACGAAGTTCCGGGCCACGGAAGCGCTGATCGCCGAGGCGAAGTCGGCCAGCGGCGGCGCGGGAAGGCTGTAGCGGCCGGGCAGGCCGCCGCCGATGTTGAGCATCGACAGCTCGACGCCGTCGGCCGCCAGCTTGGCGGTGATCTCCCCGGCCTGCTCGATCGCCGCGTCCCAGGCCCGCGGATCCAGCTGCTGCGAGCCGACGTGGAAGGACACGCCGGCCGCGGTCAGGCCCAGCTCGGGCGCCCTCGCCAACAGTTGCGCCGCCAGTTCCGGGGCGCAGCCGAACTTGTGGCCGAACGGCGTCAGGGAACCGGTGTCGGCCAGCACTATCCGGCAGAACACCGCCGCGCCAGGGGCCATCTCGGCGATGGCCGCCAGGTCGGCCTCGCTGTCGGTGGTGAACAACCGCACGCCGCGCTCGAAGGCGTAGCCGATGTCGGCTCGCTTCTTGATCGTGTTGCCGTACGAGATCCGCTCCGCGCCGGCGCCCTCGGCCAGGCACAGGTCGATCTCCGGCGGGCTCGCCACGTCGAAGTGCGCGCCCAGCTCCACCAGCAGCCGCACCACTTCGCGGGCCGGATTCGCCTTGACGGCGTAGTAGAGCTTGGCCCCGGGGAAGGACGCCGCCAACTCCGCATAGCGGTCGCGGATCGTCTGGAGATCGATCACCAGGCAGGGGGTGGCGGGCTGCTCCCGCTCGAGATACTCGCGGATACGGGCTATCGCCCCGGTCTCCTCCACCGTTGTCGGCGGAGGTGTCGCCGTGTCGACCGTTTCTGTCGGCTGCGGCGCCATGACGGCGAGGCTGCGTCCCATTCCGCTACGTACCTACCACTTCTCGGGTCAGTGTGTGCGTCGACCCGCTCGCCGCTTGGGTGGTCACGATGCGCTGCGCATCGCGGCGAGTCATGGTAAGGCCTCGGCGGCCCTGTTGGCGACCATCACCCCCTGATGGGGCAGTCCCACCTCTGGTGTCGACTCTCACACCACTGTCCGTAATGCACCGAGGCCACGGGTAGAGCCTTGTGTCGCAATGGATTCAGCGAAGGTTCAGACCATCGACACCGCTGCGTCGTGGATCGTCTCCTCGGACAACAGGACGGTGAGCGCGGCATCGCCGAGCGGGATGAAGCTGTCCGCGCTGGCCACCCGTCGGACGATGCCGGGGAAACTCGCGTCGGACAGCGCGGTGATCACGGACTCGGCGACGCCGCCGGTGCGGCGGGTCTCGTCGACCACGAGCACCCGGCCGGTGGCGGCGGCCTCGCGGTGGATGTCCTCGACCGGCAGGGGAGCCAGCCAGCGGAGGTCGAGCACCCGGCAGGAGATGCCGGCGGCCGCCAGCCGGCGGGCGACCCGAAGGCACATGCGGACGCCGTTGCCGAAGGTGATCAACGTCAGATCCGTGCCGTCGCCATGGGTGCGGCCACGGCCAACAGGCACATGGTCGACCGGCGCCGGGGCGAGCCAGCCGGCGTCGCCGTCGGAGTGGAGGTCACGGGTGTGGTACAGGGCAATGGGTTCCAGGAACACCGACAGCGTGCCGTCGACGTCGGCGGCGGCGACGCAGGTGCGCAGCATGGCGGCGGCGTCGTCGGGCCGGGACGGCGAGGCGATCACCAGCCCGGGGATGTCCCGCAGCGCGGCGACGGCGTTGTCGTTGTGGAAATGGCCGCCGAAGCCCTTCTGGTAGCCGTAGCCGGCGATCCGCACGACCATCGGGTTGCGGTACTGGCCGTTGGAGAAGAACGGCAGCGTCGCGGCCTCGCCCCGCAGCTGGTCGGCGGCGTTGTGCAGGTACGCCAGGTACTGGATCTCCGGCACCGGCAGCAGTCCGGACACGCCGAGCCCGAGGCCCAGCCCCAGAATGGACTGCTCGTCGAGCAGAGTGTCGAACACCCGCCCGCCACCGGCCTGCTTCTGCAGCCCCCGGGTCACGCCGTACACGCCGCCCTTGCGGGCCACGTCCTCGCCGAACACGCACATCCCGGGGTACTGGCTCAGCAGCTGGGCCAGGGTCCGGTTGATCGATTGAGCCAGCGTCAGGGGCTCGGTCCACGGCAGCGGCCGGATCCGGGACGCCACCAGGGCCGGCCGGCGCGGCGCCAGCGGGGCGATGACCGCCTTGGCGCTGTCCAGCTGCGGCCGCCGGGACGCCTCCTCGGCCAGCTGACGCACCTCGGCCCGCTTGGCCTCGTACCGGTCGAGCACCTCGGCCGGCGTCAGGATCCCGGCCGACACCAGGGTTTCCGCGGTGCCCAGCACCGGATCCCTGGCCAGGTCCGCGATGATCTCCGTGCTGCTGCGGTAGGCCACCTCGGCGTCCGAGCCGGCGTGGCCCATCAGCCGCACGGTCGACAGGTGCAGGAACGCCGGCTTCCGGTGCCGCCGAACGTAGTCCGCCGCCTCGGCCGCGACCTGCCGGGTCTGCACGAGGTCGAAACCGCTGGCGTGGAAGTAGCGCAGCCCCGGCCGCGAGCCGTAGGCGGCGCCGATCCAGCCGCGCGGGGTCGGCACGCTGATGCCGATCCCGTTGTCCTCGCAGACGAACAGCAGCGGCACCGGCAGCCCCTGGTACGCCGTGTAGATCGCGGCGTTGATCGCCCCGGTGGCTGTGGAGTGGTTGGCCGAGGCGTCGCCGAAGCTGCACACCGTGATCGCGTCGTCCGGCCACGCCGACGGCACGCCGAGCTTGCGGGCCCGCTCGATGGCGAACGCCACCCCCAGCGAGCGCGGCAGGTGCGAGGCGATCGTGGACGTCTGGGGGATGACGGCGGCGGCGTGATGGCCGAACACCTTGTGCCGCCCGCCGGCGATCGGCTCATCGGTGGCGGCCATCATGCCCAGCAACACATCCAGCGATCCGTCGCGCCCCAGCTGCCGCATCCGTGCCAGGTAGAACGCGCCCGAACGGTAGTGCAGCAGCGCTGGATCGGTCGGCCGCAACGCCGCCGCGACGGCGGCGTTGCCCTCGTGCCCGGACGAGCCGATCGTGTAGTAACCCAGGCCCCGCGCGCGGAACTCCCGGGCGACCAGGTCGATGTGCCGGCTGCCCAGCTGGGCGTCGAACAGCTCCAGCAGCTGCGATCCCAGCGGCGCCAACGGCCGCCGGCCGGCCGACAGCGCCCGCACCGACGCGACGAAGTGCTCGTCGACCTGCTCGGTCAACGGTACGCGCCGATCCCGGTGACGGCCTCGCCCAGCACCAGCGTGTGGATCTCGCTGGTGCCCTCGTAGGTCAGCACCGACTCCAGGTTGTTGGCGTGGCGCAGCACCGAGTACTCGGTGGTGATGCCGCTGGCGGCCAGGATGGTCCGGGCCTGCCGGGCGATCTCCAGCGCGGCCCGCACGTTGTTCAGCTTGCCGAAGCTGACGTGCGCGGTCTCGCACCGGCCGGCGTCCTTGAGCCGTCCGATGTGGACGGCGGTGAGGAACGCCTTCTCCAGCTCCAGCACCATGCCCACCAGTTTCTCCTGGGTGAGCTGGAAACCGGCGATCGGCCGGTCGAACTGCACCCGGGTCTTGGCGTACTCCAACGCCGTGGCGTAGCAGTCGCGGGCCGCGCCGACCGCGCCCCACAGGATGCCGAACCTGGCTTCGTTGAGGCAGGACAAGGGCGCTCGCAGGCCGCGGCTGTCCGGCAGCACGGCGTCGGCCGGCAGCACGCAGTCCTCCAGGATGAGCTCGGAGGTCACCGATGCCCGCAGCGACAGCTTGTCCTTGATGTCGCGAGTGCTGAAACCCTTGGTGCCACGGGGAACAACGAAGCCTCGGATGCCCTCCTCGGCCCGGGCCCAGACCACGGCCACGTCGGCGATGCCACCGTTGGTGATCCACAGCTTGCTGCCGTTGAGGACCCACTCGCCGTTGACGAGTGTGGCGGTGGTGCGCATGCCGGCCGGGTTGGAGCCGAAGTCCGGCTCGGTCAGGCCGAAGCAGCCGATCAGCTCGCCGGCGGCCATCTTGGGCAGCCAGGTCTGCTTCTGCTCCTCGGAGCCGAACTTGTGGATCGCGGTCATGGCCAGGGATCCCTGCACCGACACGAAACTGCGCAGGCCGCTGTCCACGGCCTCCAGCTCCATGCACGCGATGCCGTACGCGGTGGCGCTGGCCCCGGCGCAGCCGTATCCCTTGAGGTGCATGCCGAACAGGCCCAGTTCGCCCAGCTCCGGCGCCAGCTCGCGGGGGAACGTGCCGTCGGCGAACCAGCGGCCCACGTTCGGCCGCACCTTGGCGTCCACGAACTGCCGCACCGTGTCCCGGATCAGCCGTTCCTCGTCGGAGAACGTGTCGGCGACGCCGAGCAGGTCAATGGGATCCATCAGTCCTCCAACCGGAAAGCGAGGTCGGCCTTGGGCAGTTCGACCATGTCCATCTGCGCCTTCTGCAACTTGCCGGCGTAGTCCCAGTTCATCGACTGCCAGCGGGTGAACTGGTCAAGCACCCACACGCCCGACTGCCGGCTTCCGTTGCCGGACAGGCCGTTTCCGCCGAACGGCAGATGCGCCTCGGCGCCCGATGTGGAGTTGTTCACGCTGACCATGCCGGCCCGGCAGCGCTCGCGGAACCGGAAGGCGTTGCTGGCGTCAGTAGTGTAGATCGCGGCCGACAGGCCGTAGCCGTGGCCGTTGGCCAGCTCGACCGCCTCGTCGAGGGTGTCGAAGATGCCGACGCCGACCAGCGGGCCGAAGGTTTCCGTGCGGTACAAGGCGTCCTGGGCGGTGATGCCGTCCACGATGGTCGGGTGCACGTACACGCCACGGTCGGCCTCGCCGAGGAAACCCTTGCGGGGATTGGCATCGGTGATGCGGCCGACGCCGGTGGAGCCGTGGGTGGTGTGGTGCGGCTGGATGAGCTCCAGGTACTGCTCGAAGCGCTCGGCGTAGCGGACGTCGATCATCGGGCCGTACAGGACGCCCTGGCTCGGCTCGCCGACGATCGCGTTCTCCACCGCGGCGGTGAACCGGCTCAGGAACTCGTCGTGCACCTCACGCTGCACGAAGACCGTGCCCAGCGAGGTGCAGCGCTGGCCGGCGGAGCCGAAGCCGCTGAACAGCGCGCCTTCCACGGCCAGGTCCAGGTTCGCGTCGGCCATCACCACGAGCGGGTTCTTGCCGCCCAGTTCCAGGCACGGCGACTGGAGGTGCCGCCCGCACAGCTCGCTGATCGCCCGGCCGACCTCGGTCGAGCCGGTGAAGCCGACCTTGTCCACCAGGCCCTGCTCCAGCGCCTGCTCCAGGCCGGCGAAGGTCGCCTTGCCGTCGGCCTGCACGAGGTTGAGCACGCCGGCCGGCACGCCCGCGTGCCAGCTCAGCTCGGCCAGCGCCTGGCCGACCGCCGCCGACAACTCGGCCGGCTTCCACACCACGGTGTTGCCGCACAGCAGCGCCGGCACCAGGTACCAGGACGGCACCGCCGCCGGGAAGTTGGCGGCGGTGATGATCGCCGTCACGCCGACCGGCACGCGGAAGGTGAACAGCTGCTTGTCCGGCATCTCGCTGGGCACGGTCTGCCCGTACAGCCGACGGCCCTCGCCGAGGAAGAAGTCGCAGGTGTCGATGATCTCCTGGACCTCGCCCAGCGCCTCCGCGTACGGCTTGCCGATCTCGCGGGTGACCAGCCGGGCCAGCGCCTCCTTGTTGGCTTCCACCAGCCGGCCCAGCCGGGCGATGACCTGGCCGCGGACCGGGGCGGGGATGGCCGCCCACTCGGGCTGGGCCCGCCGGGCCGCGCGGGCGGCGTCCACCAGGACGCTCGGGCCGGCCAGCGACACCTCGGCCACCACGTCGTCGAGGTCGGCGGGGTTGTGGGAACGGAGAACGCCGACCTCGGACTTCTGGTCGGGGACGCCGTCGACAACGGAGACGCACTTGTGCTGCATGGCGTCCACCTTGGCGAACTCACCCGCGCGACGCCAACTCCACGAGCCTCCGGGCTGGTGGGCTTAAGGTTCAGCGTAGCTGGAGCTCGGATGCCAGAGCCCTTTTCCTGCTGCATGTCGCTAGCCTCGGGGCATGTTCGAGCTGATGGACGAGTGGGGCCCGGAGAAGGTCGTCTGCGTGTCCGATCCGCGGACCGGCATGCGCGGGGTGCTGGTGATCGACAACACCGCCCGGGGCATGGGCAAGGGCGGCACCCGGATGAGTCCGACGCTGTCGGTCGAGGAGGTGGCCCGGCTGGCCCGGGTCATGACCTGGAAATGGGCCGGCGTCGACCTGTTCTTCGGCGGGGCCAAGGCCGGCATCCGCTTCGACCCGGCGTCGCCGGACAAGGAGGCCGCGCTGCGGGCCTTCGTCCGGCTGCTGTCCAACGAGATCCCGCGCGAGTACGTCATCGGCCTGGACATGGGGTTGACCGAGCGGGACGCCGCCATCGTGCAGGACGAGCTCAGGGATCGGGGCGCGGCGGTCGGCACCCCGGCCGAGCTCGGCGGCGTGCCCTACGACGAGCTCGGCGTCACCGGCTACGGCGTCGCCGAGGCCACCGACGCCGTGTTTCCCCTGGCCGGCAAGCGGGTCGCCATCCAGGGCCTCGGCGCCGTCGGCCGGGCCGCCGCCCGTCGCTACGCGGAACTGGGGGCGGTGATCGTCGCCGTGTCGTCCGCGCTGGGAGCCGTGCACGACCCTAACGGCCTGGACGTTACGCGGCTGCTGGCGGTTCCCGGCGACGCTGCCGTGATCGAGTACTCCGGCGGCGCCCGGTTGACGCTGGGGGCCGAGTTGCTGGTCCCCACCGACGTGCTGGTGCCCTGCGCGTTGCAGGACGTCATCGACGACTCGCTGGCCGGCAAGATCGAGGCCTCGGTCGTGGTCGAGGGAGCCAACATGCCGACTTCCCCAGCCGCGCAAGAGGTCCTGGCCGCTCGCGGCATCACCGTGCTGCCCGACTTCATCGCCAACGCCGGCGGTGTCGTCGCCGCCGGCTTCGCCATGGACGCCCGGCACTCCGCCTTCCGCCCCGACCCGGCCGCCATCTACGCCACCATCTCGGCCAAGCTCCGGGCCAACGCCGTCACCGTGCTGGAACACGCCTCGGCCGCCGGCGCCACCACCCACCAGGCCGCCCGCGCCCTGGCCGAATCCCGCGTCCGGAAGGCCATGGAACTGAAAGGCCGAACTCCCGGCGAGTCACGCTCTGGGACACACCGAATGTCGGTTTCCGGCACAGCGTGACGGGGCAGTGACGATCGCTACGCACGATTTGCCCCATGACGGCCTACGCCTCCACTCATCGGGACAGCGCGCCGAAGGTCAGTCATCCCCACGACCCGGCCGAACGTGAAGCCGAACGGACCGCCGATTCGGTGATGCGGTCGCTGCCGGCCGGTCCCGAGTCGCGGTCCACCACCGGGAGCTCCGGTGGTGGCCTGGACGCGGCCACCCGGCGTCGGTTCGAGCCCCACTTCGGCGACCTGTCGGCGGTGCGGATCCGCGCGGATCACACCGCCGCCACGCAGGCGCGCCGGCTCAACGCCAACGCGTTCACCATCGGCAACACCATCTCGTTCGCCAGCGGCAAGTTCGCGCCCGGATCCGCTGCCGGGCAACGGCTTCTCGCGCACGAGATCGCGCACGTCACGAGCCCCCGGTCGAACGCGGGCGTGATCCACCGCGACCTGGCCGGCTACACGCGCGAACACCTCGACGTGATGCCGAACCCCAGCCTCGGCATGGGCATGAGCTCGCCGACCATGGACGTGACCAGCGCCGACGCCGCCGCGCTGGCCTCGGCGCTAGCCGCGCTGATCACCGCGGGCAAGATCGGCACCGGCACTCATGGCGATCTGCAAGGGTTCT
The DNA here is from genome assembly GCF_044547355.1 of Kutzneria sp. NPDC052558. Classification (NCBI taxonomy): domain Bacteria; kingdom Bacillati; phylum Actinomycetota; class Actinomycetes; order Pseudonocardiales; family Pseudonocardiaceae; genus Kutzneria; species Kutzneria sp. NPDC052558. The sequence continues at coordinate 133,226 of NZ_JBIUAG010000004.1, forward strand.
GGTCGACGGGCGCGACCCAGGCCGACGTCGAGGCCGCCTTCACGGCCGCCGGCTTCCCGAAGGCGCGCGACATGGCCGTGACCCTGCTCGACGGGACCCGGAGCGCGGTCTACTCCCGCAACGAGAAGGTGTACGTCCCGGGAATCATCTGGGACACAACGCTGCTGGAGACCAAGCAGAACGTGTCCGTGCGGACGACGCGTGGCCTGACGAACGCGGAGAAGGTCGCCGCGCAAAGCGTTTTCGGCAATTCGCTGAACTACGACGCGATCGTGCTCGACGAGGCGCCGGTCATGGCGATCGGCGGTTACGCGCGCACCACGCCGTGGACGATCAACTTCCCGGTCGGCACCCTGTCCGGCGGCCTGTCGATCACCTGGCTGATCCACGAGATGGGCCATTCCTGGGAATACGCCCAGGGGGTGTCGATGCTGACCACTCTCCGCCACGCCATTCGGGGCGTCTATGACTACGGCGGCGAGGCCGAGCTGGCGAAACGCACGGCGGCGGGGCAGGGGCTCAGGTCGTTCAACACCGAGCAGCAGGCCGATATCGCCAAGGACGCCTATCTCGCTCTCAACGGATCCGGTACGCTTTCGGTTTTCCTGCCGTACATAGCGGAATTCCACTCCGGCTATCACCCGTAAATCGCGGGCAGACAACCGGTCGGACCCGATAGCCTCGGCCCAATGGGAACCCCGTCGATCATGGCCCTGGCCGATCTCGCCACCCCCATGTCCATCCGGGTCGCCGCGACCCTCGGCCTGCACGAGCGGGCCGCCGGCGGCGCCACCGCCGAGCAGTTGGCGGCCGAGACCGGAGCCTCCGCCCCGGCGCTGGGCCGGGTGCTCGATCACCTGGTCGGCGTGGGCGTCTTCGCGCGGGACGGTGATCGCTACCGGACCACCGAGCTCGGTCACCAGATCCGCGACTTCCTGCCCATCCTCGACACCACCCGCGCCGGCGGCCGCGCCGACCTGGCGTTCGTCGAGTTGCTGCACACCGTCACCACCGGCGGGTCCGCGTACGAGCACCGGTACGGGCGGGACTTCTGGGACGACCTCGACGCCAACGTAGAGCTGCGGCGCTCGTTCGACGCGCAGATGGCCTGGCGGTTCAAGACCCAGGGGCCGCAGATCGCGCAACGCTATGACTGGAGCCGGTTCCCGCGCATCGTCGACCTCGGCGGCGGCGACGGCAATCTGCTCACCGCCATCCTGGTGGCCCATCCGTCGGTCCGCGGCGAAGTGCTGGACTACGGCGATTCCGCGACTGCCGCGCGCGAACGCTTCGCCGCCGCTGGCGTCTCCGACCGGGCCGGCGCGATCGGCGGCAGCTTCTTCGACCCGCTGCCGACCGGGGCCGACGCCTATGTGCTCTGCGACATCCTGCACAACTGGGACGACGACTCCGTGCGCAAGATCCTTACCGCCTGCCGTAACACTTCCGGCACCGTCATCGTGATCGAGGCCATGCGCGGGCGCGGCGTCGGCACCGCCATGGACCTGTCCATGCTCATGTGCTTCGGCGGCCGGGAACGCACCGTGGACGAGCTGGCGGTGATCGCCGCCGAATGCGGATTCCGGCTGGCGGCCACCACTGCCGTCGCCGACCACCGCACCGCCCTGGAGTTCGTGCCGGTCTAGCGGCGGCGGTCGCGCACGTACACCGTGGACGACTTGCCCTCGCCCGAGCTGCGGCGGTTGACCTCGAACAGCGTCGTCGCCGTGACCAGGTCGCTGAGCTTGGCGTAGCCGTAGGTGCGGGAGTCGAAGTCGGGGCGCTGCTTGGTGACGATGTTGCCGACACCCGACAGCGAGGCCCACCCGTCGTCGTCCGACGCCGCCTCGACCGCGCCCCGCAGCAGGGAGACCAGCGTGGAGTCGCTCTTGAGCTGCGCCGCCGTCCTCCGCGTGGCCGGCGGCTCGGCCGGGGCGGCGGCCGTCTCCTCGGCGTAGGACAGGTTCTCCACGTAGATGAACTTGTCGCAGGCCGCCACGAAGGGCTTCGGCGTCTTGCGCTCGCCGAAGCCATAGACCGTCAGGCCCGACTCGCGCAGCCGGGCCGCCAGCCGGGTGAAGTCCGAGTCGCTGGAGACGATGCAGAACCCGTCGAAACGGTCGGAGTACAGCAGGTCCATGGCGTCGATGACCATCGCCGCGTCGGTGGCGTTCTTGCCCGTGGTGTACGCGAACTGCTGGATGGGCTGGATGGACTGGGCCAGCAGCTGGTCCTTCCAGCCCTTCAGGTTGGTGCCCGTCCAGTCCCCGTAGGCCCGCTTGACGTGGGCCGTGCCGTACTTGGCCACCTCGGCCAGCAGGGCGTCGGTGATCGACGGCTGCGCGTTGTCGGCGTCGATCAACACCGCCAGCTTCGCCGCGTTCTCGCTGGTCCCGGCCATCTCGGTCTCCTCGGTCGTCGGCAACCACCGCTGATCCTGCCCGAACCGGCCGGGTCAGGGGAGGTCGGGAGCCGGCATGCCCAGCGCCGCCGCGTCCCGGGCGGCCGTGGCCAGCTCCTGCGCCGCGGCGGCGTCGTCCCCCGGGCCGCCGCGCGCGGCCAGCGCCTGGGCGTGCCGGGTCCTGGACATCACGACGGCCGGCCAGTGGCCGAGCGCCAGGTTGTGCTGTACTGCGGAGTTCAGATGGCCGACCGCGCGGTCGAGATCGCCCATCGCCATGGCGGCGACGCCCAGCGCCCGGCTGGTCGAGCCGAAACAGGCGACAGCCAGGCTGGCCATCGCCGGCAGATGTCCGTACGGGGCGAGCAGATCGTGCACGCGGCCGGCGGTCGCCGCGTCGTCGAGCAGATAGGCCGTCTCCGCGATGCCGCTCATCGAGACCAGCCAGGTGCTCGACCGGGACAGCCGCGCCAGGTCGTGGCCGACGAGCCGGGCCAGCGAGCCGGCCGCCTTGCGCTGGTCGCCCGCCGTCGCGGCGGCCACGGCCAGCGCCGCGAAGTACGAGTTGTCGTTGGTGCTGAGGGTCGAGGAGCTGACCAGCTCGTCCAGCAGCGGCAGCAGTTCGGGGAGGCGACCCTGGAACCACCTGATCGCCATCAGCTGCGCGCCGTACCAGCCGATGGCGTCGGCGTCGCCGGCCACCTGCCCCAGCTCGGCACACGCCTTGGCCTGCTCCTCGGCCTCGTCGAACCGACCGGCGCGGATCGTCAGCATCACCCGCATCGCGCTCGCGGCGAAGCCGACCGCCAGGTGATCCCGGCCCGCCAGCTCCTGCTCCAGCTCGTCCAGCAGGCGCTCGGCGTGCGGATTGCCGGCCAGGAACTGGTCGACGGTGTGCCAGAGCAGGCCCATCAGCCGGTCGCCGCGCCGTCGGGTGCGGTCGCTCTCGCCGATCAGCTCCCACGACAGCGCCTGCCGCAGCGCGACGTGATCGGGGCCGAGCACACAGTGGTGAGCGATGCTCAACGCCTCGGCGTGCACGATCCGGTCCTCGGCGCGGCGGGTGTCGTCGAGCAGGGCCAGGATCCCGGCGTGCTCGGCCGCCTGGTAGTCGTTCTCGCCGGTCAGCCGAACCCGCAGCCGCAACGCTTCCGACGATTGGGGATCGACGGCCACGAGCGCCTGCGCCAGCCGGGCGTGCAGCTGGGCCTTGCCGGTGGCCGGGCGGTGTTCGTGGACCCACAGTCCGCTCAGGCCCAGCGCCGCCCGGGCCATGGCGGTGGCGTCGCCGGCCTGCGCCGCCAAGCCGTGAGCGATCTCGAACTGCCGCCGGCCGGCCAGCAGGTCGCCGTCGATCTGGAGCGCCTCGTCGCCGGCCGCCAGCGCCGCCCGCAGCGGGTCGGCCGCCGGCGTCAGCAGGCCGGTGTCGTGGGCGAGGATCCGGCGGTGGACCGCGGCGAGGGCCGGCGACGGCTCCACACCCGACCGGTCGACGAGCACGAGCCTTGCACGCCGGAAGACGTCCAGCGCGTCGGCCTGGCGGCCCGCGCGGTACAGGGCCGTCATCAGCTGCCCCCACAGCCGTTCGTTCGTCGGGTGGTCCGTGGTCAGGGCGGTCAGCTCCGCGATCAGGTCCTGCCCGTGGCCGGTGGCCAGTTCGGCGTCGATGCGGTCCTGCACCGCGTTGTGGCGCAGCTCCGCCAGCCGCCGCGCTTCCGCGTCGAGCCCGGCCATGCCGGCGAACTCCTCGTACGCCTCGCCCTGCCACAGCCCCAGTGCCGCGGTCAGCTGCCCGGCCGCGACGTCCGGCCGTCCGGCGTCGAGCTCGCGACGGCCCGCCGCCGCCAGCCGCTCGAACCGGGCCGCGTCCACGCCCTCGGGATCCACCCGCAGCAGGTAGCCCGGCTGCCGGGTCACGATGAGGCTGGCGGGCAGCAACGCCTTGCGCAGCCTGGACATGTACGTGCGAACCGTCCGGTCCGCGTCGTCCGGTGCGTCGCCGTCCCACAGCAGCCGCACCAACGCCGACACCGGCACCGGCCGCCCGGCCGCCGCCACCAGCGCCGCCAGCAACGCCCGCAGGCGCGGGCCGCCGAGGTTCGCCGGGTGGCCGTCGACCTCGACCCGCAGCGAGCCGAGCACCCGTACGTCGACGGCACACGGATTCTCGCCCACGGCAACCCCCGGCTGGGTCGTCAACCTCTCCACAAGGGGAGACGACCCTAACGCCGGATACGTCGCGGTGTGCGCGGTTTATCCCTCCAGCCAAGGGGGTCGCGGCCATTCGGCGGAAGTGCCGGTGTGCGCCGGTTGCGGGGGAACCGGCGCACACCTGGGAACATCCGGTCATTGCTCCCACGCGGGGGACTGGCCGGTCCAGCTGACGACCAGGAGAACGTCGTCGAGGCCGCCGGAGCCGAACAGGACCGCGGCGTCGGCGCCGAAGGAGAGCTGCCAGTCCCCGGCCGGATCGGCGCCGCACAGCGCGCCCCATGCGGCGGCGTTGCCGCGTCGGATGCTGGCGATTCCGTTGGTGGCGGTGGCATCGCCGCCGGCCGCGCCGCGCCGCAGCGTCACCACCGTGTCGGGCGCCGGGTCGTCGCCGGCCAGCCGCACCGCGAGGGACGCGGTGGCGAGATTCTCGATGCCGGCCGGGAAATCGTTGTCCCGCAGGGTGATGGTGACCGAGCGGGCGCCGTTGGCTGGCGGGTTGTTCAGGTCGTACCACTGGTCCGGGAAGTCGCGGGCCAGGCTGAACACGCAGTCCGCGCCGCGGTCCCGCTCGGCGTTGAGCCGGGTGGTCACTTGGTCCCGGTAGCCGTCGTCGTGCAGGGCGGTGTAGTCGATGGTGATCAGCACGTCGACGATGGAGGAGAAGTCGAACGGGTTGGCCGCCGGGGGCAGTCGCAGCTCCCACGTCGTGTCCACACCGCTGGACTCGAACGGCAGCACCATGTCCGACTGGACGTCCAGGTCGAAGACGCCGCTGGCGCCCACCGGCGAGGTCAACGCGACGACACCGGGATCGTGGCGGATCGTGACGTCCTCGAACGCGCCGTCCTGTCCGGTCGTGACCCGGGAGATGCCGTTGGAGTAGAGCGTCGCCCGGATTCCCCGGTCCGGCGGCACCAGCGCCACCAGGCTGGTGCGCACCTGGCGGATCATCCGCAGGTAGTGGCCGGGGAAGTCCCGGTCGAACAGGGCCATCGGGGTGGCGAAGGCCAGCGTCCCGGTGCGGCGGAACTCCAGGAACTCCACCGGCATCAGCCGCGCCAGCGAGAACGTCTGGGACAGGTTGAGCCGTCGCCGCTCGGAGCTGAACGCGTACTGGTCGAGGCGGGCCAGGTCCTCGCTCAGCTGCTCCGCGCCGCTCAGGCCCCGGCGGTCGACCGCCGCGCCGCCGTTGGCGGCCGGCGTCTCCCAGTAGTCGTTGCGGATCAGGGCCTGCGCCGGCTCCGCGCGTTCGAACGCCAGCTGGGCCTGGGCCAGCCGGGCCGTGGCGGTGGCCTGCTGGAGGAAGTAGCGGTAGACCCCGCCGAGCGTGTAGCTCAGCCACAGGTACAGGTCGGCGTTGGTGAACTGGTTGCTGAGAAACGTCAGCGTCGCGAGCGCCTGGTCGTGCTGGAGCGAGGCGATGGCCGCCTCCTGGGCCGCGATGGTCACCTGGTCGTCGGCCACGTCGACCTGGGCGTCGGCGACCAGCGCCTCCTGCTGGGCGGCGGTCTGCTGCAACCGCCACTCGGCCTTGCGCTGCTCGATGCCGGCGTGCAGCTGGTTGGCCTGGACCTGCGCCTCGATGTCGTTCTGCTCGAGCGTGAGGACGCCCTTGGCCGCGGTGGCCGCCATGATCCCGGCGGAGAACCCCGTTGAGGCGCCGAAGGTCGTGACGGCGTCCCACAGGCTGGTCGCCTTGGACGCCGCCTGGAGGATGCCGATCGTGGTGTCGGCCACCGCGATGCCGTCCTTGATGTCGCGCATCCGCGAGTACTCGTGCAGCAGGGACTGCTCGTAGGCGTTCGGGGGCGCGTCGATGGCCTCGCCGTAGGCCGTGACCATGGTGTTGGCCTTGGTGCGCTGGGCGATCGCGGCCGTCACCGCGTCGTTGGCCTCCTTCACCCGGCTCGCCGCCAGACCCATCTGCGCCGCGCTCAGGTCGATGCCCTTGAGCGCGTCGAACAGGCGCAGGTTCCGGTCGTCGTACTTCTCCAGCGCGGCAAGGTAACCGGCCTCCATCTGGGCGGCCTGACCGGCCAGCTGCCTGGCCCGTTCGAGCAGCGACTTGAACCGGAACGGGGTCGGCTGGCTCACCGTCACCCTGGTGGCCAGGCCCTGCGTGCGGGGCATGCCGGCGACGTTGCGGCCCTGCCGCAGCTTGGTCAGCTGCACGGCGATCCGGGTCCGCAGGGTCGCCAGCTCCGGGATCGGCAGCGCCGGCTCGCCGAAGTTGAGCGGCGGCTGCGGCTGGAGCTTGGCCGCGCCGAGCAGGCGCCGGGCGGTGATGTAGAGCGTGCGGGCGTTGGCCACCGACTCGTCGGTCTCCCGGGCGAACTCGACGTCGGCGTACTCGATGTGGCAGCGGATCAGGCACAGCAGCAGGTATCGGGTGTACGGGGTGGACCGCGGCGTCGTCACGTCGTCGGCGAGCGCGAACGGGTCCAGCCGCGGCCGGGTCGTCCAGCCCGGGCGGAAGGTCAGGTCGGGCCGCAGCGAGGTCTCGGTGTTGACCCGATTGAAGATCGACTTGGGGGTGTCGACGTCGTACGGGTAGAGGATCCAGTACCAGTCGAGCGCGGTCTGGTAGTCCCCGGCCGACTGCAGGCGCTGGGCCAGCAGCAGCGGCGCCAGCCAGAAGATCTCCCGGTTCGCGGCATCCGACCGCGACGCCGAGGTCGAGGCCACCCGGAGCGCCTCCTGGTGGGCGGCCGTCCGGCCGTTCGGGTCGAGATAGGTGACGCCGGTCAGCCCGACCGCCTGGAGGTAGGCGTTTCCCTCCCGGGTGGCGTCGCCGGCCCCGAACGGTCCGGAGCCGCGGATGTTGGCGCGCAACGTGTCCAGCGGCATCGGCTGCCCGGCGACGACCGACGCCGCCGACGCCCTCGGCAGCGCCGGGTCCAGTTGCCGTTCCGGGAACAGGAAAGCCGTGGTCGCCGCCTGCCAGCTGCCCAGCTCGCCCAGCCAGACCCAGGCCGCGGTGAACGCCGACGGGTCGGTGATCGACCACGCGAAGGCGGGATGGGTCGAGGTCAGCTCACCGGATCTCTTGGCCAGCAACAGGGACTGCACGCTTTCGATGGCCTGTCGGATGCGCGTGGTGCGCAGGTTCCCGCCGGCGAGCATGTCGACGAACAACCGCGCCGACATCTCCTCCCCGATGTCGCCGGTGGTGCTCGGGGCCAGGTCGGCCAGCAGCGCGTCGCGCAGCATCGGCAGCGCCGCCTGCTCGGCCGCCGCCACCGCCTGCGCGCCGGCGGTGAGCAGGTCCTGACGTTGCGCGATCCGGCCCCGCAGCACGCTTTGCCACGCACTGCGGGCCCGCGCGTCGAAACGGTACACAGTGGACTGCGGCGCGGTGTCGGCGAGCACGAAGAAGTCGGGCGAGAGCACGTAGGCCGTCTCCTGGGCGCGCCAGGCCGGGTACATCGACGGTTTGCGCGCGGCCGTGAGGATCGCGTTGGCGTCGGCCCATTCGGACTGGGTGGCCGCGCCCACGGCCACGATCCGGCCCAGCCCCACCAGGAACACGAAGCCGCCGCGGGTCAGCCCGGCCGCCGCCAGCGCCGCGCTGATGTCGACGCCGTGCTGGTCCTTGGCCGCCAGGTCGTTGAGGTCGACACCGGGCAGCGCGAGCGCCAGCATCGCCGCGAGCCCGGCCGCCGGCGTCGGGGCCGCGACCCTGGCCTTCTCCAGGCTGTTGGCGACACTCTTGAGCTGGCCGGCGCGCTGGGTCAGCAGCAGGCGGACCGGGTCGCCCTTCGGGCCGGGGACCACGTCGGCCGGGCCGATCAGGTCGGGGTCCAACAGCACCGGGAACCGCCGCGGCGGGTCGGGATGCTGGTCCTCGTCGGCCCAGGTCAGGGTCTGCGCCGCCAGCTGCCAGGTGCGCAGCAGCGGGACGGTGGGCGCGCGCAGCGGGTCGGCCCCGGTGCTGTTGGGCAGGCCGAACACGGTCTCCAGCGCCGCTTCGCTGAGCTTGGCGCCGTCCAGGGTCAGCTGGTCCAGCTCGTCGGGCGTCTTCGCCGACAACCGGATGCCCAGCCGGTCGGCCAGCGCCTGCCGGTCGGCCGTGCCGGCTCCCCGGATCTGCCGGAGCTGGCCGTAGGTCGTGCCGTAGGAGGCCAGCAGGGACGCGTAGGCCGCGTCGCGGTAGCTGGATTCCAGGGCAGCGCCCGGATCGGTCACCGTGTGCGTGGCCGCGATGTAGGCCCGCAGCAGCTCGATCGGGACCCGCAGCTGGTTGATCTCCTGACCGCCCCGGTCGGCCGCCGCGGACAGGGGCTGGCTGAGCCGGTCGATCGGCTGGCCGAGCGCGGCGAGCAGGGTGGCGGTGTCCAACTGGGGCCGCGGCGTGCCGGGCAGGGTCACCTGCTCCTGGGCGAAGGACAGCAGCGCGGCCAGGTACTGCCGCTCGTTCAGCCGTTCGTCCAAAGTGGACGGCACATAGGAGCTGATGACGTTGACCGACAAGGTCTCCGGCGCGGCCGGCGGCGTGACGTTGCCGGCCTGGTCGGTCGCCCACAGGTAGATCGTGTGCGCGCCGAAGCCGGTCATCGGCACGTCGGCGGTCCACCCGGTGAAGTCGCCGGCCGCCCGGGGCACCGCCGTGGTCCTGGCTCCGGTCGGGGTCAGCGCCCAGGCCACCGTCGCCGGGGCCCCGACCATGCCCGACTGGTTGTCCCCGGCGCTGCCGCGCAGGTGCGCCGTCGCCGCCCCGTTGACATCGCCGATGATCTTGGCCGCCGGCGGCGGGTCGTCCACGTGCAGGTGCGGCGGCGCGATGTCGCGGCCGGTCACCGTGACCGTCTTGGTCGAGGTGAGGTTGTCCCGGTCGGCCACCGTCACGGCGATGGTCCGCGCCCCCAGCGGCATCGGCCCGAGCGGCATCCCCAGGACCTGGTAGGAGGTGCTGGAGATCCACTCAGCCGAATAGGCCAGCCCGTCCCGGGAAACGCTGACCAGCACCGGGAAGTACACGTCGGCCGGGAGCGTGATCTGCACGTCGACCAGCCCGCCGCCCTCGTTCAGCTGCACCACCGCGCCCGCTGCCGGCGCCGTCACGGTGAACGCCGGCGCCACCGGCGCGGTGACGTGCACCGTCACCGGATCGGACTGGATCGCCTCCCCGCTGGTGGTTCGGGCCGAAGCCGTCAGGGTGTGGTCGCCCGGGGTCGGGAACGTGACGGTCGAGCCCGTGAACACCTCCACGCCGTCCCGGGTGAAGAAGATCTCCCCGGTGTAGGTGACGGCGGGTTCGTCGTTCCAGCTGTCGTCCCCAGGGATGTAGCGCCACACCACGCCCGGATCCGTGGACACCGCGCGCGACATCGACACCGGGAACCCGGCCAGCACCCGCCCCGTCGGCGCCGACACCGACACGCTCGGCGGCCGGTTCGGCGCCGGCTGCCGGCTGGTCGACGGCAGCACCGGCGCCTGCTCGCCGTTCACTGACAAGTCCTTGGTAGTCATGGTGATTCCCTTCGACCGAATGGGTTTCCCGCTAGAGCAGGCAGAGCAGGGCCATGCCGCCAACGAACGCGATCTCCTTGAGGGTGTCCTTCCAGTCGGTCTTCTCGATGATCTGGGTCGTCTGCGCGCCGGCATAGGCGCCGACCGCCTGCCCGGCCGCCTGGAAGGCTGGTTCGCACGGTCCGCACAGCAGGGCCCCGCCGGCCCCGAACACCGTCCCGCCGGCCGTGCCGCCGATGGTCGCGCCCAGGAAGTTCGTGGTCGCGTCGACCGCCTGGCCCGTGGTCCTGGCCGTGCCCATCTGGTAGGCGTAGGCCGCGTAGCCGCCGTACTCCAGTGCCTTCGCGGCGTTCTCGGCGGTGGCGAGCCGGCGGATCATGCCCGGACCCTCGGTCGCCGGCGGGGGAGCGACCCGACCGGCGCCCGGCGCCGCCGGGACGACCGGCGCCGCGGTCGACGTGCCGGCCGGCGAGCGCAGGACATAGCCCTGCCCCGGCACGTTGTCGAAGCCCATGATGCCGAGCGCGGTGCGGACGCGGGACGCCGCGCCGCCCTGGTCGGTCTTGATGATCTCCCAGATGTGGCTGTTGACGGCTTCCTTCAGCTTCGTCGGCGTCATCGAGTTCGGATCACGGATCTTGCCGACCGCCTGGTCGAAGATCTCCCGCATCTCGCTGACCTCGTCGAAGTAGCGGGTGATCAACACGTGCGGGTCGGTGGCCACCGACACCGGGGCCCGGGCGCTGACCCGGGGCTGCTGGCTCTGGCCGAGGTACTTGGTCCGGCGATTGGTCATGGCGTCGAGGAACTGGCGGTTGGTGACGTCGAGGGCGCGGGCCCGGGCCACGGTCGTCGAGATTCCGGGCTGTCCCACCGGATCGGGCTCGTCGATGTCCAGGGTGAACGCCACCTCGCGCATGCCCTTCGCGCCGTGCGCGCTGAACTGGTCGCCGTCGCCGCCGAGATTCCCGCCCTTCGAGTCGTTGTCCTCCATCCCGTTCTTGTCCACGCCGGTGAGGGGATTGCCCCGCACATACCGGTAGAGGTTGGGTCCGTCGACCGCGCCGAGCGGGTCGCAGCTCGTCCAGCGCCCGGTCCACGGTGCGTAGTGCCGGACCCCGTGCTGGCTCAGACCGCTTTCCTCGTCGCGTTCCTGGCCGGTGAAGCGGTAGCGCTTCCGGGTGTAGCTGCCGAAGCTGGTCTCGCCGTAGGGCGTGTACTCCTCGCGGTTGACCAGGGCGCCGGTGTCGTCGACGACGGCGGTGCTGCTGCCGAGGTGGTCGGCGAGATGGAAGGCCGTGGCGGGGCCACGGTCGTCGGGATGGGCGACGCCGATCCGGAGGAGGGCGACCCGGCGGTGGTCGTCCATGACGTGCACATGGTTGTTCTGGCCGCCCGACCAGCGGTGGTGCTCGAACACCGAGCCGATGTAGTGGGTGACCTCGACGGCCCCGCCCTGGCGGCGCACGAGTTTCTTGACCCGCTGGCCGGAGGCGTCGTAGAGGTAGTGCGCGTGGACGGAGGGCTCGGCGCCGGCGGTCTGGGTGGCGAAGGTGGACAGCTGGTCGCCGTGGTTCCAGGTGAAGTGCCGAGTGGTGGTCTCGGCGGTGAGATTTCCGTTGGCGTCGAAGGAATAGCCGTACGGCGTGGTGCCGATGGTCATACGTGTCAACCGATTGCTGCCGGGGTCTACGGTGAACTCCCGGGTGAACCCGCCGGCGGCGGTGTGCGCCAGACGAAGGACGCTGCCGACGGCGTCGTAGCGGTAGGCCTCGGCATACGGCTGGGACCTGGTGACGTCCACGCCACGCGGAAGGTCGGTCCACGGGTCGCCGGTCGCCGGCGCCTGGAATTCCCGGCCGGTGGCGGAAAGCAGACGATAGACGGGGTCGTAGGTGAACCGGCGGTCCAACGCGTCGCCGCTCGCGAGCAGGGCGCGCAGGCGAGGATCGACGACGGCCAGGGCATCGGGGTTGTTGGGGATGCCGCTGCCCGGCGCGCGGTCGTGGATGGCCAGGACGTTGCCGACGAGGTCGTGGTCGTAGCCGCAGTCCTGCATCACCGGACCCGACACCCGGTACGTCGCCGCGTCGGCGGCGGTGTAGCGCTCGGTCCGCAGCCGGGCCAACCGGAACGTCTTCGGATCGTAGGCGTAGCGGGTCAGCACACCGTTGCCGTAGGCGATGAGCGCCCGCTGTCCCTTGGCGTCGTAGGCGATGCGCTGCACCCGAACCGTGCCGTCGATCTGGATCCTTTCCAGCGCACCGGCTCTGCTGTACGAGGGGTACACCACGTGGCGGACGCCGGCGGTGTCGGCGGGCAGGAATGTCCGCTTGACCCGGTTGAGGGCGTCGTACTGGCTGGACGTGACGTAGCCGCCCGGTTCGAGCAGCTCGGCGTCGCGCTGGGCCTGGGTCTGGCCGGGCCGTGGCGTCCAGTCGACGCGGAACGGCGCGACCGACCAGCCGCCGGCGGCCGCCTGGTCGTAGGTGGCCAGGACGGGCGCGTCGGCGATCACCCGACGAGTGCCCTGCGCCACGTTTCCCTTGAAGTCGACCGAATCGATGCTGGCGAAGCCGGCCTCGTCCCGTTGGAAGACCGGCACACCGAGCAGGTTGCGGCCGCGGGCGCCGTCCCGTTCGACCGGACGCTGGTCGGGGGAGCCGGCATCCCCGTAGCCGATGCGCCGGCGCAGCGTCACCGGTCCGGCGGCGTCGTCCCGGGCCCAGGTCGCGCTCGGCCGGTGCAGCAGGTCGAACGACGCGAGGACGAGAGCCCCTTTGCTGTCACGGCTTTCCACGACGGCTCCGGCCGCGTTGGGCACGCCGCCGCGGCGGCCGGCGTCGATGCTGTCCACCCGCCACCGGCGCTGAAGGAGGTCGAACGAGTTGCGCAACGCCTCTCGGCCGAGTGCGTCGGTGATGGCCAGCAGACTGCCCTGGATGTCGTACGTGGACCGGGTGACGAGCCGGTCCGTGGCCGCGGGGCCGGTGCGGGACACGGCCGTCACGGTGCGGCCGAGGGCGTCGATCTCGGTGCTGGACGGTGTGTTCCAGTGATCGCGGTAGGAGCCGGCGATGTCGGGGTGGGTGCGCCCGGCGTTGTCGTTGGCGTCGTAGGTGTAGGACTCCCATGGCGTGGGCGCGAAAGCGTCGGGATCGGCGAGGTCGGCCGGGATGCCGTAGATGACCCGCTGCTCGCTGCCGTCAGGGTTCACGGTCCGCACGACCTGCCCACGCGGGTCGTGGAACACGACCGCCTGCTGACCGAGTTGGGCGTCGCCGGGCTGGGCGTAGTCGTAGCCGGTGGCGAAGAAGGGCTCGTACTTGCGCACCACGCGGCCCTTGTTGTCGTAGACCTGCCAGCCGGAGACGACCACGTTGTCCGGGCTGCCGGCGCTTCGCGTGCGCCCCACGGTGTCCCCGACCGCCGCGAGCTGGTCGACGGGGATCACGCCGCCGCCGAAGGTCGGATCGCCGAACTGGAGGTCCTCGGCCTGCGCACGGGTCTGCACCACCCGGCCGAATCCGTCGGAGTGCTCCACCGAGACGATCACGTCGTCCCGGCGCGCGGCGTCGACATCGGGCTCGGTGTCGTGGTGTTCGCGCCGGACGGTGCGGACCGACGCCGGGACACCGCGGTCGGCGAAGGCCCGGAGGTCGTAGGTCATGCTCACGCCGGGAAGATCGCGATCACCACCGCCGGCCTTGTCCCTGGCGAACCGGGCGGTGACCAATCCCAAGGGGGAGTACACAACCGCGGTGGTGTTGCCGTTCGGGTCGGTGATCTCGCGGGGGCGCAGCACCCGGTAGTCGTGGACCGCGGTCGTGGTCAGGCCCACCGCGTCGACGGTCCGGACCGGCAGCAGGTCGTGCACATCGTAGTCCACTGTGGACTGAGCGCCGAGCGGATCGAGGGTGGCGACCGGAAGTCCCCGTGGCGCCCGGCCAGCCATCTGCACGTCGTAGCGATGCCGGCTCGACACGATGTAGTAGCCGCCCGGCGATCCAGGAACGGCGTCGGCCGGGTAGTGCCGGTAGCCGGCCTGAGCCGGCAGCGCGGCACGGAATTCCGTCGGATACTCGGCGGACCAGGTCACCGGGCCGTCGGCCAGGTAGGGCGGGCGGGACCCGATCTGGTCGAGGAACTCGTCGGTGAAGGCCAGCGATTCGCTTCGCATCGGCAGCCCGAACTCGCCGAGCACGCCGAGCGGCAGCCCGGTGAACGCGTCGCCGTCGTAGTAGGTGCGGGAGTGGCCGATCACCCGCGTCGACACCCCCGTCCCGGTGAGGATCGCGTCGCGAAGGTCGGCAACCGCGAGGCGGCCGTCGTTGATCACCTCACGGCTGGTGGTGCGGGCGATCCGGTCGACCAGGTAGTGGCCGTCGTCGTCGCGCTGGGCGTACTCGCTGGTCGAGCAGGTCGCCAGGTACGGCTGGGCCGCCGGGGCGGCGGCCAGCGGGTCCCGGCCGCGGGGCACGGCGATGTCGATCTTCCCCGTCGGGCAGCCGTAGGCGTCGTGGCCGATGGTGAAGGCGAATCGGGTCATCGGCTCGTCGCCGCGTTCCCACTGCGTGGTCCGGCTGCCGACGGCGAACGGGAAGAAGATGGGTTCCCGCGGGGTGTCCGACGGCGATTCCTCACGGACACCGCTGACCGTCTCGGTCACGGTGTACGGCCGCTGCTCGCGGTCCGAGCCGTCCAGGGCGTACAACTCCGTGCGCAGCAACTGCCCGCGCAGGGTCCGCAGCGCCGCCCGACGCGCGGCCCGAGGCAGAGTGGCCAGCAGCACGGTCTGCTCCGGCGGCCGGGACAGCTTCGGCGGGTCGAGGCGGGAGTACTCGTGCCGCAGGTCCAGTTCGGTCCAGTCGCCCGCCTCGACGGCCGCGACCGGGCCCGGGTGGAACCAGCTCTTCGTGAGGGTGGGCGGCGAGTGGTGCGCCGACGGCCCGTCCGACGGGAAGAGCTCGGTGTCGAGTTGCTCGACCATCGCGAAGCCCCGGAACTCCCGCTCCACGCCGTCCCAGTAGCCGTGGTGATAGCGGTACTGCGTGGTCAGCCGGCCGCCCGAGATCGCGTCGGCCACCTCCACCCGGGACACGACGTGCACCGGGAACGGCAGTGTGGTGCGCCATCGGGTCGACGGATCGGCCTGGTCCCGCTGATACTCCTGTGTGGACGGACGGTAGGCCACCCTGGTGCCGGCCCCTAGGTGATTGTCCATCGCCGTCAGCAGATGGGGTTTCACCCCGCCGGTGAAGTCCAGGAACCGCAGGTGCGGGCCGCCCGCGTCGGCGGCGGCCCGGCTGAACAGCAGGCCGGCCATCCCGGTCCCGTGCAGGTCGGACAGCCGCAGCGCGTCGGTGTCGGCCACCCGCGGCGTGCCAGGGACGGTGATCGGCCGTGCGGTCCAGGCGTTGCCGGACTGGTTGCCCCACAACAACACCCGCCCGTTGTCGACGTAGACCAGGTCGGCCGCGCCGTCGCCGTCGACGTCGCCGAGCAGCACGCGGCGGGGGTCGTAGCCGTCGGGCAGCCGCGGCGATCGACGCATCGTCACCGGTGTGCCCCACCGGCCGTGGCCCAGATTCGGCCAGTAGGCGATGTTCCCGTTGCGCAGCAACACGATGTCCTGCATGCCGTCGCCGGTCATGTCGGCCAGCCGCACCCGGGAGTCGGCCAGATCGATCCGGGGCGCGTCGCCGGCGCCGACAGCGGTGCGCCGCCAGGCCATCCGCGGATCCGCATCGTTGAACCAACACTCCAACCGGCTGCCCGACCGCAGCACGTCGGCCAGCCCGTCGCCGTCCAGGTCGACCAGCCTGACGGCGGGGTCGGACAGCGAGACCGACGGCGACTGCCGGTAGGACCGGAACGACCGGCGGCTCCACCCGGACGCGAACGTCGTCGGGAAGAATCCGGCCGTCACGCCGGTGGCCCGACCGGGCCTGGCGGCCGTGGACACGACCAGATCGACGCGACCGTCGCCGTCGGCGTCCATGAGCCGCACGCCGGGATCGGCGAGCGGGAACGGCGGCGCCTCGTCCATGCGGCGCGGGAGGGCGAACCGGCCATTGCCGGTGTTGCGCCAAACCCGTTGCGTGGCGCCGAGTTCGACCAGGTCGGGCCGGCCGGCGCCGTGCAGGTCGACCAGGGTGAGCGACGGATCGGTCAGCGCCGCCGTCGGCAGGCCCGGCCCGGTGACGACCTCGAACCGGCGGCCGGCCGGATCGAAGGCCGAGTAGCCGAAGGTCAACGGGGGCAGCTGCTCCTGCTGGCCCTGGTCGTCGACCGCGACCACGTCGACCTGGGTCAGCAGCGACACCCCGGTGAATTCGGCCTGCTGGTAGCCGAACCGGTACTCGCGGACGGTCCGGGCCACGCCGTCGGCCGCGTGCGTGCTGACCCTGATCGCGCGGCACCGCAGCGAGGTCCGCACCTCGAAGCCGGCGCGGTGGCCCGAGCACGGGTCCGGCCGCGGCTCGTAGTCGAAGTCCAGCTGGACCAGGAACGACGGCGCGGCGCGATCGCCGTAGTCGGCGTAGGAGATGCGGGCGATCAGTGGCTGGTCCCACTCGCGCCCGGCTTCGCGGCCCTGGTCGCGCAGGTACTCGTGCCGGATCAGGTTGCCCAGCGCGTCCCTGGTCTCGGTCACCCGCCAGCCGAACACCCTGGTCCGGTCGCCCGGGTCGGCGACCACCGCCGGATCGCGCCACGTCGCGTCCGCGCCGTCCGGCCGGGGCGTGCCGTACCGGGTGAGCAGGCCGTTGCGGTCGCGGACCTCCCAGTAGTTCCCGGAAGCGTCCTGGACGTGCTCGATCCGGGCGAACAGGCCCTCGGTCCGCGGCCGGTGCCGGACCCGCCCCGGGTAGCTGCCCGCGACCGGCACCAGGTCCTCGGCGCCGGACAGCACGAAGACGTCGGCGGTGTCGACGTACCGAGGTATCCCGCGCGACGTCCGGCGGGACACCCCCGGCAGGCTCAGCTGCCAGCCCTGGCCGAACGGGCCGTTCCCGTTGCCGGTGCTGTACCCCAGGGACAGGGCCGGCTGCAGCCCGGACCGGCCGGGCGGCACCGTGATCGGCACCGAGAAGTTCCCCGTGCCGGTGAACAGGTCGGCGGAGAACTTCTCGCCCAGCCCGCTCACCGCGCCGCCGCCCTTCGGCAGCGAGATCGCCGCGCCCTCGACGGCGGCATCCGTTCCCATGCCCATGTGCCGACCCCACGTTCTTCCGGTGACACGGAACTCAGCGGACCGGCGGCATACCCCCACATGGCCGCCGGTCCGCCTCCGCGACTATCGCCCAGGCGGTCGACAATCCGTCGACAGTCCGTCGACGACCGGGGCCACGGTCGCCAGCGCGTTCACCGTGTCTCAAGATGCGACATCCGGCCGGCCCGTGCCGACCTAGCCTGGACGTCCGAGCCCAGGCAGGAGCGCCTCATGAGCACCGAGCCGAGTCCCCCCTCCACCGTGCGCCGGATCGCCGGCCCCGCCGCCTCGCACCTGGCCGACCTCGTCGCCGTCTTCGACGACCTCCAGACCGTGCTGCGCTGCTGCGAACGGCTGGTCGCCGAGCTCGTCGCCGAGGCCCCCGAGGCCGTGGTGCTCGAGGGTGTCTGGACCACCGCCACCCTCTCCTACACCCGCTGCTTCGCCGCCGACCGGCTCACCGACGAGGACGTCAGCGGGCTGGCCCTCAAGGGTGAGGTCCTCGAATGGCACAAGCTCCTACGCCGCCTGCGGGAGCACTACGCCTCCGACACCCTCAACCCCCGCGCCCGCTTCGACGTCGGGGCCGCTGAGGGCCCCGACGGCCTGGTCGCCGGCATCGCCATCACCTCCGTCGACCAGGCCGTCCTCGACGACGTCACCGTCCGCCAGACCGGGGCCCTGGCCTACGAGCTCACCCGCCTCGTCGACCGCCGCATCAACGACCAGCAGCACCGGGTCCTCACCGCCGCCCGCGCCCTCCCGCCCGCCGACCTCGCCACCCTCCCCGTCATCGACCTGGCCGCCCCGCACTGACCCCCGCTCAGCGGCACACCGAATACAGGCTCGCGGCGATCGGTTCCTCGAGCGCCAGGGTCAGCTCGTCCACCTGCTCCGGCGTGAACACGACGACGATCTGCTGGTCGGCGGGCAGGAGCAGGTAGAGCTCCATCGGCAGGCGGGCGGCGCGGGGGTTGATCCACCACTGGTGCGGGTGCACGCCGAGCAGCCAGTCGCCGTACCGGGGGTGGCGGCAGGGGACGCCGAGGCTGTCGCCCTCGCGCAGGGCCTCGGCGAGGTCGGCGATGTGCTGGCCCCGCACGACCACGGTGAACGGCGGGGTGGTGGCGAGGCTGACGGCGATGCGCCGAGGGCCGGGGCGCCGGATGGTGGTGACGACGGGGGTGCCGTCGGTGAGCCGGCCGGGAACCGTGAACATTGTTGCCCCTCAAAGGGTTTCGAATGCCGTGGGCTATTCGAAACCCTTCGCGGGCCACCGGCCGCGCGGCCCGTGCGCCGGGCTTGGGACCGACCTTAGCGGCTGACCACCGGATTCCGGCTGTCGATCACCCCGTCGGTTGACGTGACAACATTCGAACGGCGTAGGTGCACGAGGGTGAACACGGCGATCACCAGGTAGGCGATGATGTAGTTGTTGCGGGTCACGACGTCGCCGGGCCAGTCGATCATCCAGATGCCGGCGGCGGCCCGCGCGCCCGGATCGTGCACGGGGAACGCGACGGGCCAGGCGAACACGGCGACCAGCACGTACGTGGCGAGCGCCCACATGGCGGCCCGGCCGGTGGTCAGGGCCCGGTTGAGGGCGAACACGAACAGCGGCACGAACCACACCCAGTGGTGCGACCACGAGTACGGCGACACGGCGGTGGAGCACATGCCGATCAGGCTGACGGCCAGCAGCTCCTCGCCACGGCGGTGGGCCAGCACGGCGGCGGCCAGGCCGAGGATGCCGAACACCGCGGCCAGCAGCACCCACGCGTTCTGGGTGGCCTCGGGCGGCGACACCAGCCGGGCCAGGAAGCCGCGCAGCGACTGGTTGCCGGTCGACCACACGTCCCCGACCCGCGAGACCTCGCTGAACTTCTGCCCCAGCCAGTACGCGTAGGCGTCACCCGGCTTGATCACGAAGCCGAGGGCGATGGTGCCGACGAAGCTCGCGGTGGCCACCCCGGCCGCCTTGAACTGCCGGGTCACCAGCAGGTACGGGATGAAGATCAGCGGCGTCAGCTTGATGCCGGCGGCGATGCCCACGCCGATGCCGGTCCAGTTGGACTTGCGGGTGCGCAGCAGGTCGCCGACCACGATGGCCAGCAGCAGCACGTTGATCTGCCCCAGGTAGAACGTGGTCCGCACCGGCTCGAACATCAGCGCCAGCCCGGTGCACAGCAGCACGACGACCACGGACGCCCGGTCCCGCCGGTAGCCCAGCCAGCGCCAGCAGCGCGCGATCGCGAACAGCAGCAGGAGCAGCGTCACGACGGTGTAGACGATCTCGGTGCCGACCAGCGGCAGCAGCGCCAGCGGCGCGAAGATGATCGCCGCGAACGGGGTGTAGGTGAACATCAGGCTGGCCACCAGCGGGTGATCGTACAGCGGCCGCCCGTCCAGCACGGTCAGGCCGCCGGCCCGGTACACCTCCAGGTCGATCTGCATCCACATGCCGACCGGCCAGATGAGCGTGCACACCACGAACCACAGCAGGATCACGGCGATCACCCACGGCGTGGCCCGGCGCAGCCAGGCCGGCAGCGGCAGAACCTTCGCGCCCGCGGTCGGCAGGAAAGAGTCGGCGACCCGGGCCCAGAATCCGCGGGTGGTCTTGACGTCCGACACTGCGCTCCTTCGTGAAATGCCCACGATCGGGCGCTTGACCAGCCAGTTCGGGGATTGCCAACCACGGTAACACGGGCGGTCGGGGCGATCTTCGGTGCCCCGGATCGGCGGTGACTACCACCAGTCACCGCGGCGGCCGAGATCATCCGATAAGTCGTGTGGCGCGGTCGCCCCCGGTGAGCCAAGCTGATCACCGTGCTGGAATCGGCGACGCCCCGACGGATCCTGATTCTGTCCGCCGACATGGGTGAGGGCCACAACGCCACCGGCCGTGCGCTGCGCGCGGCCGCGGGCCGGCTGTGGCCGGATGCCTCGACGCACTGGCTCGACACGCTGGACGTGATGGGCCGCGGCGTCGGGCCGGTGTTCCGCCGCATCTACGTGGCCAACGTGGAGCGCACCCCCTGGCTGTACGAGTTCTTCTACGACTCGGTGTGGCGCTACCGCTGGTTCGCCCGGGCCTCCAAGCGGTTTGTCGGCGAGTGGGCCGGCCGGCGGCTGGCCGCCCGCGTCGACCGGATCCAGCCCGACCTGATCCTGTCCACGTATCCGCTGGGCACGGCCGGCCTGGACTGGCTGCGCCGGCACCGCGGGCTGGAGGCCCCGATCGGGGCGTGGGTGTCGGACTTCGCGCCGCACCCGTTCTGGGTGTACCAGGGCATCGACCTCAACCTCGTGATGCACGAGGTCGCCGTGCCGGTGGCCGCCCGCAGCGCGCCCGGGGCCACGGTGGCGATCTCCGCGCCGACCGCCGACGAGGTCTTCCGCCCCGGCGACCGCGCCGCCGCGCGGGCCGAGTTGGACCTGCCCCAGGACAAGTTCGTGTCGCTGGTGGCCTGCGGCTCGCTGGGGTTCGGCCGGTCGGAGGACACGGTCAAGGAGCTGTTGGTCGGCACTCCGGACGGCATCGTGGTCGTGGTCTGCGGTCGTAACGAGCGGCTGCGGGCCCGGATCCGGGCCGCGATCGGCGATGACGTCCGGGTGCGGATCCTGGGCTGGACCGACCAGATGGCGACGCTCATGGTGGCCGCGGACGTGGTGGTCACCAATGCCGGCGGGGCCACATCGCTGGAAGCTCTCGCGGTCGGTCGGCCGGTGCTCATGCACCGGCCGATCGCCGCTCACGGGCGGGCCAACGCGCAGCTCATGGCCGACGCCGGCATCGCCGTGGTGTGCCGTCGGGACGGCGAGTTGGCCGCCGCCGTGCGGGATCAGCCGCGGCTGGCCCAGATGGAACGGCTGGCGCTGAAGCAGGCCGACGAGCGGCTGGTGGAGGAGGGGCTGCTGGCCCTTCAGTCCGCACGGCCGGAGCGGCTCGGGCGCGTGCTGTCGGCCGAGGACTCGCTGTTCGTGCACATCGCGTCTCCGCGGGTGCCGCAGCATGTCGGCACGATCATGGAGATGTCCGGCGAGGTCAGCGTGGAGGACGTCGCCGGCATGCTGGACGCCATGCACGGCGTGCGCGGGCACGTCGACCCAGGCTCGTGGCTGCGGCGGCCGCGGTGGTTGCAGGACGAGACCGTCGACACCAAGGCCCTGGTGTCCGAAGTGGACGGTGTCTCGCTCCAGGAGGCCGTGGACTCCTTCTACGCCAAGCCGTTGCCGGCCCGGGCGACCGCCGAGGCGTTGATCGTGCACGGTGCGTCGCCGGCCGTGCTGATCAAGCTGCACCACGCCCTCGGTGACGGTGTCGCCGTGCTGCGCGGGCTGCTGACCGGAACCTCGGGCAAGGGCAAGGCGTGGGGGAGTCCCGTCGGCCATCAAGTCAGCCACAAGCTGCCTCGGTTGCGGCTCAAGGGTTTGCTGGCGCTGGCCCGGGCCGGCTCGGTGCCGCGCGGGTCGAAGTTCGGTGCGTCACGCCGGTTCGGCCTGGTCAAGCTGCCCGGCGTCGAGGTCCGCGCCACCGCCCGGGCGCTGGGCGCCACTCCGACCGAGCTGTTGCTGGCCATGTTCGCCCTTGCCCACCAAGGAGACCAGCTCCGGGTGATGGTGCCGTGGTCGCTGCGTGGCACCGACACCCTGCGCGCTGCCGGCAACTGGACCGGGGCCGTGTCCGTCGACCTGCCCGTGCAGGAGACGGATCCGTTGCGGTGCTTGGAACTGGTGCGGGACGCGCTGCGCGCCGGCGTCGCGTCCGGCGCGCCCGAGGCGGCCAACTGGGTCGTGCGGCTCATCGGTCTGCTGCCGGCGCCCGCGCACCGGTTGCTGGCGCGCCTGGTGTACCAGTCACGGTGGTTCGGGGCCATCGCTTCCGTGATCCCCGGTCCGCGCTGGAAGGTTTTGGTGGGTGACGCGGAGATCGAGGCCGCTTACGCGGTGCTCCCGCTCGCCGAGGGCGTCCCGATCGCCTGGGGCGCTTTGACCTGGGGACGTCATGTGACCGTCTGCGTGACCGGTGGCGGGGCCGTCGACGGCGCCGCGCTGGGCGACCGGATGGTCGACGCGTTGCGGGAGTTCTCAGGCGGGACACCATGAATCTGCTCATCGCCGTGCCGGCGGCCGTTGGGGGCGCGGCCTTCTTCGGCCTCACCAGCGCCTTGCAGCACCGGGCCACCCAGCAGGTGCGGCAGCGGGACGCCCTGGAGCCCGGGCTGCTCGTCGATCTCGCCCAGCAGCGGGTGTGGCTGTTGTCGTTGGTGGCCAACGCTTTCGGCGTGATCCTCCAGTGGGTGGCCCTCACCACCGGGCCGCTGGTGCTGGTGCAGCCCCTGCTTGTCACCGGCCTGCTGTTCGGCGTGCTGTTCTCCGGCTCGTTCGACCGGGTCGTGCTGCTCGGCGCCGGGCTCTGCGTCGCCGGCCTCGCCGCCTTCCTGCTGGTGGCCCAACCCACCGGCGACAGCACGGAGATGACCCTGGGCGGTGTGCTGCCGCTGGCCATCGGTCTCGCCGCGATTCTGGCGATCTGCCTTGCCGTGGCCGCACATCGTCCCGGCAACACCCGCGCCCTCGCCCTGGCCGTCGCCGCCGGTGTGCTCTACGGCGTCAGCGCCGGCCTGGCCAAGCTCGCCGCCGAGGAGCTGTCCCAGGGCATCCTCGTGCTGCTCACGCACTGGCCCATCTACGCCGTCGCCGTCTGCGGTCCGCTCGGCTTCCTGTTGAGCCAGAACGCCTTCCAGGCCGAACGGGCGTTGGCGCCCGCCCTCGCCGTGATCACCATCCTCGACCCCCTCGTCGGCATCGGCATCGGCATCCTGTGGCTGGGCGAGGACCTGCACAGCGGCGTCGGCCCCGTCATCGGCCAGGTCCTCGCCCTGCTCTCCTTGTGCGCCGGCGTTTTTGTCCTCAGCCGCCGTGCTCCCCAGGCCGCGTCCAAGGAAGCGGAATGCTCGAGCTGACCACCCTGTCCCGTTCCCGCTGCGGCTCGGTCCCTGGTGACCAGCGGCTACCGCCCCACCCCTTCCCGCTGTGGCCGGGCCCCTTTTCCTCCTTTCCCGTGTGTCCGCCGGGTTTCCGCCCGTCGCCCGGTTCTTTTCCTGACCGTGCCGGAACGTCCACCTCCATGGAGATCCCATGCCTGCCGTGACCGGCATGCGGGCCCTGGTCACCGGCGCGTCGTCCGGCATCGGCGCGGCCACCGCCGACGCGCTCGCCGCCAAGGGCGCCACCGTGCTTCGCACCAGCCGCACCATCACCGGTCCTGGCTCGTTCGCCTGCGACCTCGCCAGCGACGTCGCCCCCCTGGCCGCTTGGGCCGGCGACGTCGACCTGCTCGTCCTCAACGCCGGTCTCGGCCATGCCGGCCCCTTCGCCGACATGCCTCCGGCGCGGATTCCCGAGCTCTTCACCGTCAATGTCGTGTCCCAGCTCGAACTCGCCCGTGCCCTGCTCCCCGGCATGATCGCCCGCCAGCGCGGCCACCTCGTGCTCGTCTCCTCCATCGCCGGGGCCATGGGCGTGGCCGACGAGGCCGTCTACTCCGCCACCAAGGCCGCCCTTCGCTCGTTCGCCGACGCCCTTCGCCTGGAGGTCCGCACCGTCGGCGTCACCGTCGTGCACCCCGGCGTCATCGACACCCCGTTCTTCGACCGCCGCGGCACTCCCTACACCCGCCGCCGCCCCCGCCCCATCCCCGCCATGGACGTCGCCGAGGCCCTCGTCGCCGCCGTCGAACACAACCGCCCCGAGATCTTCGTCCCCTCCTGGCTCCGCTTCCCCGCCCGCCTCAACGGCGCCCTCCCCGCCCTCGTCCGCACCCTCCAACGCCGCTTCGGCTGAAATGCCCGTTTCCTGTCGGAGGAATTGCGCTGTTCGGTCGCTTCCGGCCTGACCACCCGTCCGGCAACATCTCGTGAGCCTTGCGCCCACACCGCGCGCGAGGGGGGAACTCCAGGAGAGAAGGCATCGTGGCTGCGCGCCTGCGTCGTTCCGCGGGAACGAACAAGAGACTCAACATGCTGCTGTTCCGCAAGACCAGGCCGGAAGTCGACGTCGAGAACTATCGCAACGGCGACGGTGTCAAAGTGGTCAGCCTGATCCGTCCACTCGATGACCTCGGCAAGCCGGGCACGCTGCTCGGCGGCTATCTGCACCTGATCCCGGGCGAGGCGGTCCGCTGGCATGGGCGCGGCAAGGTGAAGCTGCTGATCGGCCCGTTCGAGCTGAACGAGACCGGCGGCAAGCTCCCGCTTGCCGGCAGCTTCACCCGCTGCGTCCTGTCCACCAGCAATTCCGACTACGACTTCGCCGTGCCCACCATCGACCTGCCTCTGGTCCGCCTGGCCCTGGGCATCGAGACGTCGCCGTCCGTCGCCGACTGACCGCCGCTTCTCCTGACACGGCAGGACATTTGCGGAGTTGTGTCTGATTTGCCCCATCTAACCCTCTGTGTGTGAGGAATCCCCGATCGGCCGCTTTCCATGGTCACGGTCCTGGGGCAGTCTCACTGGGGCTTTACGCGACGGTCGACATCGGCTGTCGTCATGCGCAGGGGGAATTCATGACCAGCACTGCACTGCCGCGCGCCTTCGGCCTGAGACTCGGGGCCGCGCTCGGCGCCATGGTGATCGGCATGTCACTGACCAGTCCGGCCCTCACGGCGCCGACCGCGGTCGCCGCGCCGAGCGTGCCGGACGCCGTCGCCGATCCGGCCACCGCCCTGAAGTTGGCCCACGAGACCAACAAGCACGTCGAGGTCACCTCGCAGACCACCGAATCGTCCGACACCGTCGCCAATCCCGACGGCACCTGGACCCTCTCGACCCACTCCGAGCCGGTGCGGATGCGCCAGAACGGTGGCTGGGTCTCCCTTGACGCCACACTGGTGAAGCGGCCCGATGGCAACATCGCGCCCAAGGCGCTCCCACTCGACCTGGTCCTCAACGCCGGCGGCGCGGGTTCGGCCGCCGCACCGGTCGTGCGCGTCGGCATCGACGACAAACAGGCCGGCCTGGTGTGGCCCGCCGACCTGCCCGTGCCGTCGCTGAACGGTGACACCGCCACGTACGCCAACGTCTTTCCCGACGTCGACCTCCAGGTCGAGGCCACAACTCGGGGCTACTCCGAGAATCTGGTGGTCAAGACCGCCGCCGCGGCACGGTCTTCCGCTCTCGCGAGCATCACCTTCGGGCTGTTCACCAGGAACACCACGGTGTCCGCGAGCGCCAACGGCCTCCAGGTCAAGGACAACTCCGGTGCCGTGCTGTTCGCCGGCGACGCCTCCAGCATGTGGGACTCGAGCGGCGTGGGCACCGGGGCGGAGAGGGAACTGGGGCCCGGCGGCGGCGACAAGCACGCGACGATGGCGGTGTCCGCCACGGCGAACTCCGTGACCGTCACACCGGATCACACGTTCCTGACCGATCCCGCGACCAAGTTCCCGGTTGTGCTCGACCCCGACAGCTCATGCGCCACCTGCGTCTCACAGGCTCACGTCGTCGTGCAGTCCGGCTTCCCGTCTGCCATGAACTACAACCAGACAGTCGGTGATCTGTCGAACCTGAAGGCCGGTTACGAAACCCAGGACGGCGCGAAGGTTTCCAGGTCGTACTTCCAGATGAACACCACCCAGTTGGCCGGCGCCGTCATTCACACCGCGACGGTCAACACGACGCTCCAGCACAGCGCAGCCTGCACGGTGTCGGCCAACGACACGACCGGACTCTGGCTCACCGGCCCGATCGGACCGACCACTTCGTGGGCGCCGGCAGCGAACGGGGCGGCCGGTCAACCGCAGTTGGTACTCGGTATTTCCACCAGCAACCAGACGAACTGCCACGACGAACCCGGCGTCTCCATGCAGTTCGACGCCAAGGCGGCCGCTGACTACGCCGTCTCACACGGCGTCACGTCAACGACGTTCATGCTCGCATCGACAGCCGACGTGGACCTTGGGCAACAGGACGCGAACAGCTGGCGGCGGTTCACGTTGGATCAGACCTTCCAGGTGACCTACAACAAGCCGCCGAACATGCCGACCAACCTGGCGATACAGTCCAGGCTGCCCTGCGTCCAGGGCGCGGACCGACCCTGGATCGCCACCCGCACCCCTGAGTTGGACGGCGTGGCCACCGACCCGGATGGCGGCAACGTGATCGAGTCGTTCGGCCTGGACCAGGGGACCGTCGGCAACTACGTGCCGAACACGCACCACTCCGACAGCCAGACGGTCGGGTCGGGCAGTGTGGCGCGGCTGAAGGTGCACGACGACTGGATCACCCAGGACGGCACCTACACCTGGGTTTCCGCCGACTGGGACGGCGACCTGTGGTCGAACCAGACGTCCGGCTGTGAGTTCACTGTGGACAGTCTCCCGCCACCGGCCCCGACGGTGAAGATGACCGGAAATCCGCCTTCGACGCAGGGCGACACCGCCACCTTCCAGGTCACGGTCGGCTTGGCCACGCCGGGACTCAACGATATCGATCGCTTCATCTACACGACCGACGGTTCCGAGCCGGACGTGCAGAATTCGCCCTCCGTGCCGGCGGCTCGGATTCTCAGCGGCGGCAGCGGTGCCACCGCCAGCCTGACGGTCACCGCCGTCAACAGTCTCCAGAACTACATCCACGTCCGGGCCGTGAACCGAGCCGGGACGGCCAGCCTGGCCGACGCCACCTGTGTGGCCGGGCTGACCCTCGACGCGCCTTCGTGCTCCTACAACGTGCCCAACGCGTTGGTCCCGTCGACCGGACTCGTCGGCGCCTGGGGCTTCGACGAGATGGGCGACCGCGTTGTCGCCGACTCGGTGGCCTCGACACCCGGCAACGAGCAAACCCCGGCTCACCCGGGCACGCTGGTCGGCGGCGGTGACTGGCGGCCCGGCCACGATCACGGCACGCCGTGGACCCACCCCGACACCAATGGATACGCGCATGGCACTGCCGGCTCGCTCACGTTGGACGGCAGTAGCGGATACGTGACGGCCGGCGCACCAGTGGTCGACACCAGCCAGTCCTTCAGCGTCTCCGCATGGGTTTACCTCGCCCAGGCAGGCAAGTTCGCCACCGCGGTGTCCCAAACCGGCACGAACAGCGGTGCGTTCTACCTCCAGTACGCCAAGGACACCAACAACTGGGCCTTCACGCTGCCCAGTGACGACTCGAACAACCCGGCGGCCTACTACCGTGCCACCGCCAATCCGGACAACCCGGTGCAGTTCAACGTCTGGACACATCTCGTCGGCACCTACGACTCCTCCAGCGGCGCGATCAAGCTCTACGTCAACGGCAGCAAACAGCAGCCGGCCGCGGGCAAGGCGTGGCACGCCACCGGTCCGCTGACCATCGGTGCGGCCGGCGGCGGCACCGGCGACTTCTTCCCCGGCGAGATCGACAGTCCCCAGGTCTGGCAGCGGGTGTTGTCCGACAAGGAAGTTCACGACCTGGCCAACACCGCCGCCCCGCTGGCGCAGTACAACCTGGGCGAGGGATGCGGCCCCGACCTGACCGCCAAGACGTCGAACGTCATCTCGCGCGCGGCCTACTGGCCACTCGACGAAGGCAGCGGCGCGACCGCGAAGGACGTGGGGCAGTACGCCGACAACGCCACCCTCACCGGCGGCTATGCCTGGACCGACGGTCCCTTGGGGGGCAAGGCCGTTCACCTCGACGGCGCCTCCGGCACGGCCGGCACCCAATACTCCGTTGTGGACACTTCTCGGTCGTTCACGGTGTCAGCGTGGGCAAAACTCGACGACCTGAACAACTACTACGCCGTGGTGGCCCAGCACGGCATCAAGCAGGACGCGTTCCAGATCCGGTACTCGCCAGACGTCAACCGCTGGATCTTCGGCATGAGCGCCGCCGACGACGCCAGTGCCGACAACTACCAGTGGACGTACAAGGACCAGGCGCCCCAGGCCGGGCGCTGGACCCTGGTCACCGGTGTCTTCGACCGCGGCACCATGCAGATCAAGCTCTACCTTGACGGAAAACTCCAGTCGCAGCGCGGAGTCTCCGCAGTGTGGCAGGCCACCGGCAGCACCTCCATCGGCTCGCTCGGCGGCCGGAGCGCCTTCTTCAAGGGCGCGATCGGCCAGGTGCAGATGTGGAACCAGGCTCTGACCGACGACCAGATCGCCGCGCTGGACAACCTCGGCTACTACGACACCGTTTCCCGGTCCCAGGGCAGCTCGGTCGGCGGCATCTCGCTCGTCGACGACGCCGACGGATGCTCCGCGCAGGTCGACAGCACCAACACGGGCAAGATGCAGGCTGCCCGTCCGGCCAACCTCCGCACCGATCACTCCTACACCGTCGAGGCCTGGGTCAAACACACCTGGACCGCTGCCGATGTCCAGGCCTCGGGCCCGGTGGACCCGAACACCCGTTCCGCCGTCTCCACCTCCGACGCTCCCAACCTGCCGTTCGCCTTGGGCTACCGGAATGTCAATGGGCACGGCAAGTGGAGTTTCACCGTCAGCGCGTCTCCCGGTCAGACCGGCTCCTGGACAGCCGCGAGCGATCCTGACGTCGCTGACAACACCTGGACCCACCTTGAGGGCGTCTACGACGCCACGACCCACACGGCCACGCTGTACGTCAACGGCGCCAGGCAATCCACCGCCGTCACGGCCGCTGGTGCGACCGGTTCGGTCGCCGGCTGGAACGGCTCGGCCGGAGTGCTGCTCGGCCAGGACACCTGGAACGGCCAGACAACCGACCAGTGGCACGGGGGAATCGCCGGCGTCCGGATCTACTCGGGCATCCTGACGGACGCGGAGGCGGTTGCTGACAAACCGATCGACGATCCCGGTCTGCTCTACGGCATCAGGCACTGAACCATGCCGATCACCGTGTTTCCGGCACATGAGGGGTGGAAGTCGTGTTGGGCCTGAGCCGCAGAACTTTCCTCACGAGAACGGCGATCGCCACGGTGGCGGTTGCCCTGGTAGCGACCGCCACACAGGCGGTGGCCGCGCCGAATGCCAGCGGCTGGCACGGCCTCGGCTGGGATCTGCCGTCGCTGCAACAGGTCAATCCCGTTGTCGGGCAGGCGATCGCCAGCCGGCCGGTGCAGATCGCACCGCCGTCCTCGGCCCCGGCGCCGCAGGTGGTGTGGCCGGCCGCCGCCACCTACCGCGTCGGTCTCGGATCGACCACCGGCGTCCGGCAGAATGCCGGCAACATCTCCATCGCCCGGGATGTCAGCGGCACCCCGCACACCGACGGACAGTTCGACATCGTCGCGGTGGACCACACGGTCGCGGCGAATGCCAACGTCAGTGGCTCGCTGATCCAGGTCAAGCCGGTGTCCGGTGACACGAGCGGTCCGCTCTCGCTGGGACTGGACTACTCCGGTTCGGGCGGCGCATACGGGGCCGACTACGGCCGCCGGCTGACGTTCATGCAGTACCCCACGTGCATCCTGACCACGCCGGCCCAGGACCAGTGCCATCAGGCCACGCCGCTGAACTCCACCAACGACGAAGGCGCCAGGACGGTCTCCGCCGACGTGACCTTGCCGTCGGCGACCGACAGTGTTGTCGTCGCGGCCGTCGCCGGCGCGAATTCGGACAGCGGTGACTTCGCCGCGACCGGTCTGTCGCCGGCCGGTTCCTGGACGTCCGGTGGGGCCGGCGGCGACTTCTCGTACACGTACCCGATCCCGGCGCCGGCCGCCGTCGGCGGCCAGGCCCCGGCCGTGGCACTGTCCTACTCGTCCGGCAGCACCGACGGCCTGACCGCAGCCAGCAACGACCAGCCGTCCATCGTCGGCGACGGCTGGGACCTGAGCGCCGGCGGCTTCATCGAGCGCAGCTACAAGCCCTGCGCCCAGGACCTCGGCGGCAACAACGGCCAGCGCAAGACCGGAGACGCCTGCTGGGCCACCGACAACGCGACGCTCTCGTTCGGCTCGATGAGCGGGCAGTTGGTCAAGGTCGGCGACACCTGGCATCCCAAGAAGGACGACGGGTCCAAGGTCGAGCGGCTGACAACCGGATCGCTCACGACCAACGGCGACAACGACGGCGAGTACTGGAAGGTCACGACCAAGGACGGCACCCAGGCGTTCTTCGGCATGAACCACCTGCCGGGCTGGCAGGGCGCCAACCCGTCGACGAACTCGACATGGACCGAGCCGGTGTTCGGCAACAACACCGGGGAACCCTGCAATCACACGGCCTTCGCCGACTCGGCGTGCCCCCAGGCGTGGCGCTGGAACCTCGACTACGTCGTCGATCCGCACGGCAACGCCATCGAGTACTTCTATGACAAGGAAGGCAACAACTACAGCGAGAACCTCGGCACGCAGGGCGTCGGCTACGACCGCGGTGGCTACCTCGACCACATCGACTACGGCCTGAACGCGAACGTCGGCAGCCTGTTCACCGATTCGCCGCCGGCGCGGATCGCGTTCGGCACGGCCGACCGGTGCGCGTCCAACGCGACCGGCAACTGCGACGTGCCCAACGATCTGCTCTGTGGCGGCTCGAAGTGCGAAGGCATCTCGCCGGCCTTCTTCAGCACCAAGAAGCTGACCACCATCACCACCGAAGTCAGCAACGGCCAGGGTGGCCTGACGCCGGTCAACCGCTGGGACCTGAGCCAGTCCATGCCCGGCACGGGTGACAACAACAGTCCGGCGCTCTGGCTGGACACCATCACCCATCACGGACTGGCCGGCGGCCAGGACATGGCACTGCCGCCGACCAGGTTCGGCGGCAAGCTCATGGCCAACCGTGTCGACCTGACCCACAACTACACGGCGATCAACCGCAACCGTATCGAGACGATCGAGAACGAGCAGGGTGGCAAGACCACCGTCACCTATTCCGATCCGGACTGCTCGCCGTCGAGCCTGCCGACGCCGTCCAACAACGGGCGGCGGTGCTTCCCCACCTACTGGACACCGGCCGGCCAACAGGAGCCGGTGCTCGACTGGTTCAACAAGTACGTCGTCAAGGCGATCACCGACGACGGCCGGACCGCGTTGTCGTCACCCATGCTCACGACGTACGACTACGGCGAGGACGCGAACAGCGGCGCCTGGCATTTCGACGAGAACGTGTTGAGCGAGAACAAGTACCGCACGTACTCGGAGTGGCGTGGCTACGACCAGGTGACCACCACCAAGGGCCAGACCGGCGACGGAGCCGGCCCACAGGTGGTGACCAAGGCCGTCTATCTGCGAGGCATGGACGGCTTCCAGGTTCCTGCGGCGCAGGGCGACATTCCCGGTCCGTCGGTCACGGACGCCAAGCAGTTCGCAGGTTTCCCACGTGAGTCGGTCACGTACTACGACAACAAGCCGATCGCCGCGACCATCAGCGACCCGTGGAGCTCACCGGCCACCGGGACCGACGAGAACGACGGCACCCAGTCGTTCATCACCGGCACCGGCGCGACCACCGGGCTGACCTGGCTGGCGGCCGGCAACACGTGGCGGACCTCCAAGACGCTGACCACCTTCGACAGCCTCGGCCAGGTCAAGACCACCGAGAACGACGGTGACATCAGCGATCCGAGCCAGAGCACCTGCACGACGTACAGCTACGGGCAGAACGCCGGCGCGTGGATGATGAGCTATCCGCAGGAGACACAGAAGATCTCCGGCAAGTGCTCGGCCGACAACCCCGCCGGCAGCGGCAACATCATCACCGACGTGCGCACCCGATTCGACGGTCAGGACTTCGGCGCGGCCCCGACCAAGGGCGACGTCACCGAGGTCGACAGCGTCGACTCGTGGCCCTCGGGTGGCCAGGAGAAGTTCCAGACGCCGACCTCGACGGCCGCCTTTGACGTCTACGGCCGATCGATCGCCGCGACCGATGCGCTGGGACGCAAGACAACCATATCGTACACACCGGACAAGGGCGGTCCGGTCACCCAGATCGCGACCACGTCGCCGCCGATCAACGATTCCACTCCCGGGCTGACGACCACCAAGATCTTCGATCCGGTGTCGAGCGCGCTGCTCACCGCGATCGACGGCAGCGGCCTGCGCACCGACGGGGCCTACGATGCCTTCGGCCGGTTGACCGCGGTGTGGAAACCGGGCGAGAGCAAGGCTCTCAACCAGCCGGCCAACGCCACTTACAGCTATGCCGACAACACCGACAAGCCGAGCACGGTGGTCAGCAACACCTTGCTGTCCAATGGCCAGTACGCCACGTCCTACTCGCTGGTCGACGGCCTCGGCAACACGGTGCAGACCCAGTCGCCGACGCCGCTGGGCGGACGTCTGGTGTCGGACACCTACTTCGACTCGCAGAACCGGGCGTGGAAATCGCACGCCGCCTACTGGAACACCGTGTCCGGACCCAGCGGTGACCTGCTTGTCGTGCAGGACAACGCGGTCGCCAACACTACTGTGTCCACTTTCGACAGTGCCGGTCGGCAGATCGCCACGACCTACAACCTCAACGGCGTCGAGCAGTGGCACACCACGTCGAGCTACGACGGCGACCGTGTCACCACTGTGCCGCTCAACGGTGGCACGGCGACGACTGTGATCTCCAACGGTCTGGGCCAGAAGACGAAGCTGCTTCAGTACAAGGACCCGACCAGGACCGGGCCGAACGACGCTGCCGACGTGACCAGCTACACCTACAACAACGCGGGTCTGCTGGTCTCGACGACCGATCCCACCGGCAAGAACGTCTGGACGAGCACGTACGACCTGCACGGCCGCAAGACCAGCTCCACCGACCCGGACGCCGGTACGTCGTCGACCACCTACAACGCGATGGGGGACGTGCTCACCACCACCGACAGCCGTGGCAAGACGCTGGCGTACAGCTACGACGGCATCGGCCGCAAGACCGGTGAGTACGTGGGCTCGACCTCAGGGCCGCAGTTGGCCGGCTGGGCGTACGACACCCTCGTGAAGGGTCTGCCGTCGAGTTCCACCCGGTACTACAACGGCAACGCCTACACCGAGTCGGTCTACAAGTACGACAACGCCGGCCGGCCGCTGGGCATGAAGTACACGATCCCGGCCGCCGAGGGCTTTCTCGCCGGGAACTACCTGTTCCAGGTCTTCTACGACCCGTTCACCGGCGCGGTGACCAGCCAGTCCAGTCCGGCCGCCGGTGGCCTGGACGCCGCGAGCATCGAGAGGCGATACGACTCGCTCGGCAATCCCACCACGTTGGACGAGTCGGCCGACGGCTCGGACACGCCGCTGGTGTCGGAGACCGACTACAGTGCCTACGGCCAGGTGCTGCGCAACGTCTTCGCCGATCCGAACCAGCTCAAGCAGATCGCCGTCACCAACGTGTTCGACGCCGGCACCGGGCGCCTGCAGAGCACCCTGGCCGAGCGGGCGACCGCCTCGCAGTACATGATCGCCAACCGCGCGTACGCCTACGACAACGCCGGCAACATCAAGTCCATTGTGGACACGCCACTGGGCAGTGCCGCCGATGTCCAGTGCTTCACCACCGACTATCTCCAGCGGCTGAGCGCGGCGTGGACACCCACCCTCGACCCGAACAACACCGGCGACGACAAGTGCGTCGGCGCTCCCGACACCTCGAAGCTCGGCGGCGCGGCCCCGTACTGGCTGTCCTGGCAGTACGACCAGACCGGCAACCGCACCCAGCAGGTGCAGCACGCCGTCACCGGTGACACCACCAGCACCTACAGCTATCCGGCTCCCGGCTCGCCCCAGCCGCACACGCTGCTCAACGTCCAGACGAACGGACCGACCGGCGCCAGCCAGAACTCCTACACCTACGACGCCACCGGCAACACCAAGACCCGCGACATCGGTGGTTCGACCCAGACCTACACCTACAACGAGGAAGGCAGCATCGCGTCCGAGCAGGACGCCTCCGGCGCCACCAGCACGTACGTCAACGACGCTGCCGGCAACCGCCTCATAACCCGGGACGCGTCCGGCACCACCCTGTCCATCGGGGACATGGAGCTGCACCTGCCGAACGGCAGCCGGTTCCCCACCGGTGTCCGCTACTACGACTTCAACGGCCAGAAGGTCGCTGAGCGGGGTTCGGTGTCGGGGCTTTCGTTCATGCTCACCGATCACCAGGGCACTGCGTACGCGTCGGTCAACGCTGACAACCTGGGCATGACCCAGCGTCGTCAGGATCCTTTCGGCAACGCCCGTGGGCCTGCCTCCCTGTGGCCTGACTCCCATGGCTTCGTCGGCGGTCTCCAGGACACCAGCGGTCTGACCCAGCTGGGCGCTCGTGGCTACGACTCCGCCACCGGTCGCTTCACGCAGGCCGATCCTGTTGTGGACACCGGTGATCCGCAGCAGATGAACGGCTATTCCTACGCCAGCGGGTCGCCCATCAGCTCCTCCGACCCGTCCGGCATGATCATGGATTGCAACACTGGCGGTGGGGCAGCCCTGCATCCGTCGTGTGGCCATGGTTCTGGCTCTCCCAATCCCGGGTCGCCGCCGCCGGCCCCGTCTCCCACCCAGGGCCAGGGCGGTGGTGCCAGCACCGCTCCCGCTCCGTCCCAGCCCGCTCGGTCCAGTTGTGGCCTCTGGAGTTTCATCTGCGACATTGAGGCCCACACCGACGTGTTCGTCGCTACTGTGACCGTGATTGCCGCGGTCGCGATCATCGCCTGCGCCGTGGCGACCGAGGGTTTGTGTCTCATTCCTGTCGCCGCCGCGGCGGCTGACGGTGCGGTGTTCGGCGCTAGCGGCATGGTCATCTCTGCGGCGATAACCGCCGGTGCGGAAGCAATCGGGGCTGGCATTGCCGCCCTCGGCGCGGGCGCAGCAGCCGCCAAAGTCGCCGAAGATGTCGCCGGTGACGCCGGTTCGTTGGAAAGCCGCACTGCTAGCGGCGCCGGTGGCGGCTCCCCTGCCGTAGAACCTCCTGGCGTAGAACCTCCTGCCGTAGAACCCCCAGGCGTCGAACCTCCTGCCGTCGAGCCTGCTCCCGATCCTGTCGCCGAGCCCGCCCCCGCTGCTGGTTCGCCGAGGCCTGTGAGCTGTAACAGCTTCGCCGCCGGCACCGCTGTCCTGATGGCCGACGGCTCCTCCAAGCCGATCCAGGACGTCCGCGTCGGGGACCGGATCACCAACAAGGACCCAGACACCGGTCAGGTCCAGACCCACAATGTCGTGGCCACGCACATCACCGACGACGACCACGACTTCGTCGACCTGACCGTGCAGACTCCATCAGGCACCAGCACCATCACGGTCACCGCCAACCACCTGTTCTGGGACGCGACCGCCAGCTCATGGGTTGAAGCGGCGAACCTTCATGTTAGTGATCAGCTCGACTCTGCTGCCGGAAACCACGCCAGTGTCCTGGCCAGTCGTCGCTACGTCAGTGCAATGCGTACGTACAACATGACCGTCGATAGTGTTCACACATTCTATGTGTTTGTGGGGCTTGCGACGGTCCTCGTGCACAATTGTGGACCGGGCGATATGGACCCTGCGCCGGGGATAGTTTTCCGCGCCCTGGCGAAGGGGGAAGACCCTGCTCTCGGTCTCAAGGCCAGGGCTCCAGGAGCCGTCAATGTAAGCCCACTGTCGCATGTGGCCGGGAAGCGGCTTAGTCCGTGGATATCGACATCAAAGCTTCCGAGTGTTGCCTTCGGCAAGTACAACCAGGGTAACGGTGTTGTGGCGATAGACTTGTCCCGGATTGATGGTAGAATTGAAGACGTTTCTGGCGGATTTCCAGGCAAGGGTAGAATTGACCTTTATGCAAAGAAAGATCAGGAAGTGCTGATCTTCGGACATGTTCCATCGGATGCGATTGTAGGTTTCTGGGAGTGAAGCACTCAAGTCCGGACGTTCTGGAGGCTCTAGACTCAGCCTGGGACGATACCTCTGGATTTCTTGGCCTTTTGAGGTCTGGGAAATTTTTGCCAGAGTTGGCGGAGGGGTATCTGAGGCTATTGAGCTCAATTGAAGTTAGTGAAGGCGAGGCGTTGCATCCCGACTTTGTTCGGCTGGTCTGGTTTGTGCCGCTTTTTATGGAATGGCAGGTAGATAGAAATGTTGAGCGCGGTGCAAATAAGGGTGAATTGGTAAACTTTCTAGATCTTATTAGGGAGCGCATTATGGAGATCCTCGGCGTTCCGTAGGTCGTTGGTTGGAGTTTGAGATTAATGGCGCGTGGTCGGGACAACGTCTGGGCAGGCATCAAGATGATGCGAATGTGACTCCCGGTTATGGCCAACTAGCGCGGCCGACGAAATGGGGGTTTCGGCCGTTACATCCGTGATCGAGGGAAACCGCTTGTGGTAATTGGCGGGATAGACTGGCGAGAACCTGGTGCGTAGGGGAGGGGCCGAGTGGTGGACACGCCGTTGATCCGGAGACTGCGTGCGGCGGTTGTGGCGGTGCCGGGGATGTGACGTTGCGGTTGCATCTGGCGGAGCAGTTGCTGGCGGAGGGGGCGGCGGAGCAGGCGGCGACGGCGTCGCAGCATGAGCCGACATCGCAGGCGGCCAGGGACGTGTTGGGGCGGGCGTTGGGGACGCCGGGGGCGCGGAGTGAGGCCCGGCCGACGGAAACCCGACCGGCGGCCGGTTCTCCACTGGTGTCCGCTACTACGACTTCAACGGCCAGAAGGTCGCTGAGCGGGGTTCGGTGTCGGGGCTTTCGTTCATGCTCACCGATCACCAGGGCACCGCGTACGCGTCGGTCAACGCTGACAACCTGGGCGTCACCCAGCGTCGTCAGGATCCTTTCGGCAACGCCCGTGGGCCTGCCTCCCTGTGGCCCGACTCCCATGGCTTCGTCGGCGGTCCCCAGGACACCAGCGGTCTGACCCAGCTGGGCGCTCGTGGCTACGACTCCACCACCGGTCGCTTCACCCAGGCCGATCCTGTTGTGGACACCGGTGATCCGCAGCAGATGAACGGCTATTCCTACGCCAGCGGGTCGCCCATCAGCTCCTCTGATCCATCGGGCATGTTGCTGAACTGCCCCAACGCCACGCTGCACTCCAATTGCGGCACGAACGGCCCTGGTGTGCCCGGGCACGGCAACGAGCCGTATCCGCCTCCTGCGTCGCCCACCCAGGGCCAGGGTGGCGGTGCCAGCACCGCTCCCGCTCCGGCTCCGCCTGCTCGGTCCAGTTGCAGTTGGTGGCAGGTCTTCTGTCAGATCGAACAGCATGAGACGGCCTTCATCGCTGCGGTGACTGTGGTCGCTGTCGCTCTGACCATCACCTGTGCGATCCTCACGTTCGGCACGTGTCTGGTTCCTGTCGCTGCCGCGGCTGCTGAGGGGGCGGTGTGGGGCGCCAGCGGCATGGTCATCTCGGCCGCCATCGCCGCCGGCGCCGAGACCATCGGCGCCTTGGCCGTCGCCGGTGCCGCCGGTGTCGCCGCTTCTGAGATAGCCGAGACAACCGCCGGCGAATCCAGTTCCGTCGACGGCATAACCGCAGAAACCAGTACCACCGCCGGTCGTGGTTCTCCCGCCGTCAAGCCCCCGGCAGGCGAAACCGTCCGTGATGTCGACGCAGAGTCCGCCCCCGCTTCCGGTTCTTCGCGGTCGGTGAGCTGTAACAGTTTCGCCGCCGGCACTGCGGTCCTGATGGCCGATGGCTCGTCAAAGCCGATCCAGGACGTCCATGTCGGGGACCAGATCACCAACAAGGACCCCGACACGGGCCAGGTCCAGACCCACGCCGTCGTGGCCACGCACATCACCGACGACGACCACGACTTCGTCGATCTCACCGTTCAGACTTCGTTGGGCACCAGCACAATCACAGTCACCGCGCACCACCTGTTCTGGGATGCAACCACGCATTCATGGACAGAAGCGGATAACTTGAAACCTGAAGACCGGCTAGATGCCCCAGATGGTGAGCGCGTCGCAGTCGCGGGGGTGCGTTCGTTCGCAGGTTCGATGCGTACGTACAATCTGACCGTCGATGAGGTTCATACATATTTTGCGCTCAAGGGGGAAGCTGGGGTTCTGGTTCACAACTGTGGCACCGAGCCGCTTGAAAACAATGCCCCTATGTTTAAGCAGAAACTTGAAGTGCAGTCGGCAAAGGATCGGGGTGTTTCGCCTGCGACATTGCCGGATGGCGCCGGGCGCGCGGCGCTTGAAGAAGGGGTTGGAGGTGCTAGTGATTTCAAGTGGGCGGTCACTATGGATGGCGAACTGAAGGTGATGCCCGCGCACGCGGACGGAAATGGATGGCCTAGTATTGAGCTGGCTCATACCGTGCTGGCTGGTGTTGGAAATCGCGTCCGCGCGGCTGGGTCTGGAGAGCTTGTTGATGGTTTTCCGGTAATTTTAACTAGGCAGACCGGTCACTTCTTGGCGAGCGAGGCACACATGGATATTGCTGCGGATGCGTTCGGTCGAGCCGGCATTGACTTTATGGTTATGCCGTGGAGTCCGTAGAGAGGGATGGCGATGTCAAGCTCCGGTCCAATCTCGATCAGCGATGCCGTGGGAGTCGATTCCGTGGCCGGGATGAGCTCGCTTCTCGATCGAAGCGATATTTCAGATCTTCCCGCTGATGGTTGGATGGTTATGGTGGCTACCTGTAATGCAGGTATGATTGGAGCCGAATCTGGCGAGTTTGACGCGGATGAGTGGGCTGATCTTCTCGTTCGCGTGCTCGATAAGGCCGAGGCTGTTTGCGGTCTTACTCAAGGTGATGTTTTGTGGCGGAGAATGATGGCATGTGCGGCTGCGCTGAACTACTTCGGTGTTCGTGAAGGTAGCCCTGCTCGAGATCCGGAGAAGGCATTTCTGTGGCTGTTGTCTGAACTTGAGGGGTCGCGAGAGGGGTTTATGCGTAAATGTGAAGATTTGCTGCTAGTACGACTTGACCCCTCTTCTGTGGAGGAAATTTACTATGCAGCGAAGTGGCGTTCGAGTGTTGTGAGTGCCCTGAAGTCTCTGTGTGACATTGCGCGATATATGGGTGATTCTGCACTGAAGAGTGATGCGCTTGAATGGTGTGCAATGGCAACCAAAATTCCTGCATTGGAAGGTTGATGAAATGTGTTATTGGTGACCGTGATCCACCGGCTTGGGAATAAGTTGACGGGTTAGGTGTCTGGGAAGTTGTTGTATGTGTGGGAGGTGGAGGGGAATTTGGGGTTTGTGTCGTGATTGGGGCAACCCTGTGCGGTGGGCGGCGGGATAGACTGGCGGGACCTGGTTGTAGGGGAGGGCCCGAGTGGTGGACACGCCGTTGATCCGGAGTCTGCGTGCGGCGGTAGCGGCGGTGCCGGGGGATGTGACGTTGAGGCTGCACCTGGCGGAGCAGCTGCTGGTGGTGGGGGATGCGGAAGGGGCGGCTGAGCAGGCGGCGACGGCGTTGCAGCATGAGCCGGGGTCTCAGGCGGCCAGGGACGTGTTGGGGAGGGCGTTGGGGACGCCGGGGGAGCCGGTGGCGCGGGGGGAGGCGCAAGGGCAGGCCCAGCCGGTAGGAGCCGAACCAGCGGAAGTCCGTTCGGAGGAGATCAAGCCGGCGGAAGCCTTGTCGGTGGGAATCGAGCCGGTGGAAACCCGGGCGGACGAAGCTGAACCGATGGAGGCCCAGCGGTGGTCCGAATCCGGGGCGGAGCAAGAGACCCAGCGGCAAGAGGACCGGCAGCGGGAATCCGGAGCGGAGGAGCCGCCGGCCGAGCCCGAGGGGGAGCGGCTGGAGCCGGTGGCGGTGTTTGACTGGGCCGCTGCGGAGGAGGATCTGGGGTTCCTCGATGTCGAGGAGGGTCGGATCACGTTGAAGGACGTGGGCGGCCTGAAGGCGGTGAAGGAGCGGCTGGAGGCGGCCTTCCTGGCGCCGATGAGGAATCCGGAGTTGCGGCGGCTGTATGGGAAGAGTCTGCGGGGTGGGCTGATGCTGTACGGGCCGCCGGGGTGTGGGAAGACGTTCGTGGCCAGGGCGGTGGCGGGGGAGCTGGGGGCGAAGTTCATCTCGGTGACGTTGTCGGATGTGCTGAACATGTACATCGGGCAGTCGGAGCGGAACCTGCACGAGATGTTCGAGACGGCCAGGAGGAACGCGCCCTGTGTGTTGTTCCTGGACGAGATCGACGCGTTGGGGCAGAAGAGGAGCCAGCTGAGGTCCTCGGCGATGCGGGGCACGGTGAACCAGCTGCTGGTGGAGCTGGACGACGTGAAGGACAGCAACGACGGGGTCTTCGTGCTGGCGGCGACGAATCACCCCTGGGACGTGGACTCGGCGTTGAAGCGGCCGGGGAGGTTCGACCGCACGCTGCTGGTGCTGCCGCCGGATCAGGAGGCGAGGCAGGCGATCCTGGCCTACCACCTGAAGGACCGGCCCGCGCAGGGAGTGGACGTGGGCAAGCTGGCGAAGCGCACGGACGGCTATTCGGGGGCGGATCTGGCCCACGCGTGTGAGGCGGCGGCGGAGAAGGCGCTGCTGGACTCGGTCCGCCAGGGCCAGACCCGGATGATCGGCCAGCAGGACCTGGAGGCGGCGCTGAAGGAGATCCGGCCTTCGACGGTGCCCTGGTTCGCGGCGGCGCGGAACGTGGCGATGTTCGCGAACGAGGGCGGGGCGTACGACGAGCTGCTCGCCTACCTGAAGAAGCACCGGCTGGCCTGAATGGACAACATCGCCCGGGCCCGCACGCTGATCGACCTGGGCCGTCACGAGCAGGCCAAGGCGGAGCTGGCCAAGGCCCTGGCGGACGACCCGGGGTCGACGGAGGCATGGTGCCTGCTGGCCCAGTGTGAGCAGAAAGTGGGCGACATCGCGGCCATGCGGTACGCGGCGGGCCAGGCGCTGGCGTCCAATCCGGACAGTGAATGGGCGCACCGGCTGCAATCGCTGGCGCTGCACAAGCTCGGCCGCCACATGGACGCAGTCGACACGGCGAGGGAGGCGGTCCGGCTGGCCCCGCACCAGTGGCAGCAGTACGTGGTCCTGGTGACGGCGATGATCCCGAGGCTGGACCTGTACCGGGCCGAGGCGGTCGAGGCGGCGGACCGGGCGGTGGAACTGGCCCCGCAGCACGCGGAAACGCACCTGACCCGTGGCGTTCTGGCCGGGGCACAGGGCAATCTCCCCGACGCCGAGCGGAACTACCGGGAGGCCCTGAAACTCGACCCGGAGAACGCCGCCGCCCGCAACAACCTGGCGACGATCCAGTTACGTGGCAACGATCTGGAGGCCGCCACTGCCGGCTTCGCCGCGGCGCTGGCCGAGAACCCACGGCTCCAGGTGGCCCGCGACAACATCGACCTGGTCTGCCGGCGCGTGCTGCGCGGCGCGCGGCTGGCGGCCCAGACGGTCTTCGTCGGCGCCGCCTTCGTCACCCTCAGCTCCGAGGGCGGCCCCGCGTTCCCCGCCACCGTGGCGGCCCTACTGGTGGTCTTCTGGCTCGTCATGGTCCTGCGCCTGGTCCGCCGCCTGGCCAAACCGGTCCGCGCCCACCTGCGCAGCGAACTCCGCCACGATCGCCGCTATATCCCCATCATGCTGTCCATCGCCGTCTACATCGGAGCGTCGCTGGCGGCCGCCTGGATGCCGGTCCAGCTGGTGACCAGCGGCATCCTGGCGACCGTCGTCTACATGATCAGCGATCGGATGAAGCGCCCGAAGGCGGCGTGAGGCCGGCCACGCCGAGGCAGGCGAAGGGAAACGCGGCCTGTTCGGCCTCGTCCAGCACGGCGACGGCGAAGTCGGGGAGGGTGACGCGGCTGTCGGCGGGCCTGCCGTCGAGGCGGTCCAGGCCGAGTCGGTAGGAGCCGCCGCGCCCGCCGGGCCAGATGCCGCCGGGCGGCGGGCAGAGGTAGGTCCAGCGGACGTCGGACACGGAGCGGAGATAGGTCAGGGCGTCACGCTGCCCGGCGATCTCGGGGCGGGCGTGCTCGGGAATGCGGGGCTCGTCGGCGAATTGGGCGCCGGATTCCTGAAGCAGGGCGCCGAATCCGCCGACCACGAGCAGACGGCCCGACCCGGTCGACCGAAGGGCCTCGACGAGTGAGCAGGCGGCCCGCGCGTAGTAGCCGGCGTCGTCCAGGGTGGCGGCGTGGCCGATGGCGCTGACGACGACATCGGAGTCGGCGACGGCGGCGGCGATGTCCTTGGGGCTGAAGACATCGCCGCGAACGACGGGGGTCCCCCGGTCGAAGGTCGACGGG
Source organism: Kutzneria sp. NPDC052558 (assembly GCF_044547355.1). Lineage (NCBI taxonomy): Bacteria > Bacillati > Actinomycetota > Actinomycetes > Pseudonocardiales > Pseudonocardiaceae > Kutzneria > Kutzneria sp. NPDC052558. The sequence goes on from NZ_JBIUAG010000004.1 coordinate 175,633, forward strand.
TCCCGCACCACGGCGGTGACCGCGTGACCCCGACCGAGGGCCTCCTCGACCACGCCCGCGCCGATGCGCCCGGACGCGCCGATGACCGCTAAGCGCACGGTCAGCGGCCGACGGCGGCGCGCAGGGACTGCTTGAGGGAGCCGAGGGTGGCGAGCACGGCGGTGGGCTCGTAGCCGCAGTGGGCCATGCAGTTGGCGCAGCGCGGGTCCTTGCCCCGGCCGTAGGCGTCCCAGTCGGTCTCGTCGATGAGCTCCCGGTAGGTCTTGGCGTAGCCGTCGGACATCAGGTAGCACGGCTTCTGCCAGCCCAGCAGGGAATAGGACGGAATGCCCCACGCGGTGCAGGAGAAGTCGACCTTGCCCTCCAGGAAGTCCAGGAACAGCGGGGAGTGGTTGAGGCGCCAGCGCTTGCGCCGGCCGTCGGCGAAGGCCTTGCGGAACAGTTCCCGGGTCTCCTGCACGCCGAGGAAGTGCTCCTGGTCGGGCGCCTTCTCGTAGGCGTACGCCGGCGAGATCATCATCTCGCTGACCTTGAGGTCGTCGTTGAGGTAGTCGAGCACCTCGATGACGGTCTGGGGTGTGTCGGTGTTGAAGAACGTGGTGTTGGTGGTGACGCGGAAGCCCCGCTTCTTGAGCTCGCGCACGGCCTCCACTGCCTCGTCGAACACGCCGTCCTTGGCCACCGACAGGTCGTGCCGCTCCTTGAGCCCGTCGATGTGCACGGCGAAGGCGAAGTATTTGGAGGGCTTGAAGTCGAACTTGTCGATGCGCTTGCGCAGCAGCACGGCGTTGGTGCACAGGAACACGTACTTCTTGCGCCGGACCAGCTCGTTGACGATCTCGTCGATCTGCGGGTGCATCAGGGGCTCACCGCCGGCGATGGAGACCATCGGGGCGCCGCACTCCTCGATGGCGTTGACGGCCCGTTCGACCGGCATGCGCTGGCGCAGCAGGTCGTGCGGCTGCTGGATCTTGCCGCAGCCCGCGCACTTGAGGTTGCAGGCGAACAGCGGCTCCAGCTCCACGATGAGCGGGAACTTCTCGCGCCGGCGCAGCTTCTGCCCGAGCAGGTAGCCGGCGATCCGCAGGCTTTGGTGCAACGGCATGTTCACTGGTGGACCTCTTTCGCGTTCGACTCCGCCCAGTGCCGCAGCACCGGGCCGATAGCGGCGAGGCGGCGCAGCGCCGCGATGCCGCCGCCGAGGGTCGCCGGACCCAGCAAAGGCCGGGACGGCGTGTCGACGATCGCCCGCACCACGGCGTGCGGTCGGTCGCCGGCGAGGGCGAGCAGGGCGGCGGACTCCATGTCCACGGCCAGCGCCCCGGTACGGGTGGCCAGCTCCGCGCGTTCGGCGGGGCCGACGAGGTGGTCGCTGTCGGCGATCGCACCGTGGTGCACGACAAAACCGTTGCCACGCAAGGACAACGCCAGGTCCTGGTCGTCCACGACGAGATCGCCGGGATGCAACCCGTCGACGAGGGCCCCGGCCACGCCGGCGACGACCAGCGCGGCGCCGGCCGGCAGCGCGAGCCGGGACGGGCGCCGAACGCCCATCCCGACCGCGGTGACCGGCACGCCCGGCAGCCCGCGCCGCAGCGCGAACCGCTCGATCCGCAGCGCGGTGGCGACGACCAGGTCAGCCATCGAGATACCGGCCCAGCGCGGTCAACGGGAAAACCAGCCGGTACAGGTGGTAGTTGATGTAGAAGTCGCCGGGGAAGCCGGTGCCGGTGAACTGCGGCTCGTCCCAGGTGCCGTCGTCCCGCTGGGTGGCGACGAGCCACCGCACGCCCCGATCGGTCGTGGCCCCGCGCTCGCCGGCGGCCAGCAGGGCCAGCAGCGCCCACGCGGTCTGCGACGCGGTCGAGTCGCCCCGGCCGACCCACGATTTGTCCCGATAGGACCGAAGGTCCTCGCCCCAGCCGCCGTCGGCGTTCTGGTGCCGCTCCAACCACTTCACCGCGCGACGGATCGCCGGATGCACGGTCGGCAGCCCGGCGGCGATCAGCGCCGGCACCACGGCCCCGGTGCCGTAGATGTGGTTCGCGCCCCACCGGCCGAACCACGAGCCGTCGGCCTCCTGGTTGTCCAGCAACCACTTGACGCCCCGCTGCGCCGGCTGCATGCCGGCCAGCCCCTCGTGGGCCAGCATCTCCACGACATGCGCGGTGACGTCGGCCGACGGCGGGTCGATCACCGCACCGAAGTCGCAGAACGGCAGTTTCTCGGGCAGCCGCCGGGTGTTGTCGGCGTCGAACGCGCCCCAGCCGCCGTCCCGGGACTGCATGCCGATGGTCCACTCCACCGCCCGCTGCACCGCGGGCTCGTCGGCCGGCAGCATTCGCCGCAGCGCCAACACGATCTCGGCGGTGTCGTCGACATCGGGGTAGTTGTCGTTCTCGAACTCGAACGCCCACCCGCCCGGCGGCAGCGACGGCCGCCGCACGGCCCAGTCGCCGCGCACGGTGACTTCCTCGTCCAGCAGCCAGTTCCCGGCGCCCTTGAGCACGGGGTCGTCCGGCGGCACACCGGCGTCCAGCAGCGCGGTGGCGGCCAATGCCGTGTCCCACACCGGAGACTGGCACGCCTCCAGCCGGCGGGTCCCGTTCTCCTTGATGGTGAAGGAATCCAGGCCGTCGAAGGCCTTCTTGAGCACGGGATGGTCCAGCGGATAGCCCTGCAGGTGCAGGGCCAGGATGGAGTACACCCACGGCGGTTGGATCCCGCCCCACCCGCCGTCGGCCTCCTGCCGGGCCAGGATCCATTTCAGCGCCTTGCGAATGGAGTAGGCCCGCAGCGGTTTCACCGGCAGCTTGGCGTGCAGGTGCAGGACCTTGTCCAGCCGCTGGAAAAAACCGGCCCAGCTCAGCGGCGGCGCGAACGGCTCGGCCGGCTTTCCGGTCCGCAGCTCGGAAACGCTGATCCCCAGCGGCCGCACCGGCCGCATCGAGCCGACGATGGTCAGCGGCACCACGGTCTGCCGCGCCCAGCAGCCCCAGTCGTAGATGTTGAGCGGGAACCACTTGGGCAGCAGGATCATCTCCGGCGGCAGCACCGGCAGCCGGTCCCAGGACCACTCGCCGAACAGGGCCAGCCAGATCCGGGTGAACACCCTGGTCTTCTCGATGCCGCCGTGGTCCAGCACCCACTGCCGGGCCCGGACCATGTGGTCGGCGTCGGCCGGATCGCCGGCCAGCTTCAACGCGGTGTACGCCTCGACGGTGGTGGACAGCTCGCCGGGGCCGCCGTAGAAGGTGGCCCAGGTACCGTCTTCCCTTTGCTGGGAACGGATCCACGCCGCGGTCTCGGCGGTGCCGACCGGCTCCCGGATGCCGAGGAACTGCCGCATCAGCAGGTCCTCGGCGTCCATGGTGACGTTGGTTTCCAGCTCGCCCTTCCACCAGCCGTCGCTGTCCTGCAACGACACCAGGTGGTCGATGGCTTTCTGCTTGGCTAGAACGACATCCGAGCTCACCGATCGCGCTCCGTCACGAAGTGCGTTATCTGCCACAGAGCCTCCCGAACATCCTCAGGCGCGCCCACGGCGTCCAGACACTCGCCGGCGGCGGCCACCTGCCGGTCGGCCTCGGCCTCGGCCCAGGCCAGGCCGCCGGCCTGCTCGATGAGCCGGGCGAACTCGGGCAGTTCCCCGTCGTCGGGCACACCCTCGACGAGGTACCGCGCCGCGAGCTCGTCACCGGCCGCGGTGCCGGACGTCAGCGCGGCGACGACCGGCAGGGACTTCTTGCGCACCTTGAGATCCGCGAGCACCGCCTTGCCGGTCACCTCCGGCGCGCCGCAGATCCCGAGCAGGTCGTCCACCAGCTGGAAGGCCAGCCCGAGGTGCATGCCGAAGCGCGCCAACAGGTCCACCCGCTCGGGCGAGGCGCCGGCCAGGATGGCCCCGATGGACGCGGCGCAGCGCATCAGCGCGCTGGTCTTGCCGTTGGCCATGTCGACGCACTCGTGCAGGGTCACGTCGCGACGGCGCTCGAACTCCAGGTCCTTGCTCTGCCCGGCGATCAGGTCCTGCACGGCCAGCGTGACGGCGTCGGTGGCGGCCGGCGACGCGGCCGGCTGGAGCACCTCGACGGCCAGCGTGAGCAGGGCGTCGCCGGCCAGGATCGCCGCCGGCACGCCGAACAGCTTCCACGCCGTCGGCCGGTGCCGCCGCTCGACGTCGCCGTCCATGACATCGTCGTGCAGCAAGGAGAAGTCGTGCACGAACTGCACCGCGACCGCGCCGGGCACGCCCTGCTCGACGGTGCCGCCGGCCGCCTGGGCGGACAGCAGCGCCAGCGCGGGGCGCAGCGCCTTGCCGCCGCCCTGGGAGGTCGGGTTGCCGGCGGCGTCGATCCAGCCCAGGTGGTAGCTCACCACGTTGCGGATGGACGGGTTGAGGGTGTCGACCGCGCGCCGCATCGCCGGCTGGACGAGATCGGCCGCGGTGGTGACCGGGCGGGGCAGCGTGGCGGTCACCTCGCCACCTCGCTCACGGTGGCGGAAAGCTGCTCCGACAACAACATTGCCGCGTTCTGTCCGCTGCGCACGGCGCCCTCCATGGTGTCTGGCCACCCCGTCGCGGTCCACGCGCCCGCCAGCACCAGACCGGGCGTGCCGGTCCGTTGCGCCGCGCGGCGTCGACCACTGCCCGGCTGCTGCCGGAAGGTGGCCGCCCGCTCCTTGGTGACGAAAAAATCGGTGGGTACCTGCCCGGCGGACCCGGGCAGCACCCGGGCGATCTCCGGCAGGAACAGCTCCCGCAACCGCGGCACGGGCAGGTCGATCCACTCGCTCGCCGCCGACACCGACACGGCCAGGTACTGGCCCCGCGTCAGCCCCGACACCGAGGTCCGGTCGAACGCCCACTGCACCGGCGAGCCGACCACCGCGAAGAACGGCAGCTCGGTCACGCGCCGCGGGAAGATCACGTGCACGTTGAAGATGGGGGAGTGGCCGAGCTCGTCGGTGACGATGTCGGGCGCCAGCTTCGCGGCGGCGTCGGCCGGGGTGGCCACCACCACGGCGTCGGCGGCCAGGGTGTCCTCGCCGGTGACGACCTCGAAACCGTTGTCACGGCGGCGAATCTCCTTGACCGCGGCGTGCAGGCGGACCTGGGCGCCGCGGGCCCGCAGATAGGCAAGGGCCGGCTCGCCGTGCAGCTCGGACAGCGGCACGGCCGGCACGCCGATGTCGCAGTTCTCGTTGCGGTCGAGCAGCCCGGTCCGGAACACCTTGGCCGCCAAGGCCAGCGAGGCCTCGTCGGCGTCGCAGTTCAGCGCGGCCACGGTGATCAGGTTCCACAGCGCGGCGATGGTGGCGGCGTTCTGTCCGTGCGCGCGCAACCAGTCGCCCAGGCTCTGCTCGTCCAGCCGGGGATCGTCGGGGTCGAGCCTGCGCAGCGCCGGCACCGCCCGCGCGGCCCGGACCCGGTCCGCGAGCGAGAGCAGCTTGTACGTGGCCAGCGAGCCGAACAGGTGCAGGGGCGCCGGCAATGCCGTGCGGGACAGGGAACCCAGCGTGCCGTCGGCCCCCTGCACCGGGATGCGCATCCGCGGCTGCATCTCGATGTGGTGAGCAACACCCAGTTTGCGCAGGAAATCCAGGTAAGCGGTGTAGCAGCGCAGCAGCACGTGCTGCCCGTTGTCGACGACGAGATCGCCGCGGGAGAAGGAGAACGTGACGCCGCCGAGCCGGGCTCGGGCCTCGACCAGGGTGAGGTCCAGGCCGCGGTCGGCCAGTTCGCAGGCGGCGGTGAGGCCGGCCAGGCCGCCGCCCACGACGACCACCTGCGCGGTCATGGCCGCGACCCGGCCAGCGATCGCGCGGCCACCAGGACTTTCTCCCAGTCGGGCAACGAGGTCCGGGAACTGCGCACCAGCCACGGCCGGGTCATCATGCGGGCCAGCAGCCGGTGGTAGATGCCGGCCATGGCGGCGCAGCAGGCCCGGCTGCGGCCGTCCAGCCGGGGCAGCAGCCGCAGCCCGACGCCGTACCACTCCTCGGCCCGCGCGCCCTGGTACTCCAGCAGCGCGGTCAGCGCGTCCTCGTCGTCGGCCAGGTTGCCGTCCGCGTCGAGGTCGAGCGTGCAGCCGAAGCGGCGCAGATCCTCGGCCGGCAGGTAGATCCGGCCGTTGCGGCGGTCCTCCAGCACGTCCCGCAGGATGTTGGTCAGTTGCAGGGCGACGCCGAGCGCGTCGGCCAGCTGGGCGTCGCGGGCCTGGTCGGGGCTGCCGAACACGGCCAGCGACAACCGTCCGATCGAGCCGGCCACGCAACGGCAGTAGTGCCGAAGGTCCTCGAAGTTCTCGTACGTCGTGCCGAGCACGTCGGCCCGGCAGCCGTCGATCAGCTCGTCGAAGGCGCCCAGCGGCAGGCCGAACCGCAGCGTGGCGTCGTTGAGGGCGACGGCGACCGGATCGTCCTTGCGGTCGGCGAGGCTGTGCAGCCTCTCACGAACCTCGTCCAGGCCGGTCAGGCGCTGTTCGGCCGGGGCGTCGCCGTCGCCGATGTCGTCCACGATGCGGGCGAAGGCGTAGACGGCCGACAGCGCGCGGCGCTTGAGCGGGGGCAACAGCCTGATGCCGTAAGAGAAATTCTTGGCCTGCTCGCCGGTGACGCGCTCGCAGTGGTCGTAGGCGGCCTCGATCGTCAGCGGTAGTCCGGTCACCGGCCACCGCCGAGCGATCGCGCGAGTTCGGCGATCGTGCGGGATTTACGTGGTCGTGGTGTGGTTGTCAGCACGTCGAAACGCGCGTTGACGATGGCCGCGGCGGTGGCCCGCCCGCCGGCGACGTAGCCGGCGACGGCCAGCCGGGCCAGTCCGCGCAGCGTGCCGACGATGGCGGCGCCCTGGTCCAGCAGCCGCAGGGTGCGCTGGGTCTCGAACGCGATCAGCGCCCGCACCTCCCGATTCGCCTTGCTGGCGGCCAGATCCTGTTCCTTGACGCCGAACCGCTCAAGGTCCTCGGCTGGCAGGTAGATCCGCCCGTCGCCGAGGTCCTCGGCCACATCCTGGAGGTGCTCCAGCACCTGGAGGGCCGAGCACACCTGGTCGGACAGGGCCGCGCGTTCCGGTGACATCGCGTCGAACACGTGCAACACCAGGTGTCCGACCGGATTGGCGGACAGCTCGCAGTAGCCCAGCAGGTCGTCGAACGTGCGGTACCGCTTGACTTCCTGGTCGCGGCGGTTGGCCTGCACCAAACGGTCGAAAGGGGTGCGCGGGATGCCGCACTCGTGCACGGTGACGGTCAGCTCCGCCCATAGTCGGTCGGTGGCCACATAGCCGGCGTAGATCCGGTCGATGTCGCGTTCGACCTTGTCCAGCAGGGCGTTGCGGTCGCCGGGGGCCTCGTCGCCGATGTCGTCGACCAGGCGGGCGAAGGCGTAGACCGACAGCAGCCGGCGCCGGATCCGCGGTGGCAGCAGCATGCTGGCGACGGTGAAGTTCTCGCTGCCGGCCCGTCGGTGCAGCGCCGCGACGTCGGCGGCCGGGGTGGGTAGCGGGGGCAGGGGTGTAGTCCAACTCGGCCGGGCAGGCGTGTCGACCACGGGGTCCTCCGGTGGTGCTTGCGGAGTAGCAGTGTCGAGCGCCGGTCGTGGTGCGCCGATCCCGGTGCCCCGGTGGGCCCGCCGACGGCCGGTGTCCCCATACGGTGATCCACTGGGGAGATCTTCGCAACCTGAATCAACACCATGAGACCTTTTCGGGCCATCGCCGGGCCCGGGGCGGATCGGCGGTTGAGATCCGACCAACCGGTCGGTATGTTCTTGCGTCGGCAACAGCCGTATCCGATCGAACGAGGATGTGGTTGACGTGGCGGCCTTCGGCGTCGATGGCACCTGCGACCCGGCATTCGCTCCCGTGCGAGACGTTCTGGCAGCTCAGCTGGCCGACGGCCGGCAGCTCGGCGCGGCCGTCGCGGTGCGCGTGGGTGATCGGGAAGTCGTCGACGTGTGGGGTGGCCACGCCGATCCCGATCGAGCCAGACCATGGTCGGGCGACACCATCGTCAACGTCTGGTCCACCACCAAAGGCGTGGTGGCGCTGGCGTTCCACATGCTGGTCGACCGCGGCCGACTCGACCTCGACGCGCCCGTCCGTAAGTACTGGCCGGAGTTCACGAACGACGCGGTGCTGGTCCGACACCTCGTCTCACACCGTGCCGGGCTGGCCGCGTTCCGTGAGCCGACCACGGCCGAGGAGCTGGCCGACTGGAACTTGATGATCACTCGGCTGGCGGACACCCAGCCGTGGTGGCCGCCCGGAACCGCGTCCGGCTACCACGCGCTCACCTACGGTTTCCTTGTCGGCGAACTGATCCATCGGGTCACCGGGTCGTCGGTGGGGGAATTCCTGGACCGTGAGGCGGCCGGCCCGACCGGGGCCGACTTCCGGATCGGACTGTCCCCGGCGGACAACCACCGCGTCGCCACCCTCGTGCAGCCGCCGCCCCCGGACCCCGCGGCCTTCCACGCGATGTTCGCGCAGCTCAATCCGGTTGCGTTGGCCGTGCTGACAAATCCGGTAGTGGGGCCCGACCAGGGCAACGCCGGCTACTGGCGGGCCGCGCAGATTCCCGCGGCCAACGGGCACGCCACGGCCCGCGCGGTCGCCACGCTGTACGGGGCGTTCGCCGGGGGCGGTGTCGCCGGCGGACAACGGCTGCTCGGGGCGGCGCAGGCGGAACGAGCCCGGGAAGGTCAAGGGGCGTGCGTCGATCTGGTCATCGGCGACGCCGGACTGGGTGGGCGTGCCTCGGAACTGGGGCTGGGCCTGTGGCTTTCCGGCAAGGACGGGCACTACGGGCCCAATCCGCGGGCCGTGGGGCACGACGGCTTCGGCGGCTCGTTCGGGCTGGCCGATCCCGAGGCCGGCCTGGCCGTCGGGCACGTGATGAACCTGATGGGCAACGTGATCGCCGACGACCCGCGCAAGATGGAGCTCATCGAGGCCGTCTACTCCTGCCTGTAGAAAAATCGCTCGACCGGCCTGACATGCTCGTTTGGTGTTCGCTGAGCTGTTGCGTCACCGCGATTTCCGGTGGCTGACGCTCGGGCGGGGGATCAGCTTCGTCGGCAACGCCATGGCGCCGGTCGCGCTGGCCTTCGCCGTCCTGGACCTGACCGGGTCGGTTTCCGACCTCGGTCTGGTGGTGGCCGCCCGCTCCCTGGCCAACGTGGCGCTGCTGCTGGCCGGCGGCGTGCTGGCCGACCGGCTGCCGCGGGCGCTGGTGTTGCAGGGTTCCAGCCTGGGCGCGGGAATATCCCAGGCGCTGGTGGCGCTGCTCGTGCTGACTGGAACGGCTTCGGTGCCGCTGCTGGCCGTGCTCGGCGTGGTCAACGGCGCGCTGTCGGCCGCGTTCCTGCCGGCGTCCAGCGCGCTGACACCGCAGACGGTGCCGGCAACTTTGTTGCGCACGGCCAACGCCGCGTCCCGGATGACGCGGAGCCTGGCGATGATCGCCGGCGGCTCGGTGGCCGGCGTGCTCGTCGCCGCGGTCGGGCCGGGCTGGGGCATCGCCGCCGACGCGCTGGGTTTTCTGCTGGCAGCGCTGTGTTTCATGCGCGTGCGTGTGCCCGATCCGGTCCGCGAGCCGTCGCACATGATGGCGGATCTGCGTGAGGGCTGGGTCGAGTTCACCGGTCGGACCTGGCTGTGGGTCGTCGTCGTGCAGTTCCTGTTCGTCAACGCCGTCAACGTGGGCGGGCTACAGGTGCTCGGGCCCGCGATCGCCGACCAGACGTTCGGCCGTACCGGCTGGGGTTTGGCGCTGGCCGCCGAGACCGTGGGGGCGCTGATCGGCGGTTTCGTCGCCGCCCGCTGGCAACCGCGGCATGCGCTGGGCGTCGGCGTCGCGCTGGTCGTCCTGGACGCCGGGCCCCTGGTCGGGCTGGCGGTCGCGCCCACCTTGGTGGTCATGGTGGTGACGTTGGCGTTGACCGGCTTCACCATGGAACAAGCCGGTATCGCGTGGGACATCTCGTTGCAACAACACATTCCGGCCGACCGGCTGGCCCGCGTCTACGCCTACGACGCCGTCGGCTCCTTCGTCGCCATCCCGCTGGGGCAGGTGGTCGCCGGCCCCGTCGCCGCCGCCATCGGCGCCCAGTCGACCCTCATCGCCGCCGCCCTCATCACCCTCCTGGCCACCGCCGCCGCCCTCTCCTTCCGCTCCGTCCGCACCCTCCGCTCCGAAACCCCCGTGAGTCATGCCTAGCCACCGAGCGCGACTCGCCGGGGTCGCCGTTCTGGCGCGGACCGTTCGCATTGGACAGTCTCGCTCCACGGGTTCAGCGGCTGTCGGCGACCGCGCGGCGCGGGCCCATGAGCCGCAACCGCGACCAGCTGCCAGAGGTTCTCTCGGAGGTCTCGTCTCAGGCTCGGTCTTCGCTGACGAGCGCGACGCCGTCGTGGGCCCGTGTCCGCGTTGTGTCGTCGAAGGCGTCCGTGACTCGTACGGCGTAGGCCGGTGCCATCACTTCCCGGACTTCGTCGACCGACATCCACCGGACTTCCCGCGCTTCGTCGGTGGTGGTGGTGTTGCCCGCTTCAGGTGTGCACCGGAAGACGAGCGCGACGATCCCGCGCGTGAGGTTCTTGTAGACACCGGTCAGTCGTTCGACACGGACCGACAACCCGGTCTCTTCGTGGACCTCGCGTCGTACGCCGTGCTCGAAGGTCTCGTCGAGTTCGAGCACCCCGCCCGGCGGTTCCCACCGGTTGTTGTCGCGGCGACGGATGACGAGGACCTTGCCTTCCTCATTGACGACGATCCCGGCGACGCTCACGGAATGGCGCGGTGTCTCGGTCATGCCTGCGCTTTCACTGATCCTCGGGCTGTGCGACACTAGCCCTACTCGTCTGGTCGTCTAAAGGAGTGTGGCATGTGCTGGGGCTCGGAACGGTAGACAGGTCGGATGGTCGGCCACCGTACCGTCAGATTGCCGGGCTCCTGCGCGAACAGATCGCACTCGGACGTCTCGCTCCCGGCGAGAAGTTGCCGTCGGAGGCGGAGCTCATCGCTCACTTCGGCGTTGCGCGGATGACCGTCCGGCAGGCCGTTCAAGAACTGCGTGGCGAGGGCTTGGTCGTCGCCGAACACGGCAAGGGTGTCTTTGTTCGTTCGGCCCCTCCGGTGCGCCGGTTGGCCTCGGATCGGTTCGCCCGCCGACACAGGGAGCAAGGGAAGTCGGCCTTCCTGGCCGAGGCGGAAGCATCTGGGCACACCGCGAGCGTGGATCAGATTCGTGTCACCAACGAGCCGGCCTCCGCTGAGATCGCGCGCCGGTTGCGTCTGTCCGATGACGACAGCAACGTAGTTGTGCGGTACCGGCGCTACTTGGCTGACGGACGACCGGTCGAGATCGCGACGTCCTACATTCCGGCGGCCATCGCGGCGGGCACCGGCATCGCGGAGGTCAACACCGGCCCGGGTGGGATCTATGCGCGGATCGAAGACGCCGGCCACCGGTTGGCGCACTTCACCGAGGAGATCTCGGCTCGGATGCCGACCCCCGACGAGCGTAGAGCATTGGAGATCGGCGCTGGAGTCCCGGTGATGACCTTGCTGCGTACGGCGTACGACACGAATGAGGTGCCGGTCGAGTTCTGTGACACGGTGAAGGTCGCGCACGCCTACCTGCTGGAGTACGACGTCCTCGCTCGGTAGCACGTACTTCTGCGTCCGCGAACACCTCGGACCTTGTGGACAAGGTCGGCGCTCGGGCCGCGGGCATGGCCGATCCGGCGAGCCCGGATCGGGAGTGACGCCCGACGTCAGTGCAGGGCGCCGCCGGTGACGTGGAGGTCGACGGAGGTCTCGACGCAGGCGCGGGTGAAGGCGGCGAGGCCGGCGGCGATGGCGGGCAAGGGGAGGGCGGGGCGGTCAGGGACGGCCATCTCGGTGCTGTACGGCACGTGCACGAAGCCGCCGCGCAGGGAGGGGCGTTCGGTGGCGATGAGGTGCATGAGGCCGTAGAACACGTGGTTGCAGACGAAGGTGCCGGCGGAGTGGGAGACGGCGGCGGGGAGGCCGGCGGCCTGCAGGGCGGTGACGCCGGCTTTGACGGGGAGGCGGGTGAAGTAGGCGGCGGGGCCGCCGTCGACGATGGGCTCGTCGACGGGGGACCGGCCGTTGTTGTCGGGGATGCGGGCGTCGTCGAGGTTGATGGCCACGCGCTCGGGGGTGATGGCCTCGTTGCCGCCGGCGAGGCCGACGGCGATCACGAGGTCGGGGTCGTGGAGCTCGACGGCCTGCCGTAAGACGGTGACGGAGGCGCCGAAGGCACACGGGAGCAGCTGCTTGACCAGGTCGACACCGGGCACGTCGACCAGCTGGACGGCATCCCACGAGGGGTTGGTGGCGTCCCCGGCGAACGGTTCGAACCCGGTCAGCAGCACTGTGGTCATGGCGTCAGAATCCCATCAGGTACATGATCGCGATGTTGCACACCAGCAGCGGCGCGGCGGTGGGCAGCTGGGCCTTGATCGGACCGTAGCGGTCCTTCATCTCCAGCAGCACCGCCGGCACGATGTTGAAGTTCGCCGCCATCGGTGTGCACAGCGTGCCACAGAAGCCGGCCAGCATGCCCACGGCGAACACGATGGCCGGGTTGCCGTGGAACTGCTGGACCAGCACGGGCCAGCCGACGGCGGCGGTCATCACGGGGAAGGCGGCGAAGGCGTTGCCCATGATGATCGTGAACAGCGCCATGCCCACGCAGTAGAGGATCACGGCGATCAGCAGCGAGCCCTTGGGCAGGATCGCGGACACGACGGAGCCCACGGCGGCGCCGACGCCGGCGTTGGCGAACAGCAGACCCAGCACCGCCAGCATCTGCGGCAGCACGGCGGCCCAGCCGATCGCCTGAAGCAGCCGGCTGCCCTCGGCGAGGGGAACGCCGGCCCGCAGGCCGCCGGCCGGGCGCAACAGCACCAGACCAACGGCGACGGCCAGCAGCGCGCCGACGCCGAGGCCGGTCAGCGTCGCGGTTCCGGTGGCCAGCAACGGCTTCCCGTTCACGGTGATCGAGGCGATCATCGTGGCGAAGATCAGCGCCACCAGCGGGATCATCAACGCCGGCACGAACAGCTTGCCGCGCAACATGCTCGCGGCGGTGATGCGGTCGGCCTGGCCGGTGGTGGCGATGGTCGTCCGGCCCAGGGCCCCGAAACCGGCAAGGCCGGCGATCACCAGCACGGCCAGCCCGAGCGGCCACGCCGGCGCGGTCTTGTCGACCACGAACGTGGAGTAGCAGAAGGAAAGTCCCAGCAGCGCCCAGAACGCCGCCCCGCCGTACTGCGCCTGGCGGTAGCTGAAGCTCGCGCCGACCACGAAGAACAGGCCGCACACCCAGTACAGCCACTCGGCGTCGATCATGCCGCCACCTCCTGCTCGATGGCGGTGCGGGCCAGGGTCCGGTCCAGCCACAGCAGCCGCGCGCCGTGGATCAGGTACGCGCAGACGGCGGTGGGGATGGCCCAGATCGCGATCTGGAGGGCGTCCAGCTTCAGGTGGTATGTGCTGTCCACGAAGCTGGTGATCAGCAGGATGGAGCCGATGGCCAGGAAGATGTCCTCACCGAAGAACAGGCCGACCGTGTCGGCGCTGGCCGAGTAGGCCTTGACCCGCTCGATCTGCCGGTCGGACAGCTCGCCGTGCCTGCGGATGGCCGCGGCCAGCGCCATCGGGGCGATCAGCGGCCGGACAGTCTGGGCCGGGCCGCACATGTCCTTGAGGCCCAGGGCCGCAGTGCCCTGGCGGATCAGCAGGTACGCGGCGAGCAGCCGGCCCGTGGTCAGGGCGCGCAGCTTGCCGATCAGGCGGGACGCCTGCTGGAGCAGGCCGTACCGTTCGAGCAGGCCGATCGCCGGCAGGGTGATCACGTAGATGGTGACCGAGCGGTTCGAGGCGAAGCCGGCGCCGAAGGTGTCCAGGATGGCGACCGGGTTCAGGCCGCCGAGCAGGGCCGTGACGATGCCGGAGACGGTGACGACCAGCATCGGGTTCAGCCGCAGCGCGAAGCCGATCACCACCAGGGCGACGCCGATGAGGACGACCATGTGACCTCCTTCACGGGATGGGGGTGCCTGGAAGGGTAGGTCTTGTTGAACAATCCTACAAGATGGCACTACGGAGGGTAGTTGGCGGCGGCAGGGCAGAGCGCCGGATGGCGGAGGTGGGGCGACAGCCGGACGCCGGCGGTGCGGGCGGACGTCGGAGGTGCGGGCCGGTCGGCCGGCAAATCGGCCGCACGTGAGTGGCTTACTTGCGTTCTGAAGCCACCTGAGCCACTCGCGTAGCTCGCTCGGGTGGGTGAAACGTCCGACTTTCGGCGGGTAGCGGGCCGCGTGGCGAGCGGGTCAACTGGTCCGACACTGTTACACCGTGTCACCTGACCCGGAGCCACGGAAGGATTCCCTGCCATGCGTAAGAGCGTCCTCGGCACCCTGCTCGGCGCACTGCTCGCGACAACCGCACTGACGGCCCCGGCGGCGACCGCCGCCCCCGCGGCGATCGACTTCTCCGGAACCGTGGCCCTGAACAACTGCTCGGGCTCCCTGGTGAAGCTGGGCAGCGCGCCGACATCGGGCCCGGCCCTCGTGCTCACCAACGGCCACTGCTACGAGGGCGGTTTCCTGAGCCCGGGCCAGGTCCTGGTGAACAAGGCCTCGACCCGGACCTTCACCCTGCTGAGCCCGACGGGCGCCAACAAGGCGACGCTGCGGGCCACCAAGGTCGCCTACGCGACGATGACCGACACGGACATCACCCTGTACCAGCTCAACACCACCTACGACGCGATCAGGACCAGCTACGGCATCAGCCCGCTGGAGATCTCCACCGTGCACCCGACCCAGGGCACGGCGATCAAGGTCGTCTCCGGCTACTGGAAGCGGATCTATAGCTGCGACATCGACGGCTTCGTCTACCGCCTCAAGGAAGGCGACTGGACCTGGAAGGACTCGATCCGCTACACGTCCACCTGCAACACCATCGGCGGCACCTCGGGCTCGCCGATCGAGGACCCCAGCGGCAAGCTGATCGGCATCAACAACACGGGCAACGAGAGCGGCGAGCGCTGCACCGTCGACAATCCGTGTGAGGTGGACGAGAACGGCAACGTCACCGTCCACGAGGGAACCAACTACGGCGAGGAGACCTACCTGCTGGCCGGCTGTTTGACCGGCAGCGCGGTGGACCTGACCAAGGCCGGGTGTGCCCTGCCCAAGCCGTAAAGCCTTAGACAGCAACGAGAAGGGGGCCGCCGGCGCGGCCCCTTTCTCGTGCGCGATCAGGCCGGCGGCGCGGTGGTGGCGCGCACGATGAGCTGGGTGTCCAGCTCGTCCTGGCGCACCTCGGCGTCCCGGTTGGCCAGCCGGTCCAGCAGCAGGTCGACCGCGAGCCGCCCGGCCGGCACGACCGGCATGGCCACGGTGGTCAGCGGCGGCTGGCACAGGGCGCCGAACATGAGGTCGTCGAACCCGGTCAGCGACACGTCGTCGGGCACCCGCACGCCGCGGTCCCGCAGCCGCGCCAGCACACCCAGCGCCATGATGTCGTTGTACGCCACGATGGCGGTGACGTTCTCGGCGATGGCCAGATCGGCCGCCTGCAAGCCGCCCTCGTAGCGCGGCGGGAACGGGCCCATGTCGACCAGGTCGACGTCGTGGCGCTGCACGGCGATGCGCAGACCCCGGCGACGCTCCTTGTTGGACCACGAGGTGCGAGGCCCGTTCAGGTAGGCGATCCGGTGATGTCCCAGCGCCACCAGGTGGTCGATCACCTGCCGCATGCCGGAGCCGGAGTTCATCAGCGCCGCCGGCACGCCCCGCATGCGCCGGTTGAGCAGCACCAGGGTGGTGGCGTCGGCCAGCTCCCGCACCTGCTGCTCGTCGATGCCGGGCGAGCACAGGATGACGCCGTCGACCTGCTTGGCCATGGCCCGCACCAGCTGCTCCTCGGCCGCCGGGTCCTCGTCGCTGTCGGCGACGAACACCGCGTGGCTGGCCATCCGGGCCTGGTTCTGCACGCCCTTGAGCACCCCGGTGAAGAACGGGTTGTTCAGGTCGGGCACCACGATGCCGATGTTGCCGGTCTTGCCGGTGATCAGGCCGCGGGCGGCCAGGTTGGGCTGGTAGCCCAGATCGGCGGCGACGGCCAGCACCCGTTCCCTGGTCGTGGCGCGGACCAGGTCGGGCGAGGTCAGCGCGCGCGACACCGTGGCGACCGACACCTGGGCCTGCCGCGCCACGTCGCGGATGGTCACCGCCACCGACATCCACCTGCCTTCCTGGAGCAACCGAACTGTACGGGATCTTCGAGTCAGGTCGCGTCAGGTTCGGGCGTGCGACCCGGCTCGGCGAGGAAGTCGAAGTCGCAGCCCTGGTCGGCCTGCGTGATGTGCCGGCTGAACAGGGCCCCGTAGCCGCGGGTGTATCGGGGCTGCGGCGGCGTCCAGGCCGCCCGGCGGCGGGCCAGTTCGGTCTCCTCGACATGCATGTGCAAAAGCCGTTTCGACACGTCCAAGGTGACCATGTCACCGTTGTGGAGCAATGCCAGCGGGCCGCCCGCGTGCGACTCCGGTGCAACATGCAATACGCAAGTGCCATAACTGGTGCCGCTCATTCGCGCGTCGGAAATCCGCACCAGATCACGGATCCCCTCGCGCAGCAGCTTTTTCGGGATGGGCAGCATTCCGTGCTCGGGCATGCCCGGCCCGCCCAGTGGACCGGCCCCGCGCAGCACCAGCACCGAGTCGGCGGTGACCGGCAGGTCCTCGTCGTCGATGCGGCGCTGGAGATCGGCGTAGCCGTCGAAGACGACGGCGGGACCGGTGTGGCACAACAGTTCCGGCCGTGCGGCGATCGGCTTGATGACTGCTCCGTCCGGCGCCAGGTTGCCGCGCAGCACGGCCAGCCCGCCGTCGGCGGCCAGGGGATTGTCCAGCGTCCGGATGACCTCGTCGTTGAAGACTTCCGCCCCGGCAAGGGTTTCGCCGAAAGTCTTGCCGGACGCGGTCGGACGGTCCAGGTGCAGTCGGTCGCGCAGCCGGCTCAGCAGCCCGCGCAGCCCGCCGGCGTAGTAGAAGTCCTCCATCAGGAACCGGCCGCTGGGCCGCAGGTCGGCCAGCACCGGCACGTCCCGCGAGGCCCGGTCGAAGTCGTCGGCGGTGATCTTCACCCCGCTGCGGTTGGCCATCGCGACCAGGTGGATGACCGCGTTGGTGGAGCCGCCCAACGCCAGCACGGTGGTGATCGCGTCCCGGTAGGCGCGCTCGTCCAGCAGCAGGGACGGCCGCAGGTCCTCCCGGACCATCTCGACGATCCGCAGGCCCGACGCGGCGGCCATCCGCTCGTGCCCGGAGTCGACGGCCGGGATCGACGCCGCGCCCGGCAGGGTCATGCCCAGCACCTCGGCCACCGAGGTCATCGTGGACGCGGTGCCCATGGTCATGCAGTGGCCGGGGGAGCGGGCCAGGCCCTCCTCCAACTCGCTCCACTGCCGGTCGTCGACCAGGCCGGCGCGCCGGTCGTCCCAGTACTTCCACATGTCGCTGCCGCTGCCCAGCACCTCGCCGCGCCAGTTGCCGCGCAGCATCGGCCCGGCCGGCACGAAGATCGCCGGCAGGTCCATGCTGGTCGCGCCCATCAGCAGGCCGGGGGTGGTCTTGTCGCAGCCGCCCATCAGCACCGCGCCGTCGACCGGGTAGGACCGCAGGATCTCCTCGGTCTCCATGGACAGCAGGTTCCGGTACAGCATCGCGGTCGGCTTCTGGAACGTCTCGCCGCCCATCGAGCCGGCCGGCAGCTCGACCGGGTAGCCCCCGGCCTGCCAGACGCCGCGCTTGACCGCGTCGGCCCGTTCCCGCAGGTGGCTGTGGCAGGGGTTGAGCTCGGTCCACGTGTTGACGATGGCGATGACCGGTTTGCCCAGGTGCTCGGGCCCGCCGATGCCCAGCTGGCGGGTCCGGGTGCGGTGGCTGAACGTCCGCAGGCCCTCGCCCGCGTACCACCGTTGACTGCGCAACATCGGCTGGCTCCTCCGCTCGCTCAGGGGCTGGACACCGCCATTGAAAACGTTTACTGTGTGTTTCAGCAACCCAGGGTACGCCCCAGGGAGCAGCACAGACCCCGGTGTGGGTTGACATGCGCGGCGGCTTCGTCAACCCACACCGGCCCTCACCTTTCCAACGTGAGAAATCGGCGATGCTCTTTCGGCTCCGGTCTTTGGCACGGTCGTACCGTCGTTATCCCCTATCCTGAGACGCACGCGATCGGGATAGGGGACGGTGAACTGATCCGTCGACCAATTCCGGATGAGAGGGTGCTTGCATGGGCGCGAGGGGTCCGCGTACCGACAACGACCGGTTGTGGATCGGCTATCTGTCGGCCGGCGCCCTGGTGATGCTGGCCTACTACCTCGTGCCGCCGGTGGGGGCCGGCGTCGGCGTCAGAATCCTGCTGTACTGCCTGGACAGCGCCTCGGCCGCGGTGATGGTGATCATCGGCGTGCTGCGGCACCGCCCTCGGCCCCGGCTGCCGTGGTTCATGCTGGCCCTGAGCCAGGTCGTCTACGCCGCCGCCGACACCAGCTTCTACGTCGCCCACTACGCCTTCGGCAACCTCGACTACCCCGGCGTCGCCGACCCGCTCTACGTGGCCCACTACCCGCTGGTCGTGGCCGGCCTGCTGATGCTGATCCGCCGCCGCACCCCCGGCCGCGACCTGCCCGGCATCCTCGACGCCGCGGTGATCGGCGTCGGCGCGGCCATGCTGTCCTGGCTGTTCCTGATCGCCCCCAACGCCCGGCTGGACGCGCCGATCGTGGTCAAGGCCTTCTCCCTGGCCTACCCGGTGCTGGACCTGCTGATGCTGACCGTGGCGTTGCGACTGATCCTCGGCGGCGGCCGCCGGCCGGCCTCGTTCTACCTGCTGACGTTCAACATGCTGGCCTTCGTCGCCGCCGACACGATGTACGTGTCGCAGCAGCTGTCCGGCACCTACGTCACCGGCAACTTCCTGGACGCCATCTGGCTGGCCGGCAACCTCGGGCTGGGCGCGGCCGCGCTGCATCCGACGATGGCTCGGCTCACCGATCCCTCGCCGGTGCGCGACGCCAGCATCGGCCCGGCCCGCATCACCGCCCTGTGCGGGGCCGCGCTGATCGCCCCGGTGACCCTGTTCATCCAGGCCAACCGCGGCGACTTCCGGGACATCCCGGTGATCGCGCTGGCCTGCGCGGCGCTGTTCGGGCTGACCATCGCGCGGCTGGCCGGGCTGGTGTCCGACCAGCGGCGGCTGGCCATCACCGACGCGCTGACCGGCCTGCACACCCGGCGCTTCTTCGAGGCCCAGCTGCCCATCGAGGTGGCGAGGGCCCGGCGCGGCGGCGGCTCGCTGGCCGTGTTCATCGTGGACGTGGACCACTTCAAGTCGATCAACGACCGCTACGGGCACCCGGCCGGCGACCAGGCCCTGATCGAGATCGCCGCCCGGCTGCGCGGCGCCGCCCGGGGTGGGGACGTGCTGGCCCGCTACGGCGGCGAGGAGTTCGCGCTGCTGGTGCCCGAGGCCAGCCTGACCGAGCTCCAGACCATCGCCGAACGGCTGCGGGTGCGGGTGGCCAGCAGCCCCGTCGCCATCTCCGAGGACACCTGGATCGCCGTCACCGTGTCGGTCGGGGCCGCGTGCTTCCCGTTGCACGGCGACAGTCCCAACGAGCTGGTCGCCACCGCCGACCGGGCCCTGTACGTGGCCAAGGCCCGCGGGCGGGACCGGGTCGTCGTCGGCGAGGCCTCGGCCACCAGCACCGCCGTGGCCACCGACCACACCGCGATGATCGACTACCTCAGCCACGTCGCCGACGAGGTCGACGCCCTGCTGGCCGCGCACGACCACAGCCTGGCCATCAGCCGCTGGGCGCTGACCTTGGTCACCGCGCTCGGGCAGGACGAGGCCATGGCCCGCAACGCCGAGCTGGCCGGGCGGCTGCACGACATCGGCAAGATCGTCATCCCGGAGGCGGTGCTGACCAAGCCCACCGCCCTGACCGAGGACGAGTGGCGGCTGGTCCGCCAGCACCCCGAGTACGGCTACCGCCTGGCCCGCATGGTGCCCGGCTTCGGCGTCGTCGCCGACATCATCCGCCAGCACCACGAGCGCTACGACGGCACCGGCTACCCGTCCCGCTTGGTGGGCAACGGCATCCGGGTCGAGGCCCGTGTGCTGGCCATCTGCGACTCCTGGGCCGCCATGCTCGTCGACCGCCCGTACCAGCCGGCCCTCAGCGTCGACGCCGCCGCCGAGCAGCTGCGCCAGGGCCGCGGCACCCAGTTCGACCCGGACGTCGTCGACCTGTTCCTCGACCTGCTGCGCCGGGGCGAGGTCGGCGACCTCAAGAAGCCCACCGAGCTGTCCCCCGAGCACCCGGCCCGCTGACGGTCACGCCAGGGTCGCGAAGACTTGGACCGTGCCGCGGCCCTGGATGCGGACCCAGCCTTCGGTCACGGCGATTGTGTGCTCCCCGGCGGTGAACTCCGCGTCGGGCCGGCCGTCGACCTGGACCCGCACATCGCCCGAGCCGTCGGCCCACAGTCGGACGGCGGTGGCCGTGGCGGGGACGGCAGCGGCGGCGAGGTCGGTCCAGTCCGAGGCGTCGACCAGCTGCCACCAGTCCACCGGCCGGGCCGGGACGAACTGCGCGGCAGCGACAGTGAAGGCAGCGTTCGTGGCGTGGGGCGCAGCGGGGGCGGCATTCGTGGCGGCGTGCCGGGCCTCCAGCAGGCGCAGGCGGCGTTGCAGCTCGCGGAGCGAGGTGTCCAGGGTGTCCCGGTGGTTGACCTTGGCCATCACTGCTCCTGCTCGAACGAGGAGACCGTCAGCTGGACCTCTTCCTGGCCCTCGTCGCCGGGCGTGACGGCCAGGCTGAGGATGCGCATCGTGACGTCGAGCTGCTGGCCGGGGAAGAACAGGTCGTCGACGACCATGCGGGCGTCGTCGCCGACCTCGTACAGGCCGACCTGCGGATAGGCGTCGGCCCGCACGGTGAGCTCGGGCAACGCGACGGGCCGGCCCTGCGCGGCGAGGGTGCCGGCGGCCCAGTCGGCCAGCAGCCCCGGGTCGGCGGTGTCGATCTGGCTGGTGGTCAGCTCCAGCAGCGGCCAGCCGGCGGGATCGGCGGCGGCGAGCCCGAGGGCCTGGCCGCCGGAGCCCTGGGTGAACGCCCGGTTGCCCATGACCGACGCGTCCTGCGGCCAGCTGAAGTCGATCATGTTGGCCCCGAACTCCCACACGAACGGCCCGCCGGCCTGGCCCAGCCGGGGAAAGCCGGCCCGCAGCTCCCGCAGCGGCCGGCCGTCGTCGCCGTAGCGGACGTCGACCACGAAGTCGAAGCCGCCGGCCGCGGTGGCCAGGTCCTTGAGCGCGTCGGCCACGACCTTGAGGTCGCCCGGCGCGTAGGCGAGGCTGCGGGTGACGCCGGAGGAGTCCGGGCCGGTGAAACCGATGCCGAGGTCGCCGCCGGGATGGCTCTGGGCCGTGCCGACCAGATCGCGGGCGATGGCCAGCTGGTCCACATCGGTGTAGGTGACCGGCGGCGTCGATGACGGGTCCGCGGCCAGCGGCGTGCCCAGCACGAACCGGTGCTCGAAGTACGACAGGAAGTCGGCGGCCCCGATCTCCAGCGAGCCGGTGGCCACCGCGTAGGTCGTGGTCCAGATGATGCCGCCCCACAACAGGACTCCGTCCCGGTCCACGTACAGGCAGCTGCGGCCGGGCGTGGTGAGCACCCGCGGATCGCGGATGCTCACGTTCGGGTCGGTGACCTGGAGGCTGCCGCGGAACGTGCCGGTGTCGTTGAGCTTCTTGTCGAAGCTGACCCCGGTCAGCGGCAGCTCGTCCAGGATCAGCCCGGTCCTGGTGTCGGCGATCAGGTACGTGTAGGTCACGTGTTGATCCACGACGTCTCGACGCTGATCCACTCGCCGGCCTTGAGGCCGCCGCTCTGGAAGGACTGGAGGTGCAGCGTGAAGTTGGTGACCGAGACCTGGATCGAGCCGCTGGCGCTAGCCGGGGCCGACCACACCCGGGCGTGCGGCGGCTTGCAGTCGACGGCCATCTCGCCGATGGCCACCGGCGGGTCGGGGTGGTTGGGCGGCACCGCGTTCGACGTCCACACCATGCCGCGCAGGTGGGTGGTGTCGCCGATCCGGCGGACCTGCGGCGGCTGGAGGTCGGTCTGGTCGGATGGGAAGAACCAGCCGGGACGCAAGGTGAGCGGCTTCCATCCGGTGTCGATCGTGTTGACCGCGGTCCGCCAGGTCGCGCCGTCGAACAGCTCCAGGTTGTTGGTGTCCAAACGATGCACGTACATGCCCTGGTACGGCGCGACCGGCCGCTGCTCCGGCTTGAACACCGGCAGCACCCCGCCCAGGGCGCTGGTGAGCGTCCGCCTGTCGGTGACGGTGGGCGTGCCGCCGCCGGTGGGCGGCACCCGGACCTGCGCCAGCTCCAGGTAGCTCGGGTTCTTCACGGCTGGCGGCAGCGGCGGGTTGGCGGGTTGGCCGGTCACCACGTGCACGACAAAACCGTTGGGGGCGCTGGGATCGATCTCGGCGACCACCCGGTCGACGCGGTTCTGTTGGCCGTCCGCCGCGGCCAGCGGGAGCTGCTGCGCCGAGCCGAGGGTGGCCAGGAACGCGCCGCCGCCGCCGGGGGTCAGGTCCGGGATCACGGCCTGGAACGGGTTCACCGACACCGCGACCGGATTGCTGCCGGCGACCACGGCGACCTGGCCCGGAAAGCCCGGTGTGGGGCGGATGCCGGCCAGCGAGCTCAGCGGCGTCGCCGATGCCGAGCCGTCCGGCGCCGCCAGCAGGCCGGTGGCCAGTCGGGCCGCGGTCGCGTCGATCCCGTTCACCCAGCCCGGGTGGAATTCGCCTGTCATCTCCAACTCCCGTTGCTCAGATCCAGGTGTCTCGCCAGTAGGCGATCAGCGTGGCGGTGGCGGCGCCGTCGGCGGCCTCGAAGGCGACCGAGGTGGACCCGGGCGGCAGCGTGAACCACGACGAGCCCGGCTCCAATGTGGACCGTCGGGACGCGTCGCCGAGCAGCACGGTGCGCGCCGTGGTGTCCACGTACAGCGTCTCCGCGCCCAGCGTCAGCGAGAACGACAGCCGCTGCCCGGTGTTCTGGTTGACGATCGCCGGCTGCGCGCACGGCCCCTGGATGGTCCAGATCGGCTGGGCCGGGGCGGTGCCCTGGTTGGCCAGCAGCAGCGCGCCGCCGACCGGGGCGCCGAAGTCCAGCGGGAACGTCCACGGGAACGTCTCGCCGGCCGAAGGCCGCGGCAAGCCGCAGTTGGCTTGGTAGGCAACGGATCCGTAGCGCATCGGATCGGGCGCGGTCAGCTGGAGCGACCACTCGAAGGTGGTGCGGGTGCGGTCGGCCATCTTGGCGTGGTTGGACAGCCGGGCCCGCACCTGCCGGTCGAACAGCCGCTCCCGCACCTGGAACGTGCCGAGCACGGTGGCGTCGGCGAACACCGCCGCGAGCCGGTTCTTGGCCAGCTCCTTGGCTTCCCAGCTGGGGGCGATGGCCAGCCCCTCCAACGTGATCACGCGCGGCGACCGGTAGCCGGGGGAGTCGAACGCCCCGTCGGCGCGGGCCTTGTCGACCAGGCCCAGCCGCATGTCCGGGCTGTCGTTCCAGCCCTGCTCCTTGGTGACCCACCACTCGACGCCGTCCGGGTCGACGGTGTTGCCGGCCCACACGTCCGCGGCGTAGACGGGCAGCTGCAACGCGGTGAAGTCTGCTGTCATCGCTTCCCTGCCCATGCGACCTCGCGGGCGGCGATCCGACCGATCTCGTACTCGGACTGCCCCTGCTGCGGATAGACGTTCACCGACACGCCGCCCGCGGTGGCGGCCGCCGCGGCCGCGGCGCCGGTCGCGGACAGCCGGTTTCCCAAGCCGGTCAACGAGGACCGGGCCATCTCGGCCATGCCGGCGATGGCCGAGACCGGCTTCGGCGCCGGCACCAGCTTGGTCATCGCGGCGTTGACCAGCCCGGTGCTGCCCTCGATGCCCTGGGCCAGACCCTCGCCGATGTTCTGGCCGTAGCCGGCCATCAGCTTGGACGGCGACGAGATGCCCAGGATGCTCTTGATGGGCCCGGGAATGTGGTCGAGGATGAAGTTCTTGATGGTGTCCAGCAGATGGCTGGCCATGTTCTTGACGCCGTTGATCAAGCCCATGATCAGGTCCTTGCCGGTGTTGAACAGCAGGCTGCCGAAGTCGGCCAGCGCGCCGAGGATCCGGCCGGGCAGCCCGGCCACCCAGCTGATCACCGAACCGATCGCGTCGCTGACCGCGGTCACCGCGCGGCCGAAGGCGTCCTTGACGATGGTGAACACCTGGCCGATGCCGTGAATGATGGCGATGACCGTGTTGACCGCGGTGGTGATGATCGTCTTGATGGTGTTCCACACCGTGCTCACCACGGCCTGGACCGCGTTGAACGTGGTGGAGATGACGGTGTGGATGAACTCCACCGCGCCGCGCACGACGCCGACGATCGCCGGCCACACCTTCTGGATCAGCGCCTGGATGAACGCGCTGACGCCGGCGATGATGGCCTGGATGGCCGGCCACACCACGCCGATCACCTTGCTGATCACCGTCATCGCGGTCTGGAACACCTTCTCGATGATCGGCCAGGCGGTGGTGATCACCTTCTCCACGATGCCCATCACCGTCGAGACGATCTTGCCGATCAGCTGGAACGCCTTCTCGAACGCGGCTCTGAGCGTGGCGTTGTGCTGGATCAGGTTGATCAACAGCGGCAGGAACTTCTGCACGATCTGCAGGACGAATCCGATCGGGTTGGACCGGAACGCGACGTTCACGCCCTCCTGCGCGGTCTTCCAGGCCTTGGTGACCTCGCCGATCGCCCCGAACGTCTTGGGCAGCGCGACCAGCTCCTTGCTCATGCTGACCACGTTCTTGGCCGAGTCCAGCGCGTTCCTGCCGATGGCCAGCAGCTGCGGCCCGGCCTGGCCGGCCTGCCGCACGAAGGCGCCGATGTCGCCCGGCAGCGACTTCACGGTGCTCACCAGCACACGGGCGTTCGCGTCCACCGACTGCGCCGCCGTCGCGGCGCTGCGCAACCCGTCGCCCAGAGCCTTGACCTGCGTGCCGACCAGTTGCGCGAAGCTGCCCTGGATGTCCTTGGCCACCTGCGACATGGCCGCCTGGACCTGACCCTGGACGTTCTGGACCATGGCCCGGACGGCGGCCTCGTACTGGGCGGCGGACTCCGTCCCCGCACCGCTCATGCCCACCCCCTCATGCTGTTCACAGGCCACCGAAGAAGGCGGCGATCTCCTCCGGCGTGGAGCCGCGCTCGGGCTCCGGCTCCTCGATCCCCGGCCGTGGCAGCGGCGTCGGCGGATCGGGCCGGTCGCCGTCGTTGTTGGCGCACACGAACAGCCAGTTGGCCACGGCCAGCTGGTCGACGACCGTGGCCAGCAGGTGGTCGGTCAGTCCCCAGCCGGCCTGCTCGCCGTGCAGCGCGCGAACCAGGTTGCTGTCGGCGGGCAGGTGCTGGACGAGCACCCGCAGCCGGCGCGCCGACAGCGTGCCCCGGTAGTGGTCGAGCAGGTCCACGCCGTAGTGGCGGAGCAGGTCCGCCTCGACGGCCTCGGCGTGCTCGGTCAGGAGCGCGTCGAGGCCGACTCTTCCCCCAGCGCCATCCCGGTTTCCTGGCCGTACGCCTCCAGCAGCGCCTGGATGTCCTGCACGGACGTGTGGTGCGTGGCGAACCGTTCGAACTGCTCGGGGCCGAGCATGGCCGCCAGCAGACCGTCCAGATCGGACGGGTCCAGCGCGGCCAGATCCCGCACGGTGGCCCGGGACAGCTCGGTGGGCAGCGAGAAGGTCTCGCCGTCCAGCTCGAACTCCCAGCGCTCGCCGGTGGCCTCCAGCCGCTGCGCCCGCGCCGCGTTGACGTTGTAGCCCATGGGTTTTCTCGCTCTCCTCAGGAACCGGCGGTCGCGGTGAGGGTGTTCATCGTCCAGGTGGCCAGGCCGTTGTTCGCGCCCAGCAGGGCCACAAAGGTGACGCCGAGCTTGATCGGGGCGGTGCGCGTGATCGAGGTGTCGTCGGTCTCGGTGACCGCGCCGCGCGGCACCACGATCCGCTGCACGACCTGCGGACCGTCGTTGAACTCGATGCCCAGCGCCCGCTCGTCGGTGTGGGCCAGGCCGGAGATGGTGTAGCCGGTCTTCGGGTCCAGCGTGCCGCCACCGAAGAAGAACGGCAGCGTGTCGGCGTTGACCTGCAACAGCGTGAACTTCAGGGACAGGTCCCGCTGGGCGTGCACCAGCCGCACCGGGGCGACCGCCTGCCAGGTCTCCACCGGGTCCATCTTGTCCTTCTTCACCACCTTGACCCCGTCCTGGGTGGTGAAGCCCAGGTCCTGCCAGCCGGCCCAGCCCGCGGTGAAGTCGGCCGGCGGGGCGGTGCCCACCGGCGCCACGTACACGTGGCCGACGCCGGCGACCCGGATCTCCCCGGTGTTCTGTCCTGCCATGGGATTCCCCTCCGAAAAAGATCAGGCGGTCTTTGGTCCGATGTGGACGGTCACCCGGAACCGGGTCATGTAGCGGGGCGCGTTGTCGTGCTTGGCGTCGGAGAACCACTGTGGCCCGTAGTCCTCGCTGATCCAGCTGACGCCCTGCACGCCGCGGACCAGCGTCGGCATCAGGCCACGGGCGGTTCCGGCCAGGTTCAGCGCGTCCGTCTTGGTCGGCCCGTAGGTGTCGAGCCGGATCAGCGCCTGGTCGACCTGCTGGTCCTCGTCGTAGGCGCCGCCGACCCGCTGCACGTACACCGCGGCCGACCGGTTGTCCCAGTTGGCCGGCAGGTCCGGGCCGACGTGCACGCCGGCCAGTGCCGGCTGGGCCGCGAGAAAGGTCGCGACCAGCGTCTCCACATTGGGAAAACTCAGTTGGCCACCGGTGAAAGCGCCCGTCACGTGCGTCCCCCTCATGCCCCGATGGCACGAGTCTGGCACCGGGTCAGCGGCGGCCGCCCGTCGTTTCGGGCACCGCCGAAAGATCCAGGTCGCCGCGGTGGAGCAGGGACCGGCCCAGCGGTGTCAGCCGGTGCACCGCGGACCGGCCGAGCCGGCGGGTGGACAGCAGTCCGGCGCCCCGTAGCACGGCCACGTGCTCGCTGGCCGATGCGGCGGAAATGACCGCCCGACAAGCCAGTTCGCCGGTGGTGCAGCCGTCGCCGACGATCGTCAGCACGGTGGCTCTGGTGCGGCCGATGAGGTCGGACAGCGGCCGCGTCGGGGCGGCCCCGGTCCACTCGTCGCCGTGCTCGACGGGATAGACCAGCACCGGCGGCAACTTTGGGTCCGCCAGCGTGATCGGCCGCCGCCAGCAGAACGCCGACGGCGTCAGCAGCAGGCCGCGGCCGTTCAGGTGAACGTCGCGGGAGACCGGGTAGTCGACGGTGAGGACCCGGTTTTCCCAGTCGCAGTCGGGAAGTCCGCCCAGCAGCGCATCCATGCCGCCGGCCAGCATGGCCCGGCCGCGCATCGCGCGGTCGGTGTCCACCGCGGCCAGCACCTGCGGCCACACCGGCTTCAGTGCGACCCGGTGGTACTCCCGCAGCAGGTCCACGAGCCGCTTGCGGTCGTTCGCCAGCAGTTCGGCCACCAGCTTGGGCACGGTTCGCTTGCCCGCCAGGCCGGACAGCTCCGTCCGCAGACGCTCGGCCGGCGTGCGCACGATCATGTCGAGCGCCTCGTCGAGATCGCCGGTCGGTGTGAGGAAATCGGGGGAGTAGCCGCGCGCCGGCGTCAGCGTGAACAGCTCCCGCAGCCACATGGCGTCGGTCAGCGTGCGCACGGCCGCCGCCCGCCATGACCGGAAGACGGCCCCGCCGGCCTTGGACTGCAACAGGTGCAGGCTGAGCAGCAGCTCCCAGGCGGCCGCCGGCCCCGCGGCCACCCGGGTGCTGAGCAGATCTTCGGCAGTGAAGTGAAAGCGCAGCATGTGGTCCCCCCGACTCGGATGTCGAGGGGGCCGCTGGGCGTGTTACCGCATCTGCTCGCGGAGCAGCTTCTTGTCGGGCTTGCCGACGTCGGTCAGCGGGATCGCGTCCAGCACGGTGATGCCGGCCGGCGCGTACTGCCGGCCCATGTGCTCGGCGACGTGGGCCTGGACCGCGGCCAGGTCCAGTGGGGAGCGCAGGACCAGGGCGGCGTGGACCTGTTCGACGCCGTCGGTGTCGCGCACGCCGAACACGGCGGCCTCGGCGACGGCCGGATGGGTCAGCAGCACGGCCTCGACCTCGGCCGGGTAGACGTGCCCGCCGACGACGATGATCATGTCCTTGATCCGGTCCTGGATGTGCAGGTAGCCGTCGGCGTCGAGGAAGCCGACGTCGCCGGTGTGCACCCAGCCGTCCCGCCAGACCTGGGCGGTCAGCTCCGGGTTGTTGAGGTAGCCGCGGGACTCGCCGGTCGACTTCTTGACGATCTCGCCACTCTGGCCGGCGGGCACGTCCCGGCCGTCGGCGTCGACGAAGCGGAGCTCGACGCCGGGAGTGAGCCGGCCGGCGGTGCCGAGCAGCTCGGGGCGCCGGTGGTCCTCGGGCATCAGCGCGCTGATGCCGCCGGCCTCGGTCTGCCCGTAGACCTGCATCAGCACCGGGCCGAAGGCCTCGACCGCCTCGGCCAGCCGAGCCGGTGACGCCGCCGCGCCGCCGTACATGACCATGCGCAGGCTGGACGTGTCCCGGGGCCGGCGCCGCTGCTGCTCGGTCAGCCGGTAGAGCAGTGCCGGCAGCAGCCACATGGCGTTCACCCGGTGCCGCTCGATGGCGTCGAGGACCTCGGCCGGCTCGAACCCGGTCCGCACGATCACGCTGCCGCCGCCGGTCAGCACGCCGTCGACGAACATGCCGGCCATGTGGGCCAGGGTGCTGGCCACCAGGAGCACGCTGGGCGTGCGTGGCCGCCGCGGATCGGACAGCTGCGCGAGGTGCGCCCCGAAGGTCATCGTGATGCCCTTGGGATGCCCCGTGGTGCCGCCGGTGTGCCGCACGCACCAGATCTCGTCCTCGCGCACCGGCTCGGGGGCGATCGGCGTGCTCGGCGCGTCGGCCACCAGCGCGAGCAGGTCGTCGAACGACAGCACTTCCTTGATCAGGGCCCGTTCGGCGATGAATGCCGCCTGCGCGGCGTGCTCCGGATCGGCGACCAGGACGTCGGTCTCGACGTCGGCGGCGATCACGGCCAGCGTCTCGGCGGCCATGCCCTCGTACAGCGACACGATGCGGGCCCCGAGCAGGTTCGCGGCGTAGCGGGTGGTCTGCACCTCGGCCCGGTTGCCGGACAGCAGCGCCACGGTGGAGCCGTGGCGCACGCCCCGAGCCCGCAGGACATGGGCGGTGCGGTGGATCAGATCGGTCACGGCGGCGGCGGTCAGCGTGCTGCCGTCGGGTTGGTGGAACACGACCCGATCCGGATCGGCGCCGATGCCGTCCAGGACGGCCTCGATGTAGTTGCCGGTGCTCATGGTTGCTCCGTCCCCCATACGGTCGATCAGGCCAGTTCGGCCAGGGTGTTCCAGAACATCAGCTCGTAGCTCTGGATCAGGCGGCCGTACTCGAAGGCGGCCTTGGTGCCGTGGCCGGCGTCCAGGCCGGCCTGCACGGCGGCGATGGCCGGCTCGTCGCCGTCGGGGGCGGGCGCGGCGAAGAAGTCGAAGAAGGAGCAGCCGTCGTCGTCGAAGCCGTAGTGCTCGCGCAGGCCGGTGGCCACGGCCGAGCAGTAGTTGCCCCAGGCCGCGAAGTTGGCCACCACGGCCAGGGTCACGTCGGTGGGCTCGCCGTTCAGGGCCAGCCAGGCCAGATAGGACGGATAGGCCTGGCAGCCGGCCAGCGGCCGGTAGTCGTCGATGTCCTGCCGGGAGAGGCCGGCGGCCTTGGCGAACTTGCCCAGGTTGTCCAGCGCCTGGCCCTCGCCGGCGGCCAGGCCGGAGAAGAAGGCCCCGGCGGCCGGGTCGGCGCAGCGGGAGGCCAGCACCAGGAAGCTGCGCCAGTCGCTGACGATGATCCGGTGCTGCTCGGCGGCCAGCGCGGCCAGGGCCTTGCGGTCGGCGGCGCCGGCGGCGATCAGCGGCACCAGCCGGTTCTCGTGTTCGCCCGGGGCGAGGTCCTTGCGGGCGGTCTCCAGCAGTTCGCGGGCCGAAGCGGTCATCGCTGCGTGTGTCCCCTCAGTGGTCGGCTCTCGTCAGCCGCCGGCTGAAGCCCAGCACGGCCGCGGCGTTCGGCTTCCCGGCGACAGCGGCGGCCAGTGCAGCGTAGATCAACCCGGCCAGCAGCCACGTCTCGACCGGCACGATGCCGGCCTCGGGCGCGGAGTCCTGGCCCGGCAGCAGGCCGAGGCCCCACGCGCCGAAGGCCACCGCCAGCACCACCGCGACCAGCCCTGGCCAGTTGGCCAGGGCCGACTCCCGCCAGGTCGGGACCTCGTCGACCCGGCGCCTGCGCAGCCAGAACTGGTCCACGCACATCACCACCGTGGTGCTGGGCAGCGCGATCGAGGACCAGCTGGCGACCTGGTAGAAGCCGTCCTGCACGTCCGGGAACTGCCAGGTGAACACCGCGGCGATCACGGCCATCAGCAGGCAGGTGCGCCAGCGCTTCCAGCCCGGGACCGTGCCGAGCAGGTTCTGCCCGCCGTTGATCATCTCGTAGTAGTTGCCGTCGTTGATCGCCACGATCAGCACCAGCGCCACCAGCCCGCCCAGCCACAGCAGCCCGAACAGCGAGTACTCGACGGTGTAGTGGAAGGCCGGCCCGAAGTCGTACTGGCCGGCCCCGGACAGCTGGGCCATCATCCAGCCGCCGGCCACGAACAGCACCAGGCCCACGGCGAAGGCCACGCCGAAGGCCGGCGCCGGCCACAGGAACTTCGGCTTGCCGTAGCGCCAGGTGTCGGGCTCGTTGCCCCACATCACCGAGCCGATGGCCACCCCGACCCCGGTCAGGAAGGGCAGTTCCGAGGTCGCCTTGGGCGTGGCGGCCAGCGCGTCGGCCGGCATCGTGCCCAGGCCCTTGATCACCAGGTACAGCACCCAGATGATCATCAGCGGCGCCGCGACCCAGCGGGCGAAGGCGGCGATTCCCTTGAAGCCGAACAGGTTGTTGGCGATGCCGAGCACCGCCAGCAGCACGCTGATCACCGCGATGTGGCCCCAGCCGTACAGGCCGTCAAACAGGGTGGCCAGCAGGTTGAAGGCGAACGCGGTCCAGCCGGCGGCCACCCCGATCAGCAGCAGGCTGACCAGCACCGAGCCGATCTTGCCGAGGATGGAGCGGGTCAGCAGGGCATGGGTCTGGCCGGTGGTGGAGCCCAGGTAGGCGGCCGGCAGGGCGTAGAGGAAGTAGGCCACCGCGCCGATCGCGCCGGCGGCGATCGCCTGCGCCAGCGAGTAGCCGGCGTCGTGGTACTGGAAACCCAGGAACAGGTAGGTGAAGCCGGCCGCCAGGGTCACCCACAGGGCGACGAAGTGGTAGCGGGAGCGGCGTTCGGCCTCCGGCACTATCCCGGCCGCGCCCGTCGAGTAGTCGTGATCAACAGTGTCAGCCACCAGCGCGCCCTCTCCCAGTGCCCACAGTGCTGGGAAAGCTACTACACGCAGCGTGAACGCAGACCCGTCGGCAGGCCCAAGCGGCTTAACCCGAAGAGCCCAAAGTTGATCACGTGGTGGAGCCGATCGTCCCTTGTGTACCCCCGAACCGGTGATCAGGAGTCACGGAGCCGCCGCAATCCCAGGGCGAGCGTCAGCCGGAACCGGCCGGACGGCGAGCTCACGTCGAAGCCCAGCGCCGCCCCGGCCCGGGCCAGCCGGCCGGCCATCGAGCTGTGGTGCCGGTGGATCAGGGTCGCGGCCTTGCGCACCGAGTCGGTGACGACCACCGCCGTCAGCACGTCCAGGGTCTCCCGGCCGCCGGGCTCCTCGGCCAGCCGGTCCAGCGCCCGCACGTCGTCGATCTCGTCGATCTCCTCGGGCCGGATCCGCGACGCCAGCGGGCCGAGCGCCCCCAACTGGTCCCAGGTGACGGCGTCGACCACGCCGGGAGTGGTGAGTCGGACGGCGGTCCGCGCCGCCTGCCACGACTGCTGGGCGCGCATCGCCGGCACCGCGGGGCCGATGCCGATCGTGTGTCCGTCCGGGACGATCGCCTCGGCCGGGGCCAGCACCGCGTGCCGGTCGCCGATCGCCGCCTGCGGGCCCGGCGGCTCGGGCAGCGGACCGTCCTTGACCGCCAGCACACGGATCGGCGTGAGCGGGGAGAAACCCAGCAGGTGCAAGGCCCTCGACCGCTCGGCGTCGCCGGCCGAGGCGCTGACCGCCAGCTCCACCAGCGCCGGATCGTCCAAACCGGACAGTCGGGCCCTGGTCTCGCCCAGCAGCACCGCCGCCGCGATCGCGAACCGCTCCAGCACGATCTCGTCCAGCGGCAGCGGCTGCCCGGCCCGCTCCAGCCACACCCGGCCGCCGCCCTCCAGCTGCCGGCTCGCCGCCGGCGGCGGGGCCTCGGCCAGCGACCGGCCGTCCTCGTCGGCGCGCAGCCACACCCCGGTCTCCGGCACACTCAGCCCGACCGGGCACTCGGCCAGCTCGGCCGTGCTGGCCACCAGCCGTTCCAGGCCGGCGTGCTGGGCCACCAGGGTGTCGAAGAAGCTGATCACCCGCACCGCGCTGGCCGCGTCGGCGTCGAGCGCGGACAGCCGTAGCAACAGGCCTTTCATGTCAACGAGATTAGCGCGGTGCGCAGTTCGTCCAGGCTCTGTCGGGCCAGTTCCGGGAACGTCGACCCGGCGGTCGCGTCGACCCAGCGGGCGTAGGCGGCGTCGAAGGCGCGGACGCCGAGTTCGGCGGCGAGGCCGGCGGTCGGCTCGGGGACGCCGCGTTCGCGCAGCGCCGCGGCCATGGCGGCGGCCAGGCCGGCGTGCTTGAACGCGGCCCGCTCCCGCAGCTCGGCGGTGCTGGCCACGACGGTGAGCAGCCGGGGGCCGAACTCGCGTTGGAAGGGGCGGAAGCTGGCCGTGGCGGCGTCGAGGGCGGCGGCGACGGCCTCCAGCGGCGTGGCCTCGGCCGGGGCGGCGGCGATGCCGTCGGCCAGCAGCTGGGCGTGCGTCTCCTGGCCGGCGAACAGGACTTCCCGCTTGTCGGGGAAGTGCCGGAAGAAGGTCGTCTTGGTCAGCCCGGCGCGCTCGGCGATCTGGGCCACCGCGGTGTTGTCGTAGCCCTGCTCGGCGAACAGGTCGAGGGCAGCCCGCACCAGCCGCTCCCGCGCGTTCGGTTCCCATCGAGCCATGGGCCCAGCCTAGTGATGTGACTTGGTAACGTCACTTCTGCTACGGTGACGGTACCAAGTCACATCACTGAGGAGATCCCGTCATGCGTGTTCTTGTCACGGGCGCGAGCGGCCACATCGGCTCGGCGGTCCTGCCCGAACTCCGCCGGGCCGGCCACGACGCCGTCGGCCTGGCCCGGTCCGAGACCTCGGCCGAGGCCGTCCGGGCGCTGGGGGCGGAGGCGCTGCGCGGCGACCTCGGGGACCTGGACGGCCTGCGCCGCGCCGCCGCCGGCGTGGACGCCGTCATCCACCTGGCGTTCGACCACTCCGACATCGCCCCGACGGCGTTCGTCGAGGCCACCAACGCCGATCACGCCGTGGTGCGGGCCTTCGGCGACGCACTGGCCGGCACCGGCAAGACCTTCATCGGCGTCGGCGTCGCCCCCACCGGCGACCCGGAGCGCGACGCGGCGATCACCGCCAACCCGCGCTCGGCCGTCGCCAGCACGGTCGTCGGCCTCACCCAGCGAGACGTGCGGTCCATCCTGGTCGCGGTCCCGCCGGTCACGCACAGCGCCAAGGACCGGCACGGCTTCCTGCCCCGGCTGATCGAGATCGCCCGCCGCACCGGCGTCTCCGGCTACGTCGGCGACGGCGCCAACCGCTGGCCCGCCGCCCACACCCTCGACGTCGGCCGCCTGTTCGCGCTGGCCCTGGACAAGGCCCCGGCCGGGGCGCAGCTGATCGCCGCCGCTGAAGAGGGTATTGCCGTGCGGGAGATCGCCGAGGCCATCGGAAGGCGGCTGGGGATCGCCGCCGAGAGCGTGCCGGTCGAGCACTTCCGGGAGTTCCCGTTCATCCAGATGGACATCGCCATGCCCAACGCCGAGACGCGGGCCCTGCTCGGCTGGGATCCGGTCCACCCCGGGCTGATCGCCGACCTCGCCACCTACCTCTGACAGCCAGTTGGCGGGCTCGGACACCGATCCGGCGACAGTTGTCGGGTGGGGAAGTCCCGCCGGCGCGGGCAGTCTTGGTGTCATGACATACGCCATCGATCCCGAACTGCTCCCCTGGCTGAGCATGCTGCCCGAGGGCGTGGACTTCACCGACGTGCAGGCCCTGCGCGAGCGGATGACGTCGATGCGCGACCAGATGCCGGTGTACGAGCCGGAAAACCCGGTCACCGTCGAGGAGAAGCTGATCCCCGGCCCGGCCGGCGCGCCCGAGGTCCGGGTGCGCGTCTACACGCCGACCTCCGTCCCGGCCCCGCGGCCCGCCTTCGTCTCCATTCACGGCGGCGGCTTCGCCATCGGCAACCTCGACCAGGACGCCGGCGGCAGCCTGGAGATCGCCGACAAGATCGGGGCCGTCGTGGTCTCCGTCGACTACCGGCTGGCCCCCGAGACCCCGTACCCCGGTCCGCTGGAGGACTGCTACGCCGCGCTGGAGTGGACCGCCGCCAAGGCGTCCGAGCTCGGCGTCGACCCCGAGCGCATCGGCATCGGCGGCGACAGCGCCGGCGGCGGCCTCACCGCCGGGCTCGCGCTGCTGGCCCGCGACCGCGGCGGCCCCGCGGTCAAGTTCCAGTACCTCGGCATTCCCGAGCTCGACGACCGACTCGAGACGCCGTCCATGGTCCAGTTCGTGGACACCCCGCTGTGGCACCGGCCCAACGCCATCCTCAGCTGGAAGTACTACCTGGGCGGCCAGCCGGCCGACCAGTACGCCGCGTCGGCCCGCGCCGAGGACCTGACCGGCCTGCCGCCGGCCTACGTCTCCGTGTGCGAGTTCGACCCGCTGCGCGACGAGGGCCTGCTCTACGCCCACCGTCTCATCCAGGCCGGCGTGCCCACCGAGCTGCACCACTTCCCCGGCACCTTCCACGGCTCCACCATGATCCGTGCCGCCGGGATCAGCCAGCGCATGGCCGCCGAGCGCATCGAGGCCATCCGCCGCGGCCTCACCGCCTGACGGCCCGCGCCCCCTGGACCCCGCTGTCCAGGGGGCTCCCTTCCCCGGCGACACGCCAGGCGCGCCCGCAGCAGACGCCGCTTGGAAGGGGGCTTTCCTACACTCGGAGTGTAGGAAAGCCCCCTTCCAAGCGGCGGAACCGGTTTCGGAGGCGGGGGGCGGGGGTGGGGGCGGGGGGCTGGTTGCTGGGGGGTGGGAGGGGGCGTATGGTCCGCGTCACTGGACAGGTCTGGACAGGATCAAGGAGTCACCCGAAATGCCCGGTGCGGACTCGGCTGCCCTCCAGGTGGAGGCCAACGGCATCAACGTGATCGGCGACGACCAGCGCAAGGGGACGCCGAGACAGCTGTTCTGGCCCTGGTTCGCGGCCAACGTCTCGGTGTTGGGCCTGAGCTACGGCTCGTTCACGCTGGCCTTCGGCATCTCGTTCTGGCAGGCGGCGATCGCCGCCGCCATCGGCATCGTGTTCTCCTTCCTGCTCTGCGGCTTCGTCGCGGTGGCCGGCAAGCGCGGCTCGGCCCCGACGATGATCCTGAGCCGGGCGGCCTTCGGGGTGCGCGGCAACTGGCTGGCCACGGCGATCTCCTGGGTGCTCACGGTCGGCTGGGAGACGGTGCTGACGGTGCTGGCCACCCTGGCCACGGCCACGGTGTTCACCCAGCTCGGCTGGGGCGGCGGCCCGGTGGTCAAGATCGTGGCGCTCGCGGTGGTGCTGCTGCTGACGGTCGGCGGCGGCGTGATGGGCTTCGACCTGATCATGCGCATGCAGACGGTGATCACCATCGTCACGGCGGTGCTCACGGTGGTGTTCATCGCCTTTGTCATCCCGCACATCGACTGGGCCAAGGTCTCGGCCATCCCCGGCGGCTCGGCGGCCAGCGTGGTCGGCGCGCTGGTGTTCCTGATGACCGGCTTCGGCCTGGGCTGGGTCAACGCGGCGGCGGACTACTCCCGCTACCTGCCGCGCACCGCCTCCAGCCGAGCGGTGATCGGCTGGACCACGTTCGGCTCGGCGCTGGCCCCGGTGGTGCTGCTGATCGCCGGCCTGCTGCTGGCCGGCTCCTCGCCCGACCTGAACAAGGCCGTCGCCGAGGACCCGGTGGGCGCGCTGGCCAGCATCCTGCCCACCTGGTACCTGGTGCCGTTCGTGATCGTGGCGGTGCTGGGCCTGGTCGGCGGCTGCGTGCTGAACATCTACTCCTCGGGCCTGGCCCTGCTGGCCGCCGGCCTGAAGACCCCGCGCTTCGCGGCGGCGCTGATCGACGGCGTGGTCATCGTGCTCGGCACGATCTACGTGGCCTTCTTCGCCGACAACTTCCTCGGCCCGTTCCAGGGCTTCCTGATCACCCTCGGCACGCCCATCGCCGCCTGGTGCGGCGTGATGCTGGCCGACATCGCCGGCCGCCGCGGCGGCTACTCCGAGGCCGACCTGTACGACCCGAAGGGCCGCTACGGCAGCGTGAACTGGGTGGCCGTGAGCCTGGTCCTGGTGTCCACCGTGGTCGGTTGGGGCCTGGTCACCAACACCTACGCCAGCTGGTTGTCCTGGCAGGGATACCTGCTCGACCCGATCGGCCTCGGCGGCCGGGAGGGCGCGTGGGCCGACGCCAACCTGGGCGTGCTGGCGGCGCTGGTGATCGGGTTCGCCGGCACCTGGCTCACCCAGCGGTCGCGGGTGCGCTCCCAGGAGCTGGTGGCGGCATGAAGGCCCATCTCGCGGTGATCGACATGCAGAACGTGTTCGCCGACCCGGCCAGCGACTGGTTCACGCCCGGCTTCGCCGACATCCTGGCCCCGGTGGGCAAGCTGGTGGCCGCCTTCCGGGACGTCACGTTCACGCGATTCGTGGCGCCGGCCAAGCCGTTAGGCGCGTGGCGGCTGTACTACCGGCGCTGGCCGTTCGCGCTGAAGCCCCCGCAGTCCCAGCTCTACCAACTGGTCGACGGGTTCGAGGGGTCCACAGTGGACGAGACCACCTTCGGCAAGTGGGGCCCCAAGCTGGCCAAGCGGGTCGGCCGGTCCGACGTGCTGGTGCTGGCCGGGGTGGCGACCGACTGCTGCGTGCTGTCCACGGCGCTGGCGGCGGCCGACGCGGGCCAGGTGACCTGGATCGTGGCCGACGCCTGCGCCGGCATGACCGACGAGGCCCACGAGCGCGCGCTGGACATCGCCCGCGGCTTCAGCCCGCACATCGAGGTCAAGACCATGGACGAGGTGCTGTCGTGCTGCGCCTGAAGTACGAGCAGATCGCCGACGAACTGGCCAGGGAGATCCGCCGCGGCCGGCTGCCGCGCGGCGCCCGGCTGCCCGGCGAGCACGTGCTGGCCAGCCGGTTCGCGGTCAGCCGCAACACGATCCGGCAGGCGCTGGCCGAGCTGGGCAGCCGCGGCCTGATCGCCACCCACTCCGGCAAGGGCTCCTTCGTCACCTTCGACGACCGCCCGCTGGACGACCGCATCGGCTGGACCCGCGCCCTGGCCCAGCAGGGCGTGCACACCAGGGTCGAGGTCATCCGGCTGGAGCGGGTGACCGACGGGGAGATGGCCGAGCGCTTCGGCGTCGAGCCCGAGTTCGTCGCGATCGACCGGGTCCGCTCCATTGTGGACGGACCGGCGATCTCCTTCGAGTGCACCAGGGTCGAGGCCGTCGGCCGGATGGCCGCGCTGCCAGAGTCCGGTTTGGACGGATCGCTCTACGACGTGTTGCGGGCCGAGGGGCTGCTGCCGGAACAGGGGGAGGAGTGGGTCGAGTTGGGGCGGATCAGCGAGCTGGAGGCGGCCGTGCTCGGACGCGCGCCGGGGGAGCGTTTCCTGCGCGCCCGACGATTGTGCCGGGACCGCGATGGCCGCTTCGTGGAGCACACGGAGAGCCTGCTCGATCCCGACCGGTTCCGGCTGCACCTGAAGTTCGGCGGGGCCGAGTGAGCCGCGCCCTGGCCGCGTTCACCGGCCTGGCCATCGGCGACGCCCTGGGCATGCCCACCCAGTCCATGCCGCGCGAGGCCATCCAGGCCCGCTACGGCGTGCTCACCGGCTTCGAGCCCGGCCCGGCCGACCAGCCGATCGCGCCGGGCATGGCCGCCGGCTCGATCACCGACGACACCGAGCAGGCGGTGCTGCTGGCCCGGCTGCTGGTCGCCGGCCACGGCCGGGTCGACCCGCACCAGTTGGCGGCGGATCTGCTGGCGTGGGAAGAGGACATGCGCCGACGGGGTTCGCTGGACCTGCTCGGTCCGTCCACCAAGGCCGCCGTCAGCGCGGTGGCGGCCGGCGAGAGCCTGGAGCGGGCCGGCCGGTTCGGCACCACCAACGGCGCCGCGATGCGCATCACCCCGGTCGGCATCGCGTGCCCGGCGGACGACCTCAAGTCCCTTGTGGACAGTGTCGTCGAGGCGAGCTGGGTCACCCACAACACCGGCGTCGCCCTGGCCGGGGCGGCCGCGGTGGCGGCGGCGGTGAGCGCCGGCATCGCCGGGGCGAACATCCGCGAGGCGACCAAGGTCGCGGCCGAGGCGGCCCGGCTGGCCGCCGGCCGGGGCAACTGGATCGCTGCCGGCGACGTCGGCACGCGGCTGGCCTGGGCCAGCGAGCTCGTCGAGGGCATGGCCCCGGGCGAGGCCGCCGACACCATCTACCGTCTGGTCGGCACCAGCGTGGCCACCCAGGAGTCGGTGCCGGCGACTTTCGCCGTGCTGGCCGTGCATCCCGACGATCCGTGGCAGGCCTGCCTGCTCGCCGCATCGCTCGGCGGCGACTGCGACACTATCGGCGCGATGGCCGGGGCGATCGCCGGCGCCTGCCACGGCGACGACGCTTTTCCGGACGAGGCGGTGCGCACCATCCACGCGGTCAACGACCTGCCGCTGGCCGAGCTGACCGAGGACCTGGTGGCATTGCGTCCATGAGCGAGCTTGCGAGCGAATCGTTCAACGCAGCGCGTCCGCGAACGCGGACACCGAGCGCTAGCGAGGTGCGGCAGTGAGTCGCTTGGTGCATGTCGGACAGGTGATCGTCGACATCGTCATGTACGTGCCGCATCTGCCCGAGCGGGGCGGCGACGTGCTGGCCTCGGCCGGCGGCACCGAGGTGGGCGGCGGGTTCAACGTGCTCACCTCGGCTGTCCGGCAGGGCCTGTCCTCGGCCTACGGCGGCATGCACGGCGTGGGCCCGTTCGGCGACCTGGCCCGCAAACGCTTGGCGCA
Organism: Kutzneria sp. NPDC052558; assembly: GCF_044547355.1. Classification (NCBI taxonomy): domain Bacteria; kingdom Bacillati; phylum Actinomycetota; class Actinomycetes; order Pseudonocardiales; family Pseudonocardiaceae; genus Kutzneria; species Kutzneria sp. NPDC052558. The sequence goes on from NZ_JBIUAG010000004.1 coordinate 215,201, forward strand.
GGAGCGGATCGACGTGCTCCAGCCGCTGTTGTCCACAATGGACACTGGCGTCACGGTGGCCCTGGTCGACGCCGAGGGAGAGCGCACGTTCGCCACCACCTTCGGCGCGGAGGGCCAACTGCGGCCCGACGACCTGCGCCGGATCCGGCTGTTCGCGGACGACTTCGTCTATGTCTCCGGCTACGGCCTGGCGCTGCCGGTGAACGGCCCGGCGGTCAGCTCCTGGCTGTCCACAGTGGACTCGGGCGTCACCGTCGTGCTCGACCCCGGGCCGCTGGCGGCCGAGATCCCCGACGACGTGCTGAAACCCGTGCTGGACCGGGCCGACTGGATCAGCTGCAACGAGCGCGAGGCCACCCTGCTGACCGGTTCGGACGATCCGGTCGAAGCGGCCCAATCGCTGCGCCGCCGCAACGCCATGGTGCGCATCGGGGCCGACGGCTGCGTGATCGCGACGGCCGACGGCGTGGCCACGGTTCCCGGTTTCCCGGCCCGGGTCGTGGACACCAACGGGGCCGGCGACGCGCACGCCGGGGCGTTCATCGCCGCCCTGGCCGCCGGGCTGTCCCCGCTGGCGGCGGCGCGGCGGGCCAACGCGGCGGCAGCGATCTCCGTCACCCGACGGGGCCCGGCCACTGGCCCTACCATCGACGAGGTAACGACGCTGCTGCGCGACTAGGAGCCTGGGGATATGTCGCTGTCTGAGAAGGTGGCCGCCGCGGTCGCGAACCCGCTGACCACCGACGCGTTCGACCCGCACGCCGAGCTGGCCGGGCTGCTGGCCGGCATCGGGATGAGCCCGGCCGACACCGGCGGCGACATCACCTTCGTCGGCGCCGACCCGGTGGTGCCCAGCACGCTGCGGCTGGGCGGCGCGGCCGGCATCGCCCTGGTCGCCAAGTCGGCCGCGATGGCCAAGCTGTGGCGGCTGCGCGGCGGCGAGGGCCAGGACATCTCCGTGGACCTGCGGGTGACGCCGCACCGGCTGTGCCCGTTCTACGACCGCAAGTGGGAGACGCTCAACGGCCACATCCCGATCTCGGCCGCCAACCCCACCAACGCCTTCGCCTTCGGCTTCTACCGCACCGCCGACGACCGCTGGGTGATGCCGCTCAACCCGTACCCGAAGATCAAGGTGGCCGCCCAGAAGCTGCTGGACGTGCCGGACGACCCGGAGCGGGTGGCCCAGGCGGTGTCCAAGTGGGACGCGCGCGAGCTGGAGGCCGCGGCCGTCGAGGCCGGCGTCGTGCTGCCGATGCTGCGCTCGACCGAGGAGTTCCTGGCCGAGCACACCGGCATCGAGGACCTGCCGCTGATCGAGATCACCAAGATCGCCGACTCCGACCCGGAGCCGCTGCCCGGCGGCGTGGAGCTGCCGCTGTCGGGCATCCGCGCGCTGGGCATGGGCCACGTCATCGCCGGGGCCGGGGCCGGCCGGGCGCTCGCCCTGCACGGCGCGGACGTGCTGAACCTGTGGCGCACCAACGAGTTGGAGCACGACGTCACCTACATCACCGCCAATGTCGGGGCCCGGTCGGCCACCATCGACCCGCGCACCGACGCTGAGGTGATCACTGGTCTTCTGCGCGGCGCGGACGTGTTCTACGCCAACCGGCGGCCCGGCTACCTGGAGCAGATCGGCGTCTCGGCCGAGCAGGCGGCGGCCGTCCGGCCGGGCATCGTGCACGTCACCGCGTCGCTGAACGGCCAGCACGGGCCGTGGGCCGGCCGGGTCGGCTTCGACCAGACCGCCGGCAGCCTGGTCGGCATGATGAACCTGGAGGGCGACGCCACTGGCCCCAAGCTGCCGCCGATTCTTGTTGTGAACGACTACATCGTCTCCTGGCTGATGGCCGCGGGGGCGGCCGAGGCGCTGGCCCGCCGGGCCGTCGATGGCGGCAGCTACCGGGTCCACGTGTCCCTGACCAGGGCCGCTCTGTGGATCTTGAGCATGGGCGTGTTCGACCAGGGCTACGCCGCCGAGATCGCCGGATCCGTTGAGGAGCACCGGTATCTGGACCCGGAGACGTTCACTGTGGACACCCCGCTGGGCCGGTACCAGGGCGTCACCGAGCAGGTCCGGATGTCGCTGACCCCCGGCCGCTACGCGGTGCCGCTCGTGCCCCGCGGCTCGTCCCGCCCGGAGTGGCTCTGACCGAACAGGTGAGTTCCATCGAATCCCGGGGCAGGGGCATGTTCGGCGGTCGGGTTCCGAGCTAGGCTCGCGCCATGACCGATGTCCTCTCGGAGATCCCGGCTGTCGTCGACCGGCTGCGCGCCGCGTTCCGGACCGGGCGCACCAAGCCGTTGTCGTGGCGGCGCGAGCAGCTCGGCGCGCTGCGGGCCATGCTGACCGAGCAGGAGGACGCGTTCGCCGACGCGCTGTGGGCCGACCTGCACAAGAACGGCGACGAGGCCCGCCGCACCGAGATCGACTTCATCCGCCGCGAGATCGACCACACGCTGGAGAACCTGGAGGCGTGGACCGCGCCCGAGTCCGCCGAGCTGCCGGCCAATTTGCGGCCCGGGCACGGCGCCGTGGTGCGGGAGCCGCTCGGCCTCGTGCTGATCATCGGGCCGTGGAACTACCCGCTGCACCTAGCCCTGGCTCCGCTGGTCGGCACCCTGGCCGCCGGCAACGCCGCCGTGGTCAAGCCGAGCGAGCTGGCCCCCGCCACCACCGCCGCGATCGCCCGCTTCGTCCCGCAGTACCTGGACCCCGAGGGCGTCGCCGTGGTGGAGGGCGCGATCCCTGAGACCACCGCGCTGCTGGAGCAGCAGTTCGACCACATCTTCTACACCGGCAACGGCATCGTCGGCCGGATCGTGATGACCGCCGCGGCCAAGCACCTCACTCCCGTCACCCTCGAACTGGGCGGCAAGAGCCCGGTGATCGTCGACTCCGACGTCGACCCCGCCGTCGTCGCCGAACGCCTCGTGCGCACCAAGTTCCTCAACGCCGGGCAGACCTGCGTCGCCCCCGACTTCGTGCTGGCCGTCGGCGACATCGGCGGCAAGCTCGAGTCCGCCCTGGCCGAGGCCGTGCGGGCCCGCTTCGGCGACCAGCCCGCCGACAGCCCGGTCTACGGCCGCATCGTCAACGAGCGCCACTTCGACCGCCTCAGCGGCCTGCTGCCCAGCGGCCGCGTCGTCGTCGGCGGGCAGACCGACCGCGACAGCAAGTACATCGCCCCCACCGTGCTGGCCGACGTCGCCCCCGACTCGCCGGTCATGGGCGAGGAGATCTTCGGGCCCATCCTGCCGATCATCTCGGTGCCCGACGTCGACGCCGCCATCGCCTTCATCACCGGCCGCGACAAGCCGCTGGCCCTCTACGCCTTCACCGAGTCCGAGGCCGTCCGCGAGCGCATCCTCACCGAGACCTCCTCCGGCGCGGTCGGCTTCGGCCTTCCCGTGCTGCACATCTCGGTGCCCACGCTGCCGTTCGGCGGCGTCGGCGAGAGCGGCATGGGCCGCTACCACGGCAAGTACTCCATCGACACCTTCAGCAACCTCAAGGCCGTGCTGGACCAGCCCTTGTCCTGATATTCGCTTGTGGGGTCCGGCAGCCTCGGGTCCGTGCCCGAGGCTGCCGAGCTCTACAACGCCATGAACCCGTGGACCGGTCATTCTTCCGACCGGTTCTACCTCGATCTCGTGCTGGCTTCCCCGTCGGTGCTCGACGTCGGCTGCGGCACCGGCACCCTGCTTTCCCGGGCTCGCTCCGCCGGCCACCGGGGCCGGCTTGTCGGCGTCGATCCGGACCCCGACATGCTTTCCCAGGCCAAGGCTTTCTCCGACGTCGACTGGCTTCTCGGTGACATGTCCACCGTGTCCCTGTCCGGCTTCGATCTCGCCGTCATGACCGGTCATGCCTTCCAGTGCCTGCTCACCGACGACGCCGTCCTGTCCACCCTGTGCGGCGTGTTTGACGCCCTCCGCCCCGGCGGCCGCTTCGTCTTCGAGACCCGCAATCCCCTTGCCCGCGAATGGGAACGCTGGCGCTGCGCCGCCTTTTCCTTCCCGTGGCAGGGCGACTCCGTCCAGGTCTCCTACGACGTGCAGCCCATCTCCGGCGACGTCGTGGACGTCGTCGAGCACATCGTCGCCCCCACCTGGCGCCGCGCCGACCCCGGCCGACTCCGCTTCGTCTCGCCCGACCACCTCCGCGCCTTGATCACCCGTTCCGGCCTGATTGTCCAGGCCCAGCACGGCGATTGGGACCGTGCGCCGCTGTCGGCCACCAGCCCGGAGATCATCTCAGTGCTGCACAAGCCCGACCGATAGCTGCCAGAGCCGGGCCGCGTGTTCCGGGTCTCGGGCGTAGTCCGCGATGCCCCGCCTCACCCCGGGCCGGTGCGGGCCGGCTTCGGCGCAGTCCTCGAAGTACGTGCCCGTCACCCCTTCCACCAGCGGCGAGCCGGCCAGCAACACCGAGGTCGCCGCCCCTTGCTCGATCGTCTTCCACGACACGTCGGTGCTCTTCGCGTCGAACGAGCTCGGGCTGTTGCCGATGTCCCCGATGTGCCGCCCCAGGTTGGTGCTGGTGATCCTTCCCGGGTTGAGCGCGTTGACCGCGATTCCCGGCCACCGCCGGGCCGCCTCCACCGCGAACAGGATGTTGGCCGTCTTCGACTGCGAGTAGGCCTGCCAGGGGTCGTAGGGCCGCCGCTCGAAGTTCGGGTCGTCCCAGATCACGTCCCCGTTGATGTGGCCGACCGAACTCACCGCCACCACCCTCGCCCCGTCGCCCATCCGGTCCCGCAGTCCCGTGGCCAGGGCGAAGTGGCCCAGGTGGTTGGTGGCGAACTGGAGTTCCCAGCCCTCTTTCGTCCGCCCCAGCGGGGTGGCCATCACACCGGCGTTGAGGACCAGGATGTGCAGCGGGCCCCGCCAGGCCGTGACGAAGGCCCGGACCGAGGCCTGGTCGGCCAGGTCCAGGGCGGCGGCGGTGGCCCCGATCTCGGCCGCGACCGGCTCGGCGGCGGCCAGGTCGCGGACCCCGATGACGACCTCGGCGCCGGCCCCCGCCAGCACCCGGGCCGTCTCGCGGCCGATGCCGGACGCGCCGCCGGTGACGACGGCCCGCTTCCCGGTGAGATCGACGCCGGCCAGAACCTCGGCGGCCGTGCTGGACGCGCCGAACGGTGTGGTGATCATGCTTGTCGCCCCTGAGCGGAATCAGTTCCGGTTACCCTCTCGAAGGTAACCGGAACTGGTTCCGCTTGCAAGGGGATGCCCTGCCCGCCATGTGGACACGGACCGCGGGTTCTCGACCTGGAACCGGCGCGTCAAGCCGAGGCGTGTCGGTGCGGTCGGCGGCGACAGGCCCGATCTCTAGCTTTCTACCTGCCGTTGGCGGCCCTGTCTCATTCCTGCATTTCTCGCCGATAGGGTGGCTTGCTGGTGATGGGCGGATAACTACTCTGGGGCAGTGTAAAAGGGTAGCAACAACACGCTCATGCAAGGATTCGGGTGTGCATGTGGCTGGATCTCTCGCTCTGGTCGGGTCGATGTTCAACTCAATACCCGCACTTCCGAACCTGGGCACAGCCTGTAATGTACCTGCTCGTCAGGTATTGGAAAAAGAAGCCTGATGGGCGATACTTGGAGTGTCAACGTCATACTGCGGGGCGTGATCGGTGCCTACCGGCGACGAGGGGGAGTCTTGGGGCGGACGCTGGCAACGAGTGCACAGGCGCACTGGATGGTCGACGTCTGGCTGGTAGCTGGCTTCGAACGTCGGTACTGATCGGTGACGGAGGCCTGCCGTGAAGTGGTGGTACCTGGCTGGTGTTGCCCTGGTCGTAGCGGAAGTGGCAAACGATGCGGGGGTGATGGAAACGTCATGGTTGTGGATTGCGGCTATCGGATTGGCGCTGAGCGTCGGTGTCGTTGAGCTGCTCCGTAGGCGAGCTCGTGAGAGAGAAGGTCATGGGTACTCGACTCGCAATGCGATGCGAGGCGTTGTGCGCGGGGCGGTGGTTCAGGCTGGAAAAATTGATGGCCCAGTGACGTTGATTGCTCATTCGAGTGTGCCGTCTGAGGATTCACTATCCGAGGTTGTTGATATTCTGGCGCAAGCGGTCGGTGCTCGGTGGCGCAGAGAGGAGGAGCAGCGTCAGGTGCAGGACCCTTTTCCATTGCCGGTTCGATGGCATTTGGCTCCTGAAACGCTGACGGATCACTGGGCGAACATTGGTCGTGCTCCAGCCGGTGTCGATGTGGAGCCGCTTCACCTTACGGGCTTTCTGGACGAGGTTGTGGACGTCTACCGGCGTATACCGTCCGGTCGTTTGGTGGTGCTTGGGCGGGCAGGCTCCGGGAAGACGATCTTGGCCTTGCGGTTTGTTTTGGATCTGCTGGATGCCCGCGTCGGAAGTGATCCGGTGCCGGTGATCTTCAGTATTGGTGGGTGGAATCCGACCACTACATCACTACGTGACTGGTTGATCGATCGTTTGAAGCGCGACTATCCTGGTCTTGTCTCGGTTGGGCCGGACGGATCAGAATTGGCCGCTACGCTGGTTGAGTCCGGCCGTATCCTGCCGGTTCTCGACGGATTCGACGAGGTTGCCGCAGGGTTGCACCGTGCTGCGCTGAGGGCTCTCAACGCAACCGTCTTGCCACTGCTGATCACCAGTCGTCGTGATGAATATGTCGAGGCCGTTGCGGGTGCGGATGTGCTGACCTCGGCTGCGGCTATCGAGCTGGCTGATCTCGATCTGGTCGACCTGGCCAACTACTTGCCGCGGACCACTCGCAAGGTCGCGCCGAGCGGTGTCGGCGGATCGACCATCTGGGACCCGGTCCTGGCTAAGCTTCGGGACAATCCGCGTGATAGTGCAAGTATTAATCTTGCTGCCGTCCTGCGAACCCCGTTGATGGTGACGCTGGCGCGTACGATCTATAGCGATACTGTCGAAAATGATCCTATGACCCTGCTTGATGTTGAGAGTTTCGACAGTCCCGAAGCGATCGAGGGTCATCTTCTTGATATGTTTGTCCCTACAGTCTACGACTATCAGATTCATGTTCGGTTGAGCCAGTCGAGTGGATCTCGGAGTATGCGTTGGCAGCCCGAGCGTGCCGAGCACTGGCTTGGCTATCTGGCTCATTGTCTGGAGAGGCTCGGCACGCGGGACCTTGCCTGGTGGCAGCTGCGGGACACTTTTTCGAGGTTTATGCGACTATTCGTGTTTGCGCTTGTGAGTGTCGCCGTAATCATGGCCGGAATTCTCGGAGGCATTATTCTGGGGTTCAGGTTCGAGCCCTCCGTCGTCACTGCGGTAATTGTCTCTGGCGTGCTTGCCGTAGAACTGCTGGGCGCGTTTCCCGCAGTGGGTCCCGAGCCGTCTAGTCTGCGGCTGAAAATACTCGGAACCAGCAGGAAGACGCGTCCTCAGTTTGTCTTCGGGTTGCTTAGTGGAGTGATAAGCGGGATTCTCTTTGGTGTTATGATCTGGATTGGCTTCGGGCCCAATAACGGACTGATCGGCGGGTCAACTTTTGGTTTCGCCGTCTGGTTTGTCACCGGATTGGTGATGCCGCTCGATATAAAAACGGCAGTCAGTCCGGTTGACTTGCTGGAAATAAATCGAACCTCGACGGTATTCGTGCTTTTGGTGATCGGACTTGTGAGCGGAATTGCTGGTGGGCTCGTGGTTGGGCTGATGATTGGTCTGGGGTTCGGGCTTCTCACGCCATGGGGGCAGTGGCTCGCGTTTTCCCGCTTTTGGTCGCCATTAATGGGTCGCCTGCCGTGGTCGTCGATTGCTTTCTTGGAGAATGCCTATAAACGGGGCGTGTTGCGCCGGAGTGGGGCTGTCTATCAGTTTCGTCACGCTCGACTTCAAGGGCGGCTTGCTGCTGCTTATCGAGAACGCCGCCGACGTTCTCTTGCTGACCGCTGCCGTTTGAATGGCTGAGCACGCCCAATGCTGCGGCGGCACTCAGGTGAGTGGTTGGCCTCGTTGGCGGTAATAACTGAGTCTGGCCTTGTGCTGCCGCTGGCGGCGCCAGGCTGACCAAGACTAGACGTGCGCGGGATCGGGCACCTATCGGTGCACCAGGCTGATCAACAACCGGAGAATCTCCGGTAACGTGTTACTGATCATGTCTGAGCCATCGGCCGGTTCCCCTTTTGTGGCAACGGCTCTGGCCAAGGCCAGCCAAGCCAGCGTCAGATGGACAAGGTGATGCGGCATACCACGCCCGCCAGGACCGGACCTGGTAGTGACCCGTGCCCCGCCTCGTTCTTGGCCTGTGGGAATCACTCCTCGACATGCCAACGGGCTCCGGCGACCCAGGCCAGGTCCATCGCCGTCGACCGGCGTGGCCCGTGGCAGGCGTAGTAGGACACGCCCCGCCGGTGTGTACGGCCAGGTCCACTCGTTCTTACGTTTCAGACTCGCGACCAGGCCGGACACGTACTCCCGCACCCGGGCGCGGGGTTCGGATCAGGTGAACCGGTCAGCTATCCGCTCATGCACCCGGTCCAACTCCGCCACAACGAGATCAACCGCCTCGTTGCTAATGATCCACTACGCATCAACCAAGTGCCGTTGCAGCACTAGGCCTGCCCACGGAAAGCCTGGAGGATCCGCTCGGCGGCCAGCGTCGCGGTCAGCTCCCCGTCCCGGACCCGCCGCTCCAGGTCGGGCGCCAGGGCCCGCACCGCCGGATCCCCGTGCAGCGAGGCCAGCAGCTGGTCGTGGACCATGGACCAGGTCCAGTCGACCTGCTGCTGCCGGCGGCGGCGAGTCAGCTCACCCGAGGACTCCAGCCCGGTCCGGTGCGCCCGGACCGTCTCCCAGACGACGTCGAGCCCGCCGCCGGTGAGACCGCTGCACGTCAACACCTTCGGCGCCGCGGCGGGCCCGCGCAGCAGGCGCATCGCGCCGGTCAACTCCCGGGCGGCCTTGCGGGCGTCGGCCTCGTGGGGGCCGTCGGCCTTGTTGACGGCGACGACGTCGGCGAGCTCCAGCACGCCCTTCTTGATGCCCTGGAGCTGATCTCCGGTGCGGGCCAGGGCCAGCAGGAGGAAGCAGTCGACCATGTTGGCGACGGCGATCTCGGACTGGCCGACGCCGACGGTCTCCACCAGCACGACGTCGTAGCCGGCGGCTTCGACCAGGACGATGGACTCGCGGGTGGCCCGGGCCACCCCGCCCAGGGTCCCCGACGTCGGCGACGGGCGGACGAAGGCCCGGTCGTCGACGGACAGCCTGGCCATGCGGGTCTTGTCGCCGAGGATGCTGCCGCCGGTCTTGCTGGACGACGGGTCCACGGCCAGCACGGCGACCCGGTGGCCGGCCTCGGTGAGCTGGGTGCCGAGGCCTTCGATGAACGTGGACTTGCCGGCCCCGGGCACCCCGGTGATGCCGACCCGGTGCGCGCCGCCGGCATGGGGCAGCAGCTCCACCAGCAGCTGCTGCGCCAGCTCCCGGTGCGCGGGCTTGGTCGACTCCACCAGGGTGATGGCCCGGGCCAGCGTGGTGCGCGAGCCGTCGAGCACGCCCTTGGCGTACTCCTTGACGTCGATGGGCTTACGAGCCATCGGCGGCGTGGTCCAACTGCTCGGCCAGCCGGTCCAGCAGGCCCATGGCGGCATCGGCGATCACGGTGCCGGGCGGGAAGATCGCGACCGCGCCGGCCTCGTGCAGCTCGGCGAAGTCGGCCGGCGGGATGACGCCGCCGACCACGATCATGATGTCCTCCCGGTCCAGGGCGTCCAGCTCCTGCCGCAGCGCCGGCACGAGGGTCAGGTGACCCGCGGCCAGCGAGGAGACGCCGACGATGTGCACGTCGGCCTCCACGGCCTGCCGCGCCACCTCCGCCGGCGTCTGGAACAGGGGACCCACGTCGACGTCGAAGCCGAGGTCGGCGAAGGCGGTGGCGATCACCTTCTGCCCCCGGTCGTGCCCGTCCTGGCCCATCTTGGCCACCAGGATGCGCGGCCGCCGGCCCTCCTCGGACTCGAACTCGGCGACCCGCGCCAGCACCTCGGACACGTTGCCGCCGGTCCCGGCCTCGTCGCGGTACACGCCGGAGATGGTACGGATCTGCCCGGCGTGCCGCCCGTACACCTTCTCCAGCGCGTCGGAGATCTCGCCGACGGTGGCCTTGGCCCTGGCGGCGTTCACGGCCAGCTCCAACAGGTTGCCGTCGCCGCCGGCGGCCCGGGTGAGCGCGGCCAGCGCGTCCTGTGTGGACTGCTCGTCCCGCTCCTCGCGCAGCCGGCGCAGCTTCTCGATCTGCTGGGCCCGCACGCCCTGGTTGTCGACCTTGAGGACCTCGATCTGCTCCTCGGCGTCCAGCCGGTACTTGTTGACGCCGATCACCGGCTGCCGGCCGGAGTCGATGCGGGCCTGGGTGCGGGCCGCCGCCTCCTCCACGCGCAGCTTGGGAATGCCGGCGTCGATGGCCTTGGCCATGCCGCCGGCCTGCTCGACCTCGGCGATGTGGGCCCAGGCCTGCCGGGCCAGGTCGTAGGTCAGCCGCTCCACGTAGGCGCTGCCGCCCCACGGGTCGATCACCCGCGTGGTGCCGGATTCCTGTTGCAGCACAAGCTGGGTGTTGCGGGCGATGCGGGCCGAGAAGTCGGTGGGCAGGGCCAGCGCCTCGTCCAACGCGTTGGTGTGCAAGGACTGCGTGTGCCCCTGGGTCGCGCCCATGGCCTCGACGCAGGTGCGGGCCACGTTGTTGTAGACGTCCTGCGCGGTCAGCGACCAGCCGGAGGTCTGCGAGTGCGTGCGCAGCGACAGGGACTTGGGGCTGGCCGGGTTGAAGCCCTTGACCAGCTTGGCCCACAGCAGCCGGGCCGCCCGCAGCTTGGCCACTTCCATGAAGAAGTTCATGCCGATGGCCCAGAAGAACGACAGCCGCGGCGCGAACGTGTCGATGTCCAGCCCCGCGCCGACGCCGGCCCGCAGGTACTCCACGCCGTCGGCCAGGGTGTAGGCCAGCTCCAGGTCGGCGGTCGCGCCGGCCTCCTGGATGTGGTAGCCGGAGATGGAGATCGAGTTGTACTTGGGCATCCGCTGCGAGGTGAACGCGAAGATGTCGGAGATGATCCGCATCGACGGCTGCGGCGGGTAGATGTAGGTGTTGCGGACCATGAACTCCTTGAGGATGTCGTTCTGGATGGTCCCGGCCAGCTGCTCGGGCGCCACCCCCTGCTCCTCGGCGGCCACGATGTACAGCGCCAGCACCGGAAGCACCGCGCCGTTCATGGTCATCGACACGCTCATGCGGTCCAGCGGGATGCCGTCGAACAGCTGCCGCATGTCGTAGATCGAGTCGATGGCCACGCCGGCCATGCCCACGTCGCCGGCCACCCGGGGGTGGTCGCTGTCGTAGCCGCGGTGGGTGGCCAGGTCGAACGCCACCGACAGGCCCTTCTGGCCGGCGGCCAGGTTGCGCCGGTAGAAGGCGTTGGACTCCTCGGCGGTGGAGAAGCCGGCGTACTGCCGGATGGTCCACGGCTGGTTGACGTACATCGTCGGGTACGGCCCGCGCAGGAACGGCGCGACGCCCGGATAGGTGTTGAGGAAGTCCAGGCCCGCAAGGTCTTCGGCGGTGTAGAGCGGCTTGACGCCGATGCCCTCGGGGGACTCCCACACCAGCGCGTCGGTGTCCTTGCCGGTGGCCTCGTGCAGCGCCTTGCGCCAGTCGTCGGCGCCGCCCGCGGCCTCCGGCTCGCCGAGCGGCACGTCGGCGAAGTTCGGGATCATTTCGTCCCCTCCAGCTCACGATAAGTCGTGTGCAGCACCGAAAGCGCGTCACAGCCGACGAAGATGAACGCGTCCGCGCCGGTGTCGGCCCACTTCTTGGCGCTGCCGGCCAGGAACACGTGCTTCGCGCCGGCCTTGCGCAGCGCGGCGACCGCGTCGGCGGCCTGGTCGGCGTACAGCTTGTCGGACGAGCACACGCAGGCGACGCCGCCGGGGAAGTCCTCGACGGAGCCGACGGGCGTCTCGAAACCGCCGGCGTTGAACAGGTTCGCCGCGAACGTCGACCGTCCGGTGTGGACGGCGACCGGGCCGATCGTGGCCAGGTAGACCGACGGCCGGGCGCCGGTCTGGGCCAGCTGCGCGTCCGAGCGGTCCCGCAGCTCCTCAAACGCCTGCGCGTAGCGGACCCGCGGCAGGCCGCCGGTCGCGACCGGCGGCAACGGCCTGCGCCGCACCGGCTTCTCGGCCAGGTTGGGGAACTCCGACACGCCGGTCAGGGCGTCCTTGCGGTGCGCGATGTTCTCCGAGCGCTGCCGCCAGGTCTGCTCAAGTCGTTCCCGCACAAGGGGAAACGCCTCGACGACGCCGCCGGCCCGCTCGATCTCCTGGAACCAGGCCCAACCGGCCCTGGCCAGCTCGTCGGTCAGCCGCTCCACGTACCACGAGCCGCCGGCCGGGTCGATGACCTGCCCCAGGTGCGACTCCTCCAGCAGCAGCGCCTGGGTGTTGCGGGCGATACGCCGGGAGAACGGGTCCGGCAGGCCGATCGCGGCGTCGAAGGACTGCACGGTCACCGCGTCGGCGCCGCCGGCGCCGGCGGCGAAGCAGGCCAGGGTGGTGCGCAGCATGTTCACCCACGGGTCCCGCTGCGTCAGCATCGCCGAGGACGTCACGGCGTGCTGCCGTTGGGCAGCGGGCGAGCCGCTGACCTGCGTGACCCGGGTCCACAGCCGGCGCGCGGCGCGCAGCTTGGCGATGGTCATGAACTGGTCGGCCGTTGCGGCGTAACGGAATTCCATCAGCTGGGCGGCGGTGGCGGCGTCAAGGCCGGCGGCGGTCAGGGCCCGCAGGTAGGTCACGCCGGCGGCGATGGAGCAGCCCAACTCCTCGGCGTCGCTGCCGCCCGCGTCGTGATACGGCAGGGCGTCGACGACGATCGCCTGCAACTTGGGGTGGGTGCGCACCGTGCGCACCGCCAGCTCGGCGGCCGCGTCCAGATCGGGGGCCGCGCCGGTGCGGGCGTGCACGCCGAGCGGGTCGATGCCGAGGTTGCCGATCGCGGCGCTCGGCTGCACGTCCAGCACCTCGAAATACGCATCGGCGGCGGCCGCGAACTGCGCGCCCGCGTCCAGCACGACACCGGCCAGGTCCAGGTACACGCCGTTGAGGGCGTCGCCGAGCTGGTCTATGGGGATCCCGCCGTCGCCCAGCGCCAGCCACACCGAGCCGGCCCCGCACTCCAGGTCGGCCAGCACCTCGCGGTTGGTCAGCGAGGCGTCCGGGTCGGCGTGCCGCTGCCGGACGTCCCAGCCGCCGGCCGCCGAGCCCTGCGGGCTGCCGCCGCGCACGTACGGGGCGATGCCCGGGAATCCGGCGGCCGGGGCCTCGTCCTCGGCGGTGTACAGCGGGCTGATGGTGATTCCGTCATAGGTGGTGGTGGCGAGCAGGTCCTCCGGGGAGTCGTGGTGCTGGCCCTCGGCCAGCACCCCCGACTTGCGCAGCACTGCCTCCACCGACCGGCGCCACTGCGCGCGGTCCACCTGTGGGAACTCGCCGGCGAGCGGCAGTTCCGCCGGTCCGGTTTTGGACGGCGTCGTCATGCGAACTGATGGTAGGGGACCGGCCTAAACCCCAGCTTGTGAACTGAGTCGCTCTAGTGATTCAACTGGTTCGGTCAAGAACCCCGGCGAGTCCCGCTCTCGGACACACCGAATGTAGGTTTCCGGCAGAAATCGCACCGGGTCCAGGTTCTGCCTCAAACCTGCATTCGGTGTGCCGCTGAGCGGGATTCGCGGGGGTCAGCGGGCGAGCCAGACGGCGGTGTCGGAGGGGAGGCGGTTGTCGGCCAGGGGGCCGCTGGCCAGCAGGATCTCGGTGTGCTCTGGCAGGTCGACGGTCGTCCCGGACAGGTTGACCACGCAGGTGAAGCGGTCGTCCCGGGCATAGGCCAGCACACCGTCCGCCGACGGCAGCCAGGTCAGCGGCCCGTCGCCCAGCGAAGGCAGCTCACGGCGCAGCCGCAGTGCCTTCTGGTACAGCCGCAGCATCGAGTTGTCGTCCGCCGATTCGGCGGCCACCGTGTACTGCGCCCAGTCGCCCGGCTGCGGCAGCCAGGTGTCGTCACCGCCGAAGTCGTACGGCGCCGAGTCGCCGCCCCAGGGCAGCGGCACGCGGCAGCCGTCCCGGCCCGGGTCGGCCCCGTTGGTGCGGCTGAACACCGGGTCCTGCCGGGCCTCGTCGGGCAGATCCTCCACCTCGGGCAGCCCCAGCTCCTCGCCCTGGTAGACGTACACGCCGCCGGGCAGCGACAGGCTCAGCAGCGCGGCCGCGCGGGCCCGTCTGGTCCCCAGCTCCAGGTCGGTCGGCGCGCCCTGCTGCCGGTCGGCGAAGCTGAAGGAGGTGTCGGCCCGGCCGTAGCGGGTGACGTGCCGGGTGGTGTCGTGGTTGGACAGCACCCACGTCGCCGGCGCGCCGACCAGGGCGTGCGCCTCCAGCGTCGCGTCGATCACCTCCCGCAGCTTGGCCGCCTCCAGCGGGCAGGACAGGAAGTCGAAGTTGAACGCCGAGTGCAGCTCGTCGGGACGCAGGTAGCGGGCGAACCGCTCCTGGTCGGGCAGCCACATCTCGCCGACGAACACCCGCTGGTCCGGGTAGGAGTCGGCGATGCGCCGCCATTCCCGGTAGATCTCGTGCACACCGTCCATGTCCGAGAACGGCAACTGGCCCTCGGTGCGCCCGTGGACGTTCGGCAGCGCCGGATCCTTGACCAGGCCGTCGGCCACGTCGATGCGGAAGCCGTCCACCCCGCGGTCGAACCAGAACCGCAGCACCTCGCGGAACTCCTGGCGCACCACCGGGTTGTCCCAGTTCAGGTCGGGCTGCTCGGGGGCGTAGAGATGCAGGTACCACTCGCCGTCGGGCACCCGGCTCCAGGCCGAGCCGCCGAACCGGGACTGCCAGTCGTTGGGCGGCTCGGGGCTGGCCGGGCGGAACCAGAACAGCTCCCGCTGCGGCGAGCCCGGGCCGGCCGCCACCGCCTCCTTGAACCACCGGTGCTGGTCGGAGCAGTGGTTGGGCACGATGTCGATGATCACCTTCAGGCCCAGGTTGTGGGCCTCCTCGATGAACTTCTCGGCCTCGGCCAGCGTGCCGAACGACGGCTCGATGTCCCGGTAGTCCGACACGTCGTAGCCGGAGTCGGCGTTCGGCGACGGGTACCACGGGCACAGCCAGATCGCGTCGACCCCCAGGCCGGCGATGTGCGGCAGGTGCTGGCGCAGCCCGGTCAGGTCGCCGGTGCCGTCGCCGTTGCCGTCGGCGAAGCTGCGGACATACACCTGGTAGATGGACGCACCACGCCACCACGCCGATCCACTGTCGCTCACATTTTCTCCTCAGCCCTTGACGCTGCCCGCGGTGAGGCCAGCAAGGATGTTCCGTTGGAAGATCAGGAAGAGCACGATCGTCGGCACGCTGGCCAGCACCAGGCCGGCCAGGATCAGGTTGATCGGGGTGTCCGGCGCGAACCGTTGCAGGGCCACGGACAGCGTCTGCGCCTGCGGGTCGGAGAACACCAGCAGCGGCCAGATGAAGTCCTTCCACGCGGTGACGATGGACAGGATCGAGACCACGCCCAGCACCGGCCGGGACAGCGGCAGCACCACCCGCACCATGGTCTTGATCGGCCCCGCGCCGTCCAAGGTGGACGCCTCGATCAGCTCGCCCGGGATCTGGTCGAAGAACCGTTTGAGCAGATAGATGTTGAACGCGTTGGCCGCGCCCGGCAGCCAGATGGCCAGCGGGTTGTTGACCAGGTTCACGCCCAGCAGCGGCACGTCGGTGATGGTCAGGTAGGTCGGCACCAGCACCGCCGAGGTGGGCAGCATCAGCGTGGCCAGCATCAGGCCCAGCACCACGTTGCCCAGCTTGGGCTTGAGCTTGGACAGCGCGTAGGCCGCCGGCACGTCCACCGCCAGCTGCACCAGCCACGCCCCGATCACCACGATGATCGTGTTGAGGAAGAAGTGGGCCAAGCTCATGAAGTCCCAGGCCTCGGCGTAGGTGCCGAAGTCAGGGCTCTTGGGCAGGATCGTCGGCGGCACCGTGGCCAACTCGGTGGCGGACTTCAACGCCCCCAGCACCAGCCACAGCAGCGGGAACACGAAGGCGGCCGTGAACGCGACGGCGACGATGGTGAAAACCGTCCAGTAGATGGCTTTCCCGCGCGGGCTGCGCAGCTGGGACGGCGACACGAGGGTGCGCATCAGTCGGCCCTCCTGGTCAGCCGGACGTAGAACAGGCCGAAGACGCCGAGCACCACGAACAGCAGCAGACTCATCGCGCTGGCCGTGCCGAAGTCGTTGTACTGGAAGGCGTACTTGTAGAGCAGCAGCAACACGGTGACCGTGGAGTCGCCCGGGCCGCCGCCGGTCATGATGTACGGCTCGGTGAACACCTGCATGGTGGCCACGATCTGCAACAGCAGCATCACCAGCAGGGCGAACCGGGTCTGCGGGATGGTGACGTGCCACAGCCGCCGCCACAGGCTGGCGCCGTCCAGTTCCGCCGCCTCGTACAGGTCGCCGGGAATCGTCTGCAATGCCGCCAGGTAGATCAGCGTCGCCGAGCCCATGTTGGCCCAGGTCGAGACCAGCACCAGCGACAGCATCGCGGTGGTGGGGGAGTCCAGCCAGCTCAGGCCGGGCAGCCCCACCGCGTGCAGCGCGGTGTTGAACAGGCCGGGGCCCGGGTCGTAGAACCACTTCCACAGCAGCGCCACCACCACCGGCGGCAGCATCACGGGAAGGTAGACCACCAGACGGAAGTAGGCCTTGCCGTGCCGCAACTCGTTGAGCAGCACCGCCACCGCGAAGGGGATCGCGAAGCCGAACACCAGGGCCAGCCCGGTGAACAGCAGCGTGTTCAGCCAGGCTTCCCAGAACTGCGGGTCGGCGAACAGCCGCTGGAAGTTCTCCAGGCCCACCCAGGTCGGCGCGGTGATGAAGTTGACCTGCTGGAAGCTGAGCAGGACGCCGCGCACGATGGGGTACCAGGAGAAGCCGGCGAACACCAGCAGGGCCGCGCACAGCAGGCCGTACGCGGTGATGTTCTCCCGCAGGCGGCGCCGGAGCCGGCCCGCCGGCCGCACCCCTAGCGCGGCCGACGGCAACCGGACGGCGGTGCTCACTTCACCGTCGCGAGCACGGAGTTCACCTTCTGGCTCGCATCGGAGAGCAACTGGTCGAAGTTGGCGTCCTTGTTGGTCAGCACCGTGGACATGACGGTGTCGAGGATCGCGTAGACCTGCTGGGCGTTGGGCGGCTCCAGGCTGCCCTTGAGCTTCTGCGCGCCGTCCAGGTAGGGCTTGTAGTTGCTGACCGGCACGGTCGCGAACTTCTCCTTGGCCGCGGTCTGCTGGTCACGCACGGTCCCGGTCCACAGGTCCGGCACCGGCGGCACCGGCAGGCCGACCGGCTGGCCCTGCTCCTTGTAGGTGTTGAGCACCTCGGAGTTGACCCGCTCGGGGTTGAGGTACTTCCACTGGATCCAGGTCAGGCCGGCCTTGATCTGGGCCGCGGAGGCCTTGGGGTTGATCATGTACCCCTCGCCGCCGATCAGCGTGCCCGAGCCCGGCATCGAGCCGAGGCCGTAGTCGCTGTAGTTGCCCTTGAACTGGTTGACCAGGGTGGGGATGTTGTCCGGCGCGGCCAGGTACATGCCGAGCTGGCCGGCGCCCATCATGCGCTGCACGTCCTCGATCTGGAGCAGCTGCTTGCTGCCCATCGAGTTGTCGGTCCAGCGCATGTCGTGCAGGGTCTGCAGGGCCGCCTTGCCCTTGTCGTTGTTGAAGTCGGCCTTCCAGGTGTTGCCGTCCTTCTTGGCGATGTCGCCGCCCTCGGCGTACATCCAGGCGGTGAAGTGCCAGCCGCCCTGGTTGTTGGCCGAGTAGTCGGCGAAGCCGACGGTGTTGTTGCCGAGGTCGGCGATCTTCTTGGCGTCGGCGCGGACCTCGTCCCAGGTGGTGGGCGGCTTGTCCGGGTCGAGGCCGGCCTTGGTGAACAGGGCCCGGTTGTAGAGCAGGCCCATCGAGTAGTTGGCCGTGGGCAGGCCGTAGACGTGGCCCTGCGCGTCCTTGAACACGTCCAGCAGCGCGGGCTGGATGTCGTTGACGTGCGGGACGTCCTTGACGTAGTCGGTGATGTCGGCGGCCTGGTGGCGCGCGATCAGGTTCGCCGGATCGGTGAAGTAGACGTAGAAGACGTCCTCGAGCTGGCCGCCGGCCAGCTTGGCGGAGAACGTCTTGGGGTCCATGAAGCCCTCGTGGGCGGTGACCTTGATGTCCGGGTGGGCCTTCTCGAAGGCGGCCACGTCGGCGTCGAAGATCTTGCGGTCGAACGGCTGGGTCTGCGGCGGCTGGCCGTCGATGGTGATTGTCACCGGCCCGCCGGCCTGCTGGTCGGCCCCGCCGCTGCAGGCGGCGGTCAGGCCCACGACCAGGCCGGTGGCCAGCGCCAACGCGGTGGTGGTGCGGAATCTGTCGGTACTCATCAGGCGGTCTCCCCTGACGCTTGGAGTGTGGCGCACACCATAGATCTTCTGGACACATGCCCGCAATATGTTGACACGAAATTGCAAGATCGTGACGTGATCGCCCTTCGTTCCGTAGTCGGCCGTCGACTCACCGCAAGTGAGTGCAAGCTGCTTGCGCCACCTGTCGTATAGTTGCGGCATGACAAGACGCCTTGCCGAGGTCGCGCAGAAGGTCGGAGTCAGCGAGGCGACGGTCAGCCGCGTGCTCAACGGCAAGCCCGGGGTCTCCGAGGCCACTCGGGCCGCCGTGCTCACCGCGCTGGACGTGCTCGGCTACGAACGGCCAACCCAGCTGCGCGGCGAACGGGCCCGGCTGGTCGGTCTTGTGCTGCCCGAGTTGCAGAACCCGATCTTCCCGGCGTTCGCCGACGTGGTCGGGAACGCCCTGGCCCAGCAGGGTTTCACCCCCGTGCTGTGCACCCGCACGGCCGGCGGCGTCTCCGAGGCCGAATACGTGGAGCTGCTGTTGCAGCAGCACGTGTCCGGGGTGGTGTTCGCCGGCGGCCAGTTCGCCCAGGCCGACGCCTCGCACGAGCACTACCTGCGGCTGACCAACCGGAAGCTGCCGGCCGTGCTGGTCAACGCGGCCGTCGAGGACCTGGCCTTCCCGGTCGTCGCCTGCGACGACGCGGTGGCCGCCGAGCAGGGGCTGGGGCACCTGCTCTCGCTCGGGCACACCCGGGTCGGCATGGTGCTGGGGCCGCCCGACCACATGCCCTCACGCCGCAAGCAGGCGGCGTTTCTCGCGCATGCCGCCCGCGCCGGCGTGGAAATCCCCGACGACGCCATCCAGCACACCATGTTCTCCCTGGAGGGCGGCCACGCCGCCGCCACCAAGCTGCTCAACCAGGACATCACCGGCATCGTCTGCGCCAGCGACCCGCAGGCCCTCGGCGCCATCCGCGCCGTCCGCCGCCGGGGCCTCACCGTGCCCGGCGACGTCTCCGTGGTCGGCTACGACGACTCGGCGTTCATGAACTGCATCGACCCGCCCCTGACCACCGTGCGCCAGCCCATCGAGGCCATGGGCCGCGCCGCGGTGGAGCTGCTGGTCAACCAGATCGAGGGCGCCGCGGTGTCCACCGAGGAGCTCCTGTTCGAACCGGAGCTCGTGGTCCGCGGCTCAACGGCCCCCGCCCGCCCCTAGCCACCCGGCCTTCGTCAGGAAGGGCCCCTTACTGACGTTGAACGCCAGGATCGGTCCCTTGATCTTGCCGGCGATGTCAGGAAGGGGCCCTTCCTGACGTTCAACGAGAGGATTGGTCCCTTGATCATGGGGGCGTGAGGCGGCGGATGTCGGGGGCTGCGGTGGGGTAGGCGGCGGGCAGCGACGCGTCGGCGAAGGTCACGCAGTCGTCGGTGTAGGGCGGGGCCATGAAGGTGCCGAGCAGGCTCCACTCGCCCAGCGTCTCCGTGGCCTGCCAGACGCCGGCGGGCACCGCGACCTGGGGCCGCTGACCGGCGGCGAGGTCGATGCCGAGCATCGGTCGCGTCACGGAGCCGTCGGGGTGCAGCAGCAGCATGCGGGCCGGTGAGCCGGCGTGGAAGCTGTAGATCTCGGGGTGCGCCAAGCGGTGCAGGGCCGAGAACTCGGGCGCCCGCAGCAGGTAGTAGATGGCGGTGCCGTTGGCGTCGCGCCAGGTCTGGGCCCAGTGTCCGCCCTCGACCGGCAGCGGCTGGAGGCCGAGGGCCTCGATGATGTGGTCTACCACGACGGCCGCACCGACATGCCGCCGTCGACGGTCAGGTTCTGGCCGGTGATCCAGCGCGACAGGTCGGACGCGAGGAACACACAGGCGTCGCCGACGTCCTCGGGGGTGCCGAGCCGGCCGAGCGGGGCGTTGGCGGTCCAGCTCGCGACGCCCTCGGGCCACGCCTGTTCGAGGCCGGGGCGGGAGATCAGGCCGGGGGAGACGGCGTTGACGCGGATGCCCTGCGGCCCGTACTCGAGCGCGGCGGCCTTGGTGTGCATGAGCAGCGCGGCCTTGGCCGAGGCGTAGTGGGCGTGGCCGACGGCCGGCGTCGTGCCCTCGATCGAGCCGATGTTGATGATCGAACCGCCGCCGCCCATGACGTTTGCGGCCGCTTTCGTGACGAGAAAGGCCGTGTCGAGGGTTCCGGCGAACACGTCCCGCCAGTCGGCCAGGGTCAGCCGCGAAAGCGGCCGCACCGGTTGCACACCGGCGTTGTTGACCACGATGTCCAGGCGGCCGAGCCGGTCCGTCGCCTCGGCGACCAGACGGTCCACTTCGGCCGGCTCCCGCAGATCCGCTTGCCCGGCAAGGAGATCGGGCTCCGACGGTGGTCGCGAGCGGTAGTGGGACAGCACCCGCGCGCCGTGGGCGGCCAGCCGGGCGGCGATGCCGGCCCCGATCCCGCCGGTGGCGCCGGTCACCAGAGCCGTCTTGCCGTGCAAACTCGTCACCGGCTCAAGGTTAGAGTGCCGGTCATGTCCGAGATCGACCCCGTTGAGCTGGAGACGTGCCTGAAGGTGCTGGCCGAGGTGACCAAGCTGCCGGCCGGGCACCCGACGGCGATCCGGGTGCGCCGGGCCTCCTCCCAGATCGCCAAGGAAGCCCGGCGCGAGCGGCGCAGCCAGGCCCGCAAGGCGGTGACGGCCGCCGACCGCGAGGTGACCGCGCAGACCGCGACCGGCTCCCCGGTGCGGATCGACGACGAGACGCAGGGCATCCCGCTGGTGTCGACCGCCGTCGGCGCGTCCGCCGGCACCCTGCTGCGGCCCCGCTCCTGCTACGTCTGCAAGAACCGGTTCATCGAGGTCGACGCCTTCTACCACCAGCTGTGCCCGGACTGCGCCGCCTTCAACCGGGCCAAGCGGGACGCCAGCACCGACCTGACCGGCCGCACCGCGCTGCTCACCGGCGGCCGGGCCAAGATCGGCATGTACATCGCGCTGCGGCTGCTGCGCGACGGCGCGCACACCACCATCACCACCCGGTTCCCCAGCGACGCCGTGCGCCGGTTCGCCGCCATGCCCGACAGCGCCGACTGGCTGCACCGTCTCCGCGTCATCGGCGTCGACCTGCGGGACCCGGCGCAGGTCGTGGCCCTGGCCGACACCGTCGCGGCGGCCGGCCCGCTGGACATCCTGATCAACAACGCCGCGCAGACCGTGCGCCGCTCGGCCGGCTCGTACTCGCTGCTGGTGGCGGCCGAGTCCGATCCGCTGCCGGCCGGTCCGCTGCCGGAGATGCTCACCCTCGGCAGCGCCCACGACCAGCACCCGCTGGCCCTGGCCGGCACCGAACTCACCTCGCTGGCCGCCGACATGACCTCGCAGGCGCTGACCGCCGGCTCCGCCTCGCTCGCCCGCTACGTCGCCGGCACCGCCGTCGACGCCGGCGGCCTCCAGCCCGACCTGGCGTCGGTCAACAGCTGGACCCAGACGGTGGACCAGGTGGACCCCGTCGAACTGCTCGAGGTTCAGCTCTGCAACCAGACCGCGCCCTTCATCCTGGTCAGCCGCCTGCGCCCGGCCATGGCCGCCGCGTCGGCCCGGCGCAAGTACGTCGTCAACGTCTCGGCCATGGAGGGCCAGTTCGGCCGCGGTTACAAAGGTGCGGGCCACCCCCACACCAACATGTCCAAGGCCGCGCTGAACATGCTCACCCGCACGAGTGCCGGCGAGATGCTCCAGGACGGCATTCTCATGACCGCGGTCGACACCGGGTGGATCACCGACGAGCGTCCGCACCCGACCAAGCTCCGCCTGGCCGACGAGGGCTTCCACGCCCCGCTCGACCTGGTCGACGGGGCCGCCCGCGTCTACGACCCGATCGTGCGCGGCGAGGCCGGCGAGGACCTGTACGGCTGCTTCCTCAAGGACTACGCCCCGTCCCCGTGGTGACCGGTTCGGCCTTCGACGTGAATTAACGCGGCGTTTTCTCCGCGCGAGGACCGCGTAACACTGGGTGTCACACCATGTGCGCATGGCCGGAGACATCAGGGTGCTGTCCCTCTACGAGGGCTTCTTCAGCGGTGGCGCGCGCATTCTGCACAGCGACGTCCTGGCCGGCCTGCACGGCCAGGGCCAGCGGCATCGCGTGCTGAGCATCCACGGGCAGGCGCTGCGGGAACAGACGCTGCAACCCATGCGGAACGACGCCAGCTACCGCAAGCTGGTCGCCGCGGGTCTGCCGGTGACGGCGCTGCGGGCCGGCCACAGCGGGCCGGCGGAGTTCGACGCGGCCGAGCTGGCCGCGTACGAACGGACACTGTCCGATGTGGACGTCGTGCTCACGCTGAAGGAACAGCCGCTGCGCCTGGTCAACCAGGGCGGGTTCGGCGGCAAGCCGGTGATCGCCTGCCTGCACCGGTCCGACCCCGAGAACCAGGGGCCGGCGCTGGACGAGCTGCGCACCGCCGTGGACACCGGGGCCATCGCCGCCCTGGTGTGCTGCGCCGAGTCCACCCGTGACGCCTACCGGGCCGTCGGCATCCCCGGTGAGCTGCTCGAAGTGATCCCCAACGGCGTCGACTCCCGCCGCTTCCGCCCCGACCGCTGGGCCCGGGCCCGGGTGCGCCGCGCACTGGGCATCGCCTCCGACGCCCCGGTGATTGCCTTCGCCGCCCGCTACGACCAGATGAAGAACGTGCCGCTTTTCCTCGCCTCCGCCGCCGCTTTCCTTGCCGCGCAACCGAACGCCCACGTCATCATGTGCGGCGCCGGCATGACCGCGGACAACCTGTGCCTCACCGCGGACCTGGCGCAGGTCGGCCTGGGGTCGTCTTCGCGGGTGCACTGCCTTGGCGTGCGCGACGATCCCCAGACCCTCTACGCCGCCGCCGACGTCGTCTCCCTGACCTCGGCGTTCGGCGAGGCCGCCCCGCTCTGCCTGATCGAGGGCATGATGTGCGGCGCCGTCCCGGTCGCCACCGACGTCGGCGACTGCGCCGCCATCGTCGCCGGCCGGGGCCTGATCACCGAGCCCGACCCCGACGCCATCGCCGCCGCCTGGCACCAGGCCCTCGCCCGCCGCAACCACCTGCGCCCCGCACTCCGCGCCACCCGCGTCGAGTTCGGCCGCCGCCGCATGATCGACTCGTACGGCCGCCTCATCCGCCGCGTCAGCGCCCGCCCCCGCATCCCTCTCGGCGCCGCCGCCTGAGCCTCCGCGAGTGGCACCCTGTCCCACTGTGACGACATGGCTGGCCAGTGTGATTGCTGTCGCGGGGACCTTGCTCGGGTCCATCAGCACCTACGTGTTCCAGCGCGCGGGCGCCGCTCGCGCCGAGCGGTTCACCCGTGACCAGCGACTGCGGGAGGAGCGGATAGCGGCCTACAGCGCGTACGCCGCGGCGATCACCGACCTGCGCCGCGGTGTGATCACGCTCTGGTTCACTCGCCGCCGGCACGCCGACGGCGCCGATCCCGAGGTCTGGTCCGCCCGCGCCGAGGCTGACCGCCTCGGCGCGGCCGCCGCCCATGCCCGGTTCCGCGTCCGCCTCCTGGCCGGCGATGACGCTCTCGTCGCCCTGGCGATCGCCGCCGCCGAACCGATCGGCGACATCGCCGCCGCGGCCGACCGCACCGAACTGACCGGCCACGAGGAGCGGAGCGAGCAGGCCCTCGGGGCGTTCATCACCGCCGCGGGCGACCAGATCCGCTAGCGGTCGATGATCGCCGGGTGGTTGGGGTCGTCGACCTTGACGACGATGTCGGCGACGGCGGTGGGCTCGACCTCGGCGCGGTAGCGGTCGAAGGCGGGGAGGGTCCAGTGCTCGTCGGCGGGGGTCCGGCGGCGGAGTGCGGCCGGTGACAGGTCCAGGTGGACGGTGAGGTCGAAGGGGAGCCAGCGGCCGAGGAGCAGGGAGCCTTCCACCACAACGACTCCGGTGGGGGGAACGTCCACATAGGAGGATCGGCTGGCCCGGTCGGCGGCGGCGTTCCAGAGGGATGGCAGGACGGAGCCGGTGCCGTCGGGGGCGGCGGGGTCGAGGACTTCGCGGGCGAGGCCGTTGAGGTCGAGCCAGTCGTCGAAGTAGGAGTCGGGGTCGGTGCGGCCGTGCTCGAAGCGTAGGGAGGCGGGCCGCAGGAAGTCGTTGGCGGACACGCGAAGCACGGAGCGGCCACGCAGCCGCAAGGGATCGACGATGGCGTCGGCGAGCTCGGCGGGGCGGCCGGCGGGGGCGGCGTCGATGAGGACCCGAAGGCGCGCAGGACCCAGGCCGACGATACGGTCCGCCAGCTCGGAGACGAGCACGTCGAACGAGACCGGCCGAACCTTCATGAGGGCCTTTCGGATCTGACGCACCTGAGTGGCTCATTTGCGGAATCGGGGTCACCTGAGTGGCTCAGGTGGCTCTGGGGCGCAAATGAGCCACTCACGTGCCGAGGGGTTTGGCGGCGGGGTCGGGGGCGACGGCGGGCGCGGGGGAGGGGTCGGTGGCGGGGCGGGGGCCGACGGCGGCGGCGAGGACGGCGCTGTTGGGCAGGCGGATGACGCCGTCGTCGGTCTCCAGCACGACGTAGACCAGCCCCATCTCGATGACCATGCCGAGGTGCGGCCCGCCAAGGGCCCCGGAGTGCACGACGATCTGGTCGCCGATGGTGAACGGCCGGGACACCAGCAGGACGAGGCCGGCGAAGAGGTTGCCGAGGGACTGCTGGCAGGCGATGCCGACGACGACGCCGGTGAGGGCGCCGCCGACGAGCAGCTGGCCGAGGCCGACGTTGAGCATGCCCAGCGCGGTGACCACGGCGACCTGGTAGCCGACAAGGGAGATCCCCAGCCGGATGATGCCGGCGTGGCTGATCCCGATGTGCGACTGGGTGTGCCGCACGACGACGTTGCCCAGGTTGCGGATGGCCACCACCATCACGCCGAAGAAGGCGAACGCCCCGGCGACGGACACCGCCTTCTCCCACAGCATGGCGTTGGCGGCGAGATTGCCGAACATCTCGACGGCGATGACGATGAGAGCCGCCAGCGTCCCGGCGCCGATGGTGCGCTTGGTGTCGGGAAACAACCGCCGTGCCATGTGCTCTCCTGCCGCCGAACGAGTCAGCCGACAGACTCTCACGCCACCGAGCGGGCCTGCTCGATGACCTCCAGCACGGCGATGGCCTCCTCGGGCGTGACCGGCACGTGCCCCTCGCCGCGCACGGCGTCCCGCATCCGGGCGTAGAACTCGGGATACGCGCCGGGAACGGAGGTCACGGTGCGCAGGGCGCCGTCGACGCCGAGCCGGCCGGACAGCTCGGCGGGCTCGACGCCCCAGTCGGGGCCGCCGGGACGGGCGCCCTCGCGCAGGGCGTCCTCCTGCCCGTCCAGCCCGTGCTTGGTGAACCCGGCCTTGTCGCCGAGCACCCGCATCCGCGGCCCGAGCTGAGCGGTCAGCGCCCCCATCCACAGGTGCGAGCGGACGCCGTTCTTGTGGGTCAGCGCGACGAAGGAGTCGTCGTCGACCTGCACGCCGGCGCGGCGGCGGTCCAGTTCGGCGTACACCGAGCGGACCGGCCCGAACAGCTGGAGGGCCTGGTCGATCAGGTGCGAGCCCAGGTCGTAGAGGGCGCCGCCGGCCTCGGCCGGGTCGCCGAGCTCGCGCCAGCCGGACTTGGGGGTGGGCCGCCAGCGCTCGAACCGGGACTCGAAGCGGTGCACGGCGCCGAGCTCGCCGGCGTCGATGAGCTGCCGCACGGTGAGGAAGTCGTTGTCCCACCGGCGATTGTGGAACACGGCCAGCGGCAGGCCCAGCTCGGCGGCCCGGGCGGCGAGCTTGCGGGCCTCCTCGGCGGTCGGCGCGAACGGCTTGTCCACGACCACGGGGAAGCCGGCGTCCAGGGCCGCGGTGGCCAGCGGCACGTGGGTCCGGTTGGGGGTGGCGACGACCACCAGGTCCAGCTCCTCGCTCCAGAGCTGGTCGGCGTGGTCGATCACGAGGGCGCCGGGATGGTCGGCGGCGACCTGGGCCTGGCGTTCGGGGTTGGCCGTCACGACGGCGGACAGCCGCAGGCCGGGGGTGGCCGCGATCAGCGGGGCGTGGAACACGGCGCCCGCGATGCCGTAGCCGAGCAGCCCCACCCGCAGATCGGTGCTTGCGTGCATGGCCCGAGTTAATCAACACTGTTGCGTAAATGCAAAGAAAAGCTGGAGCGAATCTCGGCGCGTTGCGTGATCACAACGCCTCGGTGATGCTCGACCTGATCCGACGCCGCGACGGCGTCAGCCGCGTCGACCTGGCGGTCTCCACCGGCCTGACCACGCAGGCGGTGTCCAAGATAGTGACCAGGCTCATCGACGCCGGGCTGGTCGCCGAGTCGGGCCAGGCGGCCCAAACGGTCGGTCGGCCGACCACGTTGCTGCGCCTGGTGCCGCCGGCCCGGCACGCCATCGGCGTCCATCTCGACCGCGACGAGCTACGGCTGGTGCTGGTCGACCTGGCCGGCCGGGTGGTCGCGGCCGAGCACCGGCCCGGGCTGGTCGGCTCGATCGCCGAGCTGGCCGCGCCGATCCGCGCGCTGGCGTCCACAGTGGACCCGGCGACGCTGGCCGGCGTCGGCGTGGGCTGCCCGGGCCCGGTCGATCACCGCACCGGCGTGCTGCACCACGCGAATCGCTTGCCCGGCTGGGAAAACTCCGCGCTGGGTCCGATGTTGACGGCCGAACTGGACCTGCCGGTGATCGTCGACAAGGA
Source organism: Kutzneria sp. NPDC052558 (assembly GCF_044547355.1). Classification (NCBI taxonomy): domain Bacteria; kingdom Bacillati; phylum Actinomycetota; class Actinomycetes; order Pseudonocardiales; family Pseudonocardiaceae; genus Kutzneria; species Kutzneria sp. NPDC052558. Next base: position 242,404 of record NZ_JBIUAG010000004.1, read on the forward strand.
CACCAACGCGGCCGTCCTGGCCGAACTGTGGACGACCGACGTGCCGCGGGACACCGCGATGATCTACGTCGGCACCGGCATCGGCGCGGGACTGGTGCTGGACGGCAAGATCCACCGCGGCGGCCGCACCAACGCCGGCGAGTTCGGGCACATGGTCATGAGCCTGGACGGCCCGCCCTGCGTGTGCGGACGGCACGGATGCCTGGAGGCGCTGTGCGGTCCCGTGGCGGTGGTGGCGCGGGCGCTGGGCGAGCCGGCGCCGGAATCCCTGGTGCTGACCCGGTTCGCGCAGCTCGACCACGCCGAGACCGCCTGGGCCGGCGACATTCTCGGCGTGGCCGTGATGGACCTGGTGAACCTGCTCGACCTGGACCACGTAGTACTGGCCGGACGGGCGGCGCCGCCCTATGTGGACGGCGTGCGCCGGGCCCTCGCTGGAACGGAGGTCGAGGTGAGGCTCAGCGGCTGGGGGCCGCAGCTGGTCGCGGTCGGGGCGGCGACGTCACCGCTGGCCGCGTCGCTGACGGCCACCGACGGGCCGCTCGCGGCTCGACGGGGCTGACGCGCGTGGTGGCCCCCGGCGACAGCTGCCACCGGTGCGGCAGCCACAGTGGATGGCTGACCAGCTGGTCGAGCTGGAAACCGCACTGCCACTGGGTGAACTCCGGCCGGTCCAGCGTCTTGTCCCACTGGGTCGCCTGGGCCAGCAGCAGGTTCACCACGGCCAGCGCGGTGTTGCTGTCGCCGACGGCCACAATGGAGCCGTCGGTCTGGATCCAGGCGGTGCCGTGCGCCGGCTCGTGCTTGGCCAGCAGGCCCATCGACGGGTCGAAGTCCGGGTCGTCCAGCTCGGCCCGGGTGATGCGGGCGTCGCGGGCGGCGAGGAAGAACCAGAGGTCCTGGTAGTTGTCCTCGGTCAGGGACAGGTGACCGCCGGGGACCCGGTAGGTGGCCGGGCCGCGCAGCACGCGGTGCGGGTCGTGGAACAGGGCGTCCGGGCGCAGCAGGCCGGTGGCGGGCGGGAAGTCGCCCCACAGCACCGGACGGGCGTGCGGGCCGGCGGCGCGCTTGGTGACGGCGAGCACCGGGTGCATGCCGCCGTGGGCCACCGGGGCGTAGATGACGCCGCCCGGGGCCAGCTGATCCAACCAGTGCGGCGAGATGCCGGCCACCCCCGCCGTGACCACGATGCGGTCGTACGGGGCGCCCAGGGGGTCGCCCAGGTAAGCGGCGTCGCCGGAGACGGTGGTGACCTCGTCCGGATCGAGCAGACGATCACCAACCGCGACCTGCAATACTCGCTGACCAGCACGGATATCCACCGCGGCGAGGAACTCGTCGGTGGCCGGGCAAGCAGTGTTCTGCTGTTTGATCATGTGAGGCGTACCCCCGAGTGGGTTTCCACTCAAACAGTGTGCCAGACGGGCCAATACCCGCGAACCGGCTGACAGCAGCCGCGGGCCGCTGCACATCTTACGCCCTACCTGGGGATGTTTCTCCACAGAGGGTAGTCGAAGTCATAGTCTCGATCAGGTGGTCGAGATGAGCTTGCTGAGCACGGTGTGAAACGCCTCGCTGGCCTGAACGGCGCTGGTGCCCCCGTGCAGGATGCGCGTGAGAGTGCCCGCGCGCAGGGCCAGCAGGAAGGTCGCGAGCTGTTTGGGCGGCACCGCGGCCAGGGTCGAGTCCGACGGTAGGACTTTCGCCAGAAGTTCACCGAACGCCGAGGACGCCTCGTCGTCGTGTTGATCCAAACGGGTGACGAGGGCCGGGTTGCGCACCGCGTGGATGCGGAACTCCAGGATCACCGTGCTCAGCGCGCTGTCCTGCTCGTTGAGCTCCAGCAGCTCCCTGGCCAGGGTGTCCGGGGTCACCTCGCTGGCCGCCAGCGCCGCCAGCCGCTCCCGGCGCTGGGTGGCGTACTGGTCGAACACCTCCACCACCAGCTCGTCCTTGCTGCTGTAGTTGGAGTAGAACGCGCCGCGGGTGTAGCCGGCGCGGGTGCAGATCTCGTCGATCGAGGACGCGTGGTAGCCACGCTCCGCAAGGACCTCGACCGCCGCGCGGAGTAGTCGAGCCTTCGTGTGCACCCGTTTGCGTGGCGCCGTATCCGGTGCGTGGCTGACGTCACTGTCAGAAAGGCCCATGGCTGACACGATACAGCTCTACACTCAGTGCGTCGGTGCACTCAGTGCATTGGTGTATCCAACCCGGAGGGGATTGGCCGTGGCCAGTAGGAATCAGCCCACGCGGATCGTCGTGCTCGGTGGAGGCTACGTCGGCCTCTACACCGCGCTGCGCTTGCAGAAGAAGCTGCGTTCCAACGAGGCGTCCGTGACGGTGATCGACCCGCAGCCGCACATGACGTACCAGCCGTTCCTCCCGGAGGCGGCCGCCGGCTCCATCGAGCCGCGCCACGTCACCGTGCCGCTGCGCCGCACCCTGGACCGCTGCCACGTGCGCACCGCCCGCGTCACCGCCGTCGACCCCGACCGCAAGGTCGTCACCGTCCGGACCGACAGCGGCGCCACCGACGAGATCGAGTACGACACCCTGGTCGTGGCCCTGGGCGCGGTCACCCGCCTGCTGCCCATCCCGGGCCTGGCCGAGCACGGCATCGGCCTCAAGACCATCGGCGAGGCCGTCTACCTGCGCAACCACGTGCTGTCGCGGCTCGACCTGGCCGCCAGCACCAGCGATGCCGCCACCCGCCGCAAGCTGCTCACCTTCACCGTCATCGGCGGCGGCTTCGCCGGCGTGGAGGCCCTGGGCGAGCTGGAGGACATGGCCCGCTCGGCGCTGAAGTACTACACGACCATCGAGCCCAACGACATGCGCTGGGTGCTGGTCGAGGCCGCGCCGCGCATCCTGCCCGAGGTCCGCGAGAGCCTGGGCGAGTACACCGTGGACAAGCTGCGGGCCCGCGGCATCGAGGTGTACCTCAAGACCTTCGCGCAGAGCGTGACCAACGGCCACGTGCAGCTGTCCGACGGCACCGAGTACGACAGCGACACGATCATCTGGACCGCCGGCGTCACCGCCAACCCGGTCCTGGCCGAGGCCGGCCTGCCGCTCGACCAGCGCAAGCGCGTGATCGCCAACGCCGCCATGCAGGTGCAGGGCCACGAGGGCGTGATCTGGGCGGCCGGCGACTGCGCCGCCGTGCCGGACCTGTCCAAGCGCGACACCGACCCCGAGGCCACCTGCCCGCCCAACGCCCAGCACGCGGTGCGCCAGGCCAAGGTGCTGGCCGACAACATCCTGGCTTCCTTGCGGGACAAGAAGGTCGTCGACTACTTCCACAAGAACGTCGGCGCCGTGGCCAGCCTGGGCCTGCACAAGGGCGTGGCCGACGTCTACAACACCAAGGGCAAGGGCTGGACCGCCTGGGCCGCGCACCGCGCGTACCACGTGGCCAAGATGCCGACCTTCAACCGCAAGGTCCGCATCCTGTTCGGCTGGATCGGCAGCGGCCTGCTCGGCCGCGAGGTCGTGTCCATGGTGCACGTGGCCGAGCCCCGCGCCCTGGACGCCGGCCAGATCTCCAACATGGTCAGCCGCCAGGACTTCGCCCAGAAGTAGTCCCGCTTTTTGTGTCATGAAGGGCCCCATCCTGACGTTCAACGTCAGGATGGGGCCCTTCATGACGTTTAAGCGGGCGCGCTGCGTGAGGGCACGTTAACACTGTGTACTACCGGAATATTCGGGCGGCGCAAGGCGTCTGACGTGACATGATGGTGGCCTCACGCCTTTTTGTTGTGACCGCTGCCGGCGTCCGCCGCTGCCATCGAGAGCGGACGCCGCCGACGGGGGGACCCCACCAATGACACACACCATGCCGTCCGCGCGCGCCGCCGAGAGCCGAGCGCCGGCCGCGCCATGGCTGCTGATCGGCATTCTCGTGCTGTCGGCGTTCGTGATGATCCTCAACGAGACCATCCTCAGCGTCGCGCTGCGGGACCTCACCATCGACCTCGACATCAGCACCACCACGGTGCAGTGGCTGACCAGCGGCTTCCTGCTGACCATGGCGGTGGTCATCCCGACCACCGGCTTCATGCTGGAGCGGCTGACCCCGCGCCAGGTGTTCCTGGCCTCGCTGACCGCGTTCAGCCTGGGCACGCTGCTGTGCGCGGTGGCCACCGGCTTCCCGATGCTGTTGGCCGGCCGGATCGTGCAGGCCTGCGGCACAGCGGTGATGCTGCCGCTGCTGATGACCACGGTGATGCGGCTGGTGCCGGTGGAGCGCCGCGGCGCGACCATGGGCACCATCACCATCGTGATCGCGGTGGCCCCGGCCATCGGCCCGACGATCGGCGGCGCGGTGCTGTCCTCACTGGGTTGGCGCTGGATGTTCGGCGTCGTGCTGCCGCTGTCGGTGGCGGCGCTGATCGTCGGCGCGATCCTGCTGCGCCTGGACAGCGAGACCCGGTCGGTGCCGCTGGACGTGCCCTCGGTGATCCTGTCGGCGCTGGGCTTCGGCGGCGTGCTGTTCGGCCTGTCCGGCAGCGGTGACCCGGCCAGCCAGCCGGTGCCGCCGTGGGCGTCGGTCGCGGTCGGCGCGATCTCGCTGGTGCTGTTCGTGTGGCGGCAGCTGCGGTTGCAGCGCGAGGACCGGGCGCTGCTGGACCTGCGGCCGTTCGCGCACCGCAAGTTCACCGTCTCCGTGGTGCTGACCAGCGTGCTGTTCATGTGCCTGATCGGCGCGGCGACGATCATGCTGCCGCTGTACCTGCAGTCGGTGCTGCACCAGAGCACGTTCGTCACCGGGCTCGCGGTGCTGCCCGGCGGCCTGGTGCTGGGCCTGCTCGGCCGGCCGGTGGGCGCGCTGTTCGACAAGGTCGGCGCGCGGCCGCTGGTGATCCCGGGCGCGATCGCGATGGCGGCCGCGCTGGGGCTGTTCGCCACGCTGGGCCCGGCATCGCCGCTGGCGGAGGTGATCGGCATCCACGTGCTGCTGATGGCCGGCCTTGGCCTGATGATGACGCCGCTGTTCACCGACGGGCTCAACGACCTGCCCGAGCAGCTGTACTCGCACGGCAGCGCGATCATGTCCTCGTTGCAGCAGGTCATGGGCGCGCTGGGCACGACCCTGTTCGTCACGGTCGCGACGGTGGCCTCGGTCAGCGCGACCGCCGGGCCGGACATCGACGGCCTGCGGGCGGCGTTCCTCGTCGCCGGCGGCCTGGGTGTCGTCGGCGTGATCGTCTCGCTGTTCGTGCGCAAGCGCGAAGCGGTCGAGGAACCGGTCACAGCCTGACGCTCCGGCTGGCGTCGTTGGCCGTGATGGTCAACGACGCCGGGCCGGGCCGGCATCGCTTGTAGGCGCCGGTGCCGGGGTCGAAGGCCAGCACGTCATCCCGGCGGCACGTCGTGTCCCCGACGCGAACGCCGCGACCGCCGCTCCAGATCACGCTCATCGGGTAGCGCAGCGGCAGTCCCGCGGTGCTGGTGGCGGTGATCGTGTCCGGGCCCACTGTGATCGAGATCCCGTCCAGCACCGGCCGGAACTCCACCTGCGCCGTCACGGTCGTCCAGCCGGTGGTGGCCGGCGGCACATGGATCCACGGCACGCCCTCGTCCCGTTCCACCCGGGTCGGTCCGGTGGCGTCGATCACCTGGGCGTTGTGCGGCAACCATTCGTCCACCATTCGCCGTTCGTTCGGATCGGTCAGCCCGTACGTGATCACCACCACCCGGCCGGTCAGCTGGCCCCGCAGATCGGCGAGCTGTCCGTAGTCCGAGGTGCGCAACGCGCCGGTGGCCGAGTTCAGCAGCACATAGCGGACGCCGTCACGCACGAAAGTCCGGTGATCCGACCCGAACGTGCTCGTCCACTCGGGTCCCCAGCCCGGGCCGGGGGAGTAGTAGACCGGGAACCGGCCCCGCACGGCCGCGTCGACCTTGGCCTTGTCGGCCGGGACGATGCCGTCGACCACCAGGAACTCCGGGTGCGAGGCGACCACCTCGGCCAGCGCCCGGTCGGTCACACCCGACAGCACGGCCACGCCACCGTCCGAAGTGGACTGTTCCCGGACGAGCGGGTCGATGACCGGGGGATCGGGTGGCACGGTGACCGGCAGCGCCGCCCCGGCGGTGAGATCGTCGAAGTCCAGCTGGCCGCTGTAGCGGGCCCTGGTGGCCTCGATCGCCTCCACCCCGCGCACGACGATCGGGTACTTCACCGTGGTCGGCACGGTGAAACTCGTTCGCTGCCAACCGTTCCAGGTCACGTGGTCGCCGTAGACCGAGCTGTTCTGGCCGGTGGCGTCGGTGATCAGCGCGGCCAGCCACTCGCCCTGGCCGTCGCCGTTGACCGACACGTCCAGCCGCCGGACCGCCCCGGTGGTGGCGATCGGCGTCGGCGCGGCGGCCACCGCGGTCCGGGTGTCGATCGACTGCGTGAAGTCGAAGTTCAGCCGCAACGCGTTGCCGGTCTGGCCCGGAGCTGCCGACAGGGAGCCGGATCCGCGGGCGGAGCTGAACTTCCAGCCGGTCACGTCGTCGAAACCGGTCACCGGCTGCGGGGTGAGGCCGATGCTCACGCCGAACCGCGTCGCCCGGTCGCCGACGTGCACGGTGACGATCCCCGTGCCTTGGGCCGCCTTCGGCGTCAGGGCCAGGTTTCCGTCCGGGTCGGGGGCGATGTCGACCAGCGAGCGGTCGTAGTCCAGCTTGACGTCGACGGGATCGATGGCCGCGGAGTCGCCGATCGCGTCGTAGCCGGTGACCTGCACGAGACCGGTCTGCCCGGCCAGCAGCGACACCGTGCCGGGCGTGGCGGTGATCCGGGACAGCTTGGGTAGCACCTGGATCGTGCCGCTGCGCACGACGTCCCGTGAGGTCACGGCGACGGTTCGGGCGCCGGGCTGACCGCCGGTGACCAGGCCGTCGCGGTCGGCCCCGATCCAGTGCGGTGTGCCGAGATCGGCCGGCCCGTACTGCTCGTCGTAGCCGGTGGCCTTGAGCTGCCGGTGCAAACCCGTGAAGACTTTGTCGCCGGTGTCCAGGTCGATGCCGGTCAGCCGGCCGCTGCCGGGCGCGGCGAACAGGCCGATGCCGTTGCCCACCTCGCGTTCCACGCCGTCCGACGGCACGTTGCGCTGCCACACGTTCGGTGTGCCGGGGTCGCGGCTGACCAGGCTGCTGGAGCCGCCGCCGTCGATGACCACCGCGTTGTAGGCCCCGCGCTGCTGCATGATCACCGCCAGCTGCTGCTCGGTGACGCCCCGGCTGGCGGTGGAGCGGCCGTCGATGACGACCAGCTGCATCGTCGTGCCGTCCCGGGAGAAGCCGACCGCCGTCTCCGGATTGAGCGCCGTGTCGTCGAGGGTCTGCACCTTGCCGTCGCGGACAAGGACGTCTCGGATGCCCAGCAGGGCCTGCCAGTCGTCGGCCGGCTCGGTCCGTGGCGCGTACGTCACCGCGACCGGATCGCCGATGTGGGCCGCCGCAAGCAGATCCGCGTCGGTTCCGGTGCCGGCCAGCACGAAGCCGTCGGCCGGGATCGGCCCCGAGCCGGAACCGGTGGCGTGCGCCGTCACGACACCGTTCACCACGGTCAGCTCGTGAACCTTGGTCACGTTGTAGAACGCCCGGGATGCGCTGCCCCACGCCGGCGTGAACACCGCGAGACCAGTGGGCGGGGCCTGTTCCTGGTTCAGGCCGTCCAGTGGGAACTTGCCGGCCGGCAGGGTGACACTGCCGTCCAGGAAGGCGTTGACGATCTTGCCAAGGCGGTTGGTGTCCACGCCGACCGAGGGCCGCCACGGCTGCGGATCCGTCCACGGGCCCTTGATGATCTGCCCGTTCGACACTTCGATGCCGCGCGGCGCGCCGGTGTTGTTGATGTCGAAGAAGTCGCCGTTCACGCCGGCGAAGGCGTGCTGGCGGGTGGCCATGTCGGTGACCGTCCGAACCTGGCCGACCACCGGCGGCGTCAGCAGGCCGACCGTCAGCCGTGGATCGCTCAGGTCCGCGGTGAGGACGTCGCCGCGAAGCCAGCCGTTGGGATCGACGCGGCTGAAGGTGGACAGCGTCGTGCCGGGGCCGATCGGCTTGGACGTGCTGTCGACCTGCACCGGTGGCGGAGGGGTTTCCGCGATGGCGGACACCGGAGTCGTCAGCGTCGCGACGACCAGTAACGAGGTGAGCGCGGACAGCTGGGTCAGCCTCATGGGGTTGATAATTTGCCCACAGGGTAGTCTTAGTGCAAGTTACTCACCGATTCGGCCCAGCGTGGCGTCACGCTCCGCGAACGGCGGCTAGAATCGCGACAGGGCCGGGCGCTGCCATTTGTCCAGCCCGAACTTGGTTTTCACGAGCTTGTAAGGATGGCTGTCGTATGCCCCCGACTCCCGCCTCCGTCGTCGAGCAGTGGCAGAGCCTGCCGAGGACGGTGTTGCAGGACAAGGTCCGCCAGGTGGTCAAGCGCCGGGACGCGGATGCCAAGCAGATCTGGGCCCACGTGCGCGCCAATTCGGTGCTCGCCGCCCAGGTCCGCGGCGCGCTGTCCGCGTTGCGCGCCGAGGTCCGGGGCGCCCGTGACGAGGTCATGTGGACGATGTGGATCGACCAGGCCCGGGCCGTGCTCGACGCCTCCGCCGACAAGCCCGCGCCCAAGGCCGCCGCGGAGAAGTCGCCCACGGAGAAGTCGGCGGCTGGGAAGTCGGCGGCGGAGAAGTCGGCGGTGGAAAAGCCCGCTGTGGAGAAGCCGGTTGTGGAGACGGCTGCCGTCGAGCAGGCGGCCGCGGAGAAGACCGTCGCCGCGAAGAAGCCCGCCGAGGCGAAGGCGACCCCGACTCCGGAGAAGCCGGTCGCCGAGGCCCCTGTCGTCGAGGCCCCGGCCGCAGAGGCCCCTGTCGCCGAGAAGAAGCCGGCCCCGACCAGTCCCGCCTTCACCGCCAAGAAGCCGGAAACCGAGCCGGCCCAGCAGCTGACCTACACGCCGCCGGCCGACAAGCCCCGCACCGCCCCCGCCGTCGCCCCGGTGATGTTCCAGGCCCCCGGCACCTGACCCACCCCCACACCTGGCCAAGATTCAACGCTCCGATCCTCTCGCCAGGCACTGCGCCAGGGCCTTCCCGGTGGAAGGGGCCGTCACTCGGGTGGCCGATCGTGGCGGCGGCGTGTGGCCCACTAGCCTCCTCCGAATGGGGCATCGGTGGCAGTTGGGGCTGGTGGCCCTGGTCCAGGTCCTGGTGTTGGCGTTGTGGTTCTCCGCCTCGGCGGTCGCCCCGGCCCTGCGCACGGAGTTCGCGCTGTCGGGGGCCCAGGCGGGTTGGCTGACGGCGACCGTGCAGATCGGCTTCGCGCTGGGCGCGGTCGGCTCGGCCCTGGCCAACCTGGCCGATCGGATCCGCCCGAACGTGCTGATCACGCTCAGCGCCCTGTTCGGGGTGGCGGCGACAACCGCCCTGGCGCTGCTGGCCCACGACGCCGGCACGGTGCTGGCCCTGCGGCTGCTGACCGGCGTGAGCATGGCCGGCGTCTACCCGCCGGGTATGAAGATCGTCGTGTCGTGGTTCCCGAACGCCCGCGGCTCGGCGCTGGGGCTGCTGGTCGGGGCGCTGGCGGTCGGCTCGGCGGCGCCGCAGCTGATCAACGGCCTGACCACGCTGCCGTGGCGTGGAGTCCTGCTGGCGGCCAGCGGACTGGCCCTGGTCGGCGCGGCCGTTTCCCTGCTGCTGGTGCGACCGGGCCCGGCGATGAGGCCGGCTCGGGTTCCCGATCCCCGTTACGTGCTGCGGATGTTCCGCGATCCCCGGCAGCGGCTGGTCAACCTCGGCTACTTCGGCCACATGTGGGAGCTGTACGCCCTGTGGTCGTGGCTGCCGGCCTATCTCGCCGCCAGCAACGCGGTGCACGGCCGCCTCGGCATCGGCGTGGCGGCGTTTGTCGTCGCCGGACTCTACGGGCTGGTCGGCTGCCTCGTCGCCGGCCAGTGGGCCGACCGCCGTGGCCGTGCCCACGTGGCCATGGTCGCGATGCTGCTCAGCGCCGGCTGTGGCCTGGCCTCGGTGCTGGTGTTCGACAATCCCGTGCTGTTCCTGGTGGTGCTGGCGGCGTGGGGCGCGACGGCCGTCGCCGATTCGGCCCAGTTCTCGGCGGCGCTGACCGAGGTCGCCGACCAGGAGTACGTCGGCACGGCCCTGACCGCCCAGACCGCCATCGGCTTCCTGGTCAGCGTGCTCACCATCCAGGCCCTGCCGGCGCTGGCCGACCTGGTCGGCTGGCGGTTGGCCGTGCCGCTGCTGGCCGTCGGCCCGCTGCTCGGGGCGGCGGCGATGGCCAGGCTGCGGACGCCGGTCAGGGCGTAGCGGCCGGCGGCAGCTGGTCCGGGTCGCCGAGCGGCCAGTCGGCCGGGTGTTCGCCCAGCTCACGCAGCTGCTCCAGCTGGAGCCGGCACCACGTGGACAGCCGAGGGTCGTCGATCATGCCCAGCAGCTCCGGCCACGACACCCAGCGGGCGTCCTCGACCTCGGCCGGGTCCCGGGCCACCTCGCCGTAGGCCCGCGCCCGGAACACCGGGCACATCTCGTTCTCGACGACGCCGTCCTGCTCGGCCACGTACCGGAACCGGGGCAGGATCAGCTCCACCTGGGCCACGTCCAGGCCCAACTCGTCCTTGGCCCGCCGGCGCACGGCGTCGGCCATCGACTCGCCCTCGGCCGGATGGCCGCAGCAGCTGTTGGTCCACACGCCCGGGAAGGTGGCCTTCGACAGGGCACGCCGAGTGAGCAGAACCTGGCCGTCGTCGTTCACCAGATACGAGGAGAACGCCAGGTGCAGCGGGGTCTCGGCGTGGTGGACCGTCGCCTTGGCCGTCGTGCCGACGTTGTAACCGTCCTCGTCCAGGAGGACCACATGCTCCTGTGCCACGTCCCGAGCCTAGCCCGGCCGGCCGGTGCGCGATCATGTCGGCATGAGCACGTCACCCATCCGGACCGTGGAGATCGCCGACGACTCGATCCGGCTCGGCCAGTTCCTCAAGCTCGCCGACCTCGCCGAGGACGGCACGCACGCCCGTGAGCTGCTGGAGGACGGGGTGGTGACGGTGAACGGCCGCGCCGAGAACCGGCGCGGCCGTCAGTTGGTCGACGGCGACGTGGTCGCCGTGGACGGCCGGCGAGCCCGGCTCGCCGCCCGCTCCTGACCTCACCGAACTTGCTTGGAAGGGGGCTTTCCTTCACTCGGAGTGGAGGAAAGCCCCCTTCCAAGCGTCTTGTTACTCGTCGTCCTCGCCTGGGCGGGCGTGGTCGGCCTTGCCGGGCGTGGGATCCCGGTCCAAATCGATCAGCGGATGCCGCTCGGCCCCCTCGGCCGCGGCGTGCCGCCCACTCTGCTGCGGGTCGTACTCCCCATGCTTTGTCACCCGTACAGCCTACGGATGTGTGCTGCGCGTGTGTCAGGAACCCGTCAAAGCCCAGGTCGACCGCATCATGACGGTGTCAACGGACGGCGCGGACCGGCTCCGCGTGGACTGCACTGGAGGCTATGGACAAGCACCTGCTGGCCGGCGGGTTCGGCTTCCCGCTCGGCTTCCTCGCCGCGATCACGGTCGCCCTGGGCTCGGCCGCGGTCGGCGCGTTCGCCCACCCGGTCGCCGTGCTGGTGGCGCTGACGGTGGTCACCTTCGCCGTGTCGCTGGCCACGACGCTGCCGGCCGCCCTCGGCACGGCCTTCGTCAGCTGGGGCACCTACACCGGCTTCGTCCTGGACAGTCTCGGCGAGCTCCAGCTCAACGGCCGCTCCGCGCTGGCGGCCGTGGTGTTGGTGCTCGCCGCCCTCGTGGCGGTGGCCGCCGTGGCCCTGCGCCGCTGGTGGCACACGCCCCGCGGCGCCTCGGTCTCGGTCATCCGGTTCGCGCCACCGGTTCGGGGGTAACCCCGGTCACTCTGTTAGTTGTAGCATCGGCGGCATGGTGTGGGTGCTCGGCGGCTACCAGACCGACTTCGCGCTGAACTGGCCGCGGGCCGGGCTCGAGGTGTCCGACCTGGTCGCGGAGGTGGTCCGGGAGACCCTGGTGGACGCCCGGATGGACCCGGCGCGCATCGGCGTGATCCACGTCGGCAACGCCTTCGGCCAGCTGTTCACCGGGCAGGGGCAGCTCGGCGGCATGCCGGCGACCGTGGACGAGCGGCTGTGGGGCGTGCCGGCCACCCGGCACGAGGCCGCCTGCGCCTCCGGCGGCGTGGCCATCCTGGCCGCGATGGCCGACCTGGAGTCCGGGCGCTACGACTGCGCGCTTGTGCTCGGCGTCGAGCTGGAGAAGACCGTGCCCGGCGACCTGAGCGCGCAGTACCTCGGCGCGGCGGCGTGGGTCGGGCACGAGGGGCAGCAGGCCAAGTACATGTGGCCGCACATGTTCAGCCTGCTCACCGAGGAGTACGACCGCCGCTACGGCATCGACGACGCCCACCTCAACGCCATCGCCGAGCTGAACTTCCGCAACGCCCGGGCCAACCCGAAGGCCCAGACCCGGGCCTGGGAGTTCGGGCCGTCGAGCTTCACCGGCGACGACACCGCCAACCCGCGCGTCGAGGGCCGCGTGCGCCGCCAGCAGTGCAGCCAGGTCACCGACGGCGGCGCCGGCGTGGTGCTGGTCTCCGACCGCCACCCGCGGGCCGGTTCGCCGGGCACGGCCCGGATCGAGGGCTGGGGGCACCGGACCGTGGGCCTGCCGCTGCGGGCCAAGCTGGATCGCAGCCGGAACGAGCCGTATGTGCTGCCGCACGTCCGGCAGGCGATTCTCGACGCCTTTGGCCGGGCCGGCGTCGATTCCGTGGACGGAATCGAGACCCACGACTGCTTCGCCATGTCGGAATACGCGGCGATCGACCATTTCGGCCTGACCGGGCCGGGGGAGAGCTGGAAGGCCGTCGAGAACGGGGAGCTGGAGCGCGGCGGGCGCGTTCCGGTCAACGCGAGCGGCGGCCTGATCGGCGGCGGGCACCCGGTCGGCGCGACCGGCGTGCGGATGCTGCTGGACGCCAGCCTCCAGGTGACCGGCCGGGCCGGCGAATGCCAGATCGAGGGCGCGCGCCGGGTCGGCACGCTCAACATCGGCGGCAGCACGACGACAACAGTGACTTTTGTGGTGGGGAGCCGGGATGGACGTTGAGATCGTCGGACGGGTGCTGTCGACGCTGCCGGCGGACGACGACCATCCCTACCGGATCGGGCCGTGGCGGCCGCAGCACACCGAGTGGCGGGCCGAGGACCTGGAGGTCGTCGGCGAGCTGCCGACCGATCTGGACGGCCTGTACCTGCGCAACACCGAGAACCCGGTGCATCCGGCGATCGAGCGCTACCACCCGTTCGACGGCGACGCCATGATCCACATGGTCGGCTTTCGCGACGGCAAGGCCTTCTACCGCAACCGTTTCGTCCGCACCGACGGCTTCCTGGCCGAGGCCGAGGCGGGCGAGCCGCTGTGGGCCGGCATCGCCGAGCGGGCCAGTCAGTCCACACGGGACGGTTGGGGCGCGCGGGGCCGGATGAAGGACTCGTCCAGCACGGACATCGTGGTGCACAACGGAGTCGCGCTGAGCAGCTTCTACCAATGTGGAGATCTGTACCGGCTCGACCCGTTGTCGCTGGAGACTCTCGGCAAGTCCCCGTGGACGCCCGAGTGCGGGGTTTCGGCCCACACCAAGGTGGACGACCACACCGGCGAGCTGCTGTTCTTCAACTACAGCACTTCCGAGCCCTATCTGCACTACGGCGTGGTGGACGCCAACGACTCCCTGGTGCACTACGTCGACGTGCCGCTGCCCGGGCCGCGCCTGCCGCACGACATGGCGTTCACCGAGAACTACGCGATTGTCAACGACTGCCCCATGTTCTGGGACGCCGGCCTGATGGCGAAGGGCGTGCACGTGCCGCGCTTCCACCGGGACATGCCGCTGCGGCTGGGAGTTCTGCCCCGGCGCGGCGGCAGCGACGAGGTGTTGTGGTTCGATGCCGAGCCCACGTACGTGCTGCACTGGGTCAACGCGTACGAGGAGGGCGACGAGATCGTCCTCGACGGCTTCTTCCAGCACGACCCGATGCCCGCCGACAACGGTCAACCCGGCTCTGTGCAGTATCAACACTCGACCCTGCAAGCAGGTCTTCGGGGAATCTTCCGCTTCCTGGCCCTGGATCGGCTGCAGACCCGCCTGCACCGCTGGCGGCTCAACCTGGCCACCGGGCAGTGCAAGGAGGAGCAGCTCACCGACTCGATCACCGAGTTCGGCATGATCAACTCCGGGGTCGGCGGCCGGCCCTACCGCTACGCCTACGCCGCCACCGGCAAGCCCGGCTGGTTCCTGTTCGACGGCCTGGTCAAGCACGACCTCGTGACCGGCGGCGAGGAGCGCTACTCCTTCGGCGACGGCGTCTACGGCAGCGAGACCGCTGTCGCCCCCCGCGTCGGCTCCACCGGGGAGGACGACGGCTACCTCGTCACCCTCACCACCGACATGGTCAACGACCGCTCCGAGTGCCTGGTCTTCGACGCTCAGCGGGTGTCCGACGGCCCCGTCGCCCGGGTTCGGTTGCCGGAACGGGTTTCCAGCGGCACCCACTCCACCTGGGCCCCCGGTTCGTCGTTGCCAGGCTGGCGTGCTTGAGGCCACCGAGCTCCCGGCCGGCCAGGGTAACGCCATCGGCGTTACCCTGGGGCTGCTCGGCGACGAGTGGTCCCTGCTCATCCTGCGGGAGGCGCTGCTCGGCGCGAGCCGGTTCGTGGACTGGCGGGCCCGGCTGCCCATCTCCAACGCGGTGCTCACCGCCCGCCTGAACCGGCTCACCGAGGCCGGCCTTTTCGTGCGCGGCAACGGTTATCGGCTCACCGAGCGCGGCGCGGACGTGTGGGCGATCCTGCTCAGCATCTGGGCCTGGGAGGACCGCTGGGTGTCCAGCCACGTGGAGCGCCTGCCCGGCCGCGTGCATCGCTTGTGCGGCAAGCCTTTCGACCCCGTGCTGGTCTGTTCCGCCTGCGACACGCCGGTGTTGGCGAACGACCGCTCGCTGGAGGGCGGCTTCGGCCCCAGCGGCTCGTGGGAACGATGCGTGCCGGCCGCGGCCACCCGGCGGCGATCCGCCGGGGCCGAAGCCGGCTTCTTCCCCGAAACCAACGCCCTCATCGGCAATCGCTGGTCGGCCGCCCTGGTCGGCGCGGCCTTCCAGGGCGTGCACCGGTTCAGTGACTTCCAGCGGTGCCTCAACTCCTCGCCCACCATGGTCGCCGACCGGCTGCGGACACTGCACACCCTCGGCGTGCTCACCGACGACTACCGGCTCACCGCCAAGGGCGTGGCCTTCTTCCCGGTCGTGATGTGCCTGGTCGGCTGGGCCCAGCGCTGGTACCGGGCCGCCGACGGGCCGGCACTGGTGTACCGCCACGCGCCCTGCGGGGCCGACTTCGTGGCCGCGCTGGACTGCTCCTCGTGCGGGGATCGGTTGGCACGCAAGGATGTTTTGCCTACCAGTTGACCGGGCCGTTCTCGTCGAAGAAGCCGCCGGTCGGGCCGTCCGAGGCCAGCACGGCCAGCTCGATGGCGATCTTCGCGCCCTGGGCCGGCGTGCGCACGCCCCGGTTCCCGTTCAGATCGGTGGCGACATAGCCCGGTGTGCAGGCGTTCACCTTGATCTGGGTGTCGGCCAGCTCCCGCGCGTAGTGCACGGTGATTGCGTTCAGTGCCGATTTCGAGCTGGCGTAAGCCATGTGCAGGCCCAGCGGGCTGTCCGGCGCGGCCAGGTGGGAGACCGACCCCAGCCGGCTCGACACGTTCACGACGCGGGCCGCGTCGGACTTGCGCAGCAGCGGCAGCATGGCGTTGGTCATCGCCACCACGCCGAACACGTTGGTCTCGTAGACCCGGCGCATGTCGTCCAGCACCGTCATGCTCGGCGGTGTCTGGAGGTCGTCGGCGATCGCCGCGTTGTTCACCAGCACGTCCAGGCAGCCGAAGTCGGCCGCCACCCGCTCCGCGGCCGCGTCGACCGACGCCTCCTCGGTCACGTCCAGCTGTAGGAACCGCACGTCCAGGCCGTCGTCGGCCAGCTCCGCCACCGTCTGCGCCCCGCGGCGCAGGTCCCGGGCCGACGCCAGCACCGTGAACCCCAGCTGCCCCAGCCCGCGGGCGATTTCCCGACCGATTCCCTTGTTGGCGCCCGTCACCAGCGCCAGTCGCCCGTTCCTCGTCATGGATCTCATCCCATCACCTGGAGTGCGCTCCAGCGCAAGCCCGTTTCACCGGCGGGCACCATGCGGGTGAGCCGAGGTTCCCAGACCGTCCCCCATCGGCTGTACTGGAGAATCCGACTCGGGGACGGGGAACCTCATGCGGGATGCCGGCCACAGCAACGCTTTCACCGGCTCGGCTCACGGAAGTGTCGTCCAGGCTCGTGATGTGCGGCAAATAGTGCAGGTGTTCGACGCCGGCCCCGCGCCGGTGGCGCCGGCCCAGCTGCCGCCCGCGCCGCGCCGTTTCACCAGCCGGCAGCGGGAACTCGAACAGTTGGGCCGTTCTCGGCCCGGTGGGCCGCCGGTTGTCGTGCTGCACGGGGTCGGCGGCGTCGGCAAGACCGCGCTCGCCCTGCGCTGGCTGCACGACGTCGCCGGGGATTTCCCGGACGGGAGCCTGTTCGTCGACCTCCAGGCCTTCTCCGCCGACGACCCGGTCAGCCCGTCGGACGCCCTGGAGTGGTTCCTGGTCGCGCTCGGGACCCGGCCCGACCGTGTGCCCGTGGAACTCGCCGCCCGAACCGGTTTGTACCGTTCACTCGTGGCGAGCCGGTCCCTCGTCGTGCTCATCGACAACGCCCTGTCCGCCGCCCAGGTGCGGCCGCTGCTGCCCGGCGGATCCAGCCTCGCCGTCGTCACCAGCCGGCTGCGGCTGGCCGGGCTCGGGCTGGACGGGGCGCGGTTCGTCGAGGTCGGCCCGCTGGACGTGGACGCCTCCGTCGAGCTGCTGGCCAAGGTCGTCGACGACGATCGCCCCGCCGCCGATCCCCGTGCCACCCGGGAACTGGCCCGGCTGTGCGGCGGCCTGCCGATCGCGCTGTCCCTGGTCGGCGCCCGCCTGTCCACCCGTCCTCGCCGACCGCTGGCCCGGGAGGCGTCGACCCTGCGGGAACAGCGCCTCGCCGCCCTGACCCTGGAGGGGGAGCCTTCCGTGCGGATCCTGTTCGACCTGTCGTACCAGGAACTTCCCGCCGCCGCGGCCCGGCTCTACCGGCTCTGTTCCGTGCACCCCGCCGGCGACTTCGACATCTCCGCCGCCGCTGCCTGCGCCGGCCTGCCGGCGGGGAAGACCGAGGCGTTGCTGGACAACCTCATCGACGCCAACCTCCTGCGCGAGGTCGACGACCGCACCTTCGCCTACCACGACCTGCTTCGCCTGCATGCCCGGGACCAGCTCACCGACCCCGAACGCACCGATGCCCTGCGCCGCCTCGCCGAGTGGTACCTGGACGCCCTCGTCTCGGCCGACCTCGCCCTGCACCCCTTCCGCCGCCGCACCGGACCGCGCTACTCCCGTCCACTTTCCTTGTTCCGCAACGACATCGAGGCCCTCGCCTGGCTCACCGCCCACCGCGCCACCCTCCGCGCCGTCTTCTCCGCCGCCGTCGCCAATGCCTGGGACGACCTCGTCTGGCAGTACAGCGAGGCCTTCTGGGGAATCTTCCTGCACACCAGGAACTACCAGTCCGTCATCGACGTCTTCGGCGAGGGCGTGCTTGCCGCCCAACGCCTGGCCGACTCTCTCGCCGAGGCCAGACTTCGCTCGCAGCTCGGGTACGCGCACGCCAAGCTCGGCGACCACCATGCCGCGATCGAGCAGAACACAGAAGCCTTGCGCCTGGCCGAGATCCTGTCCGACCAGCGCACCATCGCCACCGCGTATTCGGCACTCGGCCGGAGCGCTCGCAGCCTCGGCCGGTTTGCCGAGGCCATCGACCACTTCGCGCGGGCTCGGGACATCCAGCAGTCCGTCGGCGAACTCCGCGGCGTCGCCCTGTGTCGTCGCCGAATCGGGCAGGTCCTCGCCACCCTCGGCCGCCACGACGAGGCCGTCCTCGAATTCCGTGCCGCTGCCGCCATTTTCGAGTCCCTGCCCGACCGCACCCAGCACTCCCGCACCTTGATGTTCCTCGGCCTCGCCGCCCTCGACTCCAGCGATCCCCGGTCCGCCTCCGCTCCCCTGACTCAGGCCCTCACCCTCATGCGGGAGCTGGGTTCCGCCTACTACCAGGCCGAAATCCTCACCGCGCTCGGCGACCTCTTCGTCCGCACCGACGACCTCCCCTCCGCGCGCCGGTCCTACTCCGAAGCCATCACCCTCTACGACCAGGTCGGCGACCCCAAAGCCGCCGAAGTCCGCTCAAAGCTCACCAGCGCCCGATAAGCCGCTCTCGTCGCTACCAGCCAGCCGCCCCCTGCCATCGGCACTGCGACCACACAACACCCTGGCAACCGCTCGAACGTCCGCTCCGCCACGCCCAACGGTTGCGCCGAGGGCTCTCGGTGAACCACCACATCGGCAACCTCGCGCCAGCGTTCGTCATCCGCCCATGCCACCACAAGATCCATGCCGGCTGTCGTCACGAGACCGACTTCGGCGCCGTTCACGGCAGGGGCACCGGGTTCGCCGGCAGGGCACGGGCCGGCTCGGGCAGGCCGAGTAGTCCGTACATTGTGGACCGCAGGATCGCCGCCGCCTGTCCCGGCCGGGCGCTGATCGCCGCCGCCAGCTCGCCGTCCGGTCCCCGGTGTGTCGCCATAGCCTTGGCCAGCTGCGGCCACAGCTCTCGGTCGTGATCCAGCCGAGGTGCGTTGTGCACCAACACATCCCCGAGGCTTCCCGGCCACAGCGCCGGCGGATCCGTCGCGATGATCGTCGGCGTGCCGCTCGCCGCCGCGTACATCGTGCACGAGCCGTGGTCGCCGACCACGAGATCGCCGGCGATCACCGCCGCCTGCCAGCCCCGTTCCGGCGGAATCACCATCAGCCCGGCGCGGATGCTGTCCCCGAGCCACCCCAGCACCGTGCCACGCCCGTGCGCCGCCGCGATGGTCGGGTGCAACACCGCCGCCACCCGGCACCCCATGGCCGAAAGCCGTTGGTACAGCTCAAGATGCTGCCCGAACAGGGACTGCGTGCCCCAGGTCGAGCTGATCGTCACCAGGCACTCGTCCGCCCCCACCCCCAGCGCCCGGCGATAGTCGGCCCGGAACCGCCGGCTCGCCACCAGCCGATCCAGGCAGATGTCGCCAGCCACCACCGCCGTGGGCACCGCCTCCGGGCACCTGTCCCGCAGCACCGCCACCTCGCTGTCGTGGCCCACCATCACCGCCGACGGGATCACCCTTCCCCGGTACGTCAACACCTCCCGGTCCAGCCCCGTCGTCCCCCTCGTCGCCCCGCCCGCCTTGCGGCTCAACCGCCTCGACATCACGCTGCCCGCCCCGTGCGGCAACACCATCACCTTGCCGTGCACGTGCTCGATCTCCCGATGGCTCGCCGTCAGCACCAGGTCGTACTCGTGGCCCCTCGCCTGCGCCCAGGGCAGCACCAGCCCGCCCAGGCCGTGCACGTACTCGTCCAGCCCGTGCCACCGCTCCGCCCCCACCGGGACCGTGTAGATCAGCTGTATCCGATGGTCCGCCTCCAGCAGCGGCACCACCTCTTCCAGCCTCGTCCCCGCCGTCATCGTCGGCACCATCACCAGCACCGACCGACACCCCGCCCTCGTCACCCGAGCCCCCGCCCCCAACCCGATCGGCGCCCGCGTCCCCGTCTCCATCGCCTTTCTCCCCTCGTCGCTTCCCGTGAACCGAGCGTGGGCGACGGCGTTGTCAGATCGCCGGCAGAAATGTCAGGTCGACGAAACCCGCAGCTCGCGGGCCGGGACTGGCCGACTTGTTCGGGTGATTCGGGGTGAATCCGACGGCCGCGGCGATGATCGAGAACGGATGTGCTGTCAGATCGCTGTCACGGATCTGACCGGTGCACGTGCAGCGGCGGGAAGTAGAATTGAGACCGTTATCGAGTCGCAACTGGATAACCGTTCCCGGTCGGGGCACACTCGAAATGACTCGGCGCAGGGGGTGCGCAAAAGTGGACGTCGTTCTCGGCATTCTGGGTGGCACCGCGCTCCGTGTCGGCGGTCGGCTGAGCACCGACTGGGGCCGGCCGAAAGAGCACGCCGTGCTCGCGGCGCTGGCGACACAGCCAGGTAGGAGCGTGTCAGTCGAAACGCTGAGCGACTGGGTCTGGGGCGGCGACGAGGCCCCCAGCAATCCGACCTCCGCGTTGCACACGCACACGAGTCGAATTCGAGTCCCTTTAAATAGGGAGTTGCCGCGGGTCGAACTGGCAAGCGAACATCATGCCTACAGGTTGGTCATCGATCACTCGCAGATCGACTACTTCGCGTTCGGTGAGACGATGACGCGTGCCCGCCGGGTCGGCGCGGCCGGCGACCACGACCAGGCCTGCGCCCTGGCCCGGCAGGCGCTCGCGCTGTGGCGCGGCACGCCGCTGCTGGAGCTGGACAGCGACCGCGCCCGCAACTGGCGGCGCAGCGTGATCGAGAACGAGTGGATCCCGGCCAACATCGACCTGATCACCTCGCTTGTCGACGTCGGCGACCCCGCCGAGGCACTGCGCCTGCTCAACGAGTTGGACCGCGACCACGGCGACAACCTGCTGGCCGCCAAACAACGGCTGCGCGCCCTCTACGCGCAGTGGCGGATCGATCCGGCGACGTCGTTCTTCCTCGACTTCCGCAAACGCATGCGGGACAACGGCGACGAGGAGTCCGCGGCCGAGATCCTCCGCTTCCACGAGCAGCTCACCGCCGGGCAGGCCCTTGCCGCGCCGCGGCGGGTGCGTCCCGACCAGCTGCCCGACCCGGTGCCCGACTTCACCGGACGCCAGGACCTGGTGGCCCAGTTGGATGCCGCGTTCTCGGCCTCGGCCAAGGTTGTCGTGCTCGGCGGTCCCGGTGGCGTGGGCAAGACGGCGCTGGCCGTGTACTGGGCGCGGCGGCGCCGGATCCCCGACGGCACGATGCGTGTGGACCTCAACGGCTTCGGCCGCGGCCCCCGGATCGGCGCGCCCGAGATCATCGAGACGTTCCTCGTCTCGCTCGGCGTCGCGGTCGAACGGATACCCACCGCGCCGGCTCGGGCGGCGGAGCTACGGGAGCGGATGGCCGACCGTCGCATGGTGGTGCTGCTCGACAACGCCAGTGAGTCGGCTGAGATCCAGGCCGTCCTGCCGCTGCTCGGAGCCGCCTTCGTGATCGTGACCAGCCGAAACCGGCTGGTCGGCCTGGCCGTCTCGCACGGCGCGAAGTCGATCACGGTGCCGCCGCTCACCCGCGAGCAGGGCCTGGCGCTGCTGCTGAGCCGGATGGGCCGGCCGGCCGCGGACATCGACGCCGCGGTGCGGCTGGCCGCCCGGTGCGAGGGATTCCCGCTGGCGATCACCCTTGTCGGGGAACACGTCGGGCGGTCCCCGGGGGTCGCGCTGACCGCCTTCGCCGAGCGGTTGGACGGCCCGCGTCTGCTGCGGCTCGGCGACCGCGAGACCAGCATGGCCAAGGTCTTCGAGCTGTCCTATCTGGCGTTGAAGCCCGGTGCGCAGCGGCTGTTCCGGCTGTTGGGGCTGCACGTCGGCCTGGATCTCAGCGTCGCCGCGGCCACCGCGCTGGCTGGCATGGACGTCGAGGCCGAACTAGAGGACCTGGTCGGCGCGCACCTGCTCGACCGGCGCGGCGAACTGGACCGCTTCGCCTTCCACGACCTGATCAGGGGATTCGCCGCGGAGTTGGCCGACGCCGCCGACTTCGCCACCGAGCGGGTGGCGGCCGAGACGCGACTGCAGAGTTTCTACTTCCATTCGGCCAACGCCGCCGATCAGGCGGTCTTCGCGTATGACGCCGGCGTGCCGCCGCTGGCCCTGGAGCCGGGCGTCACGCCGCTGGCGTTCGACAGCGCGGACGAGGCGCGGCGGTGGTACGAGATCGAGCAGGGCAACCTCCTCGCGGTCGTCCGGCTGGCCCTGCGCCGGGACCAGTTCGACTACTGGCGGACGCCGCAGGTTGTCGCCCCGGCGTTCTGCCGATTTGGTTTCCTTGACGCCGCGAGACGAACATGGGAACTGTCGCTCGTGCTGTCCGTGCACGCCGGTGACTACGCCGAAGGCGCGTCGGCCAACAATTTCGCGGCCTTTCTCATGCATATCGGAGATAGTGACGGCGCTCGCCCGTGGTTGGAGAGGGCGAGGCGAATCGCCGGAAACCTCGACGATGACAGCAGTATAGCGGCCGCGGAACACCTGCTGGGGCGGCTTGAATTCGCGCGGAAAAGGTACCTCGATGCGGTTCCCTTTTTTGAGCGGGCGCTGGAGGCTGCGCGTCGAGCGGACGATGTCAATCTGATCGCCGCGACGATGTGTCGACTGGGTGCTACCTTTAGGGCGTGTGGGCGATATGAGATAGCGACCAAGTTCCTGTACCAATCACTGCATCTGCGTGAGGAGAACGCGGATATTTCCGGTCAGGGTGCGTGTCTGATGGAAATCGGCACGCTGCTGGCCGAGCGCGGCGAGTTCGTGAGCGCGCTTGGCCTTTGCGAGCGAGCCGTCGCCCTGGTCGAGCAGATCCAGGATCTCGCCGGCGCGCGCGAGGCCCGCATCCGGCTGGTTCAGCTTCACCTCGACCGCGGCGGCCACGGCGGCGATGCCGTCGCGCACGCGCTGCGGGCGATCGAACTCGCGCGCCAGACCTGGCACCTCGAGGACGAGGCTCGGGCGCTGGACCTGCTTGGACAGGTTCAGCACCGTGCGGGCGACCGCGATGCCGCGGAGTCGGCCTGGCGCTCGGCGCTGCGCATCCACCTCGACCGCGGGGACCCTCAGGCTCAGGTCGTGCGGGCCCGTCTCGACGAGCTCGCTCACCCAGCCGCAGTGCCGGAGCGGCGGTCCGACAGCCCTCGCGTGGTTCGACGTAACGCGTAGAAGGCCGATCTGGTTCAAAATTCTACGACCTTGCTGGTGATGGTCCTAGTGCGTGTCGAATGTCCGCAGATTCACCCGGTCGGGTAGTACGCTGCACGATATCGCCGACGGCTGCACGTGCACAACGTGCTGACCAGCACCTTCATCCTCGACCGAAAACGTGACTCGGGGTTGTACTACGATTGGGTGTCACGCTATCGTCCCGCTCTGCTTGTCGACATGAAACCCCGGACATGCGATAGCGAAAGGCGCACCACGTTGATCGAAGGCCTACTGACCGGCGCCGCCATGATGGTGGCCGTGGCGAATCCAGAACCGGCCGCTGAGCCGGTTGTCGCCCCTCAACACCAGGCGGCTGCGGCCGGGACCTGGAAATTCGCCGTGATCCAGCCAGATTGCTGGCGGGTCGGGTACGGCATGCAGATGGATCCGGTCAATTCCGGAACCGTGGAGAGCTGATTTGCCGGCCGCCGCGGGAACGGGGACCCGCGGCGGTCGGTTTCAGTTCGACAGGAGGTAGAACTGCCACTTGTCGGACTCGAGGGGGAGGGTCTCGACGGTGCCGAAGCCGGCTTGCCGGGCGTAGCGGTGGAGGGTGGCGGGGCGCATGACGGTGCCGGTGGCGGCGGAGTCGGGGGAGCCCATGGCGTACGGCAGGCAGGAGATGACGCTCCAGCCGTAGAGGTACTGCTCGCGCGGGGAGGCGGGGGTGGTGGGGGAGGGGTCGGTGCGGGCGTCGAGGACGAGCACGAAGCCGTTGTCGGCCAAGGACTGGCGGGCAGCGCTGAGCACGGCGACGGGGTGGGACATGTCGTGCAGGGCCTCGATGATGGTGACGACGTCGTACGGGCCGTCGAGGCCGGTGGCGGCGTCGGCGGCGGAGTAGCGGACGCGGTCGTCCACACCGGACTCGGCGGCATTGGCGGTGGCGGCGGAGATGGCCTCGGGGTCGAGGTCGAGACCGTGCACGGTGATCTCGGGGTAGGCCAGGGCCATGCCGATGCTGGACCAGCCGAGGCCGCAGGCGACGTCGGCGACGCGGGCGCCGGCGGACAGTCGCTTGTGGACGGAGGGAATGGACGGCAGCCACTCCTGGCCCAGCAGGCCGAGGAAGGCGGCGCGGTTGGAGGGCTGGCGACCCTCGGGCTCCCACGGCATGGGGGCGGGCGCACTGCCGGTGCGGAAGGCGTCGGCGACGTCGCTGAGCGCCCGGGCGGCGCGGACGAGTTGGATGCTCATGGTGGTCCCGAACAGCAGACTCGACGGGTCGGCGAGCACGGGGACGTGGCCGGCGGGCAGGAGATAACGGCCGGGCGCGACGACCTCGACGAGGCCGACGGCGGCCTGGTGGTCCAGCCACTCGCGGGCGTACCGCTCGGCCGTCTCGGTGCGTGCGGCCAGTTCCGCGGAAGTGAGGGGGCCGTCGGAGGCGAGCGTGCGGTAGTAGCCGAGACGTTCCCCGAGGTAGATCGTGTACAGCTCCAGGGTGCCCACGGCGTTCTGGAAGATCCTGGCGGACAGCTCGGTCGGCTCCATGCCGTCCACCCTGGTCAGCCCAGGGCCTTCACCGCAACCTTGAGCACGATGACCAGCGCCCCGACCAGCGCGCTGGTCAGGCCGATGCCGACGCTGGCCCGCCCGGAGTGCCCGCTGCGGCCGGCCGCCAGCAGTCCCCAGCCGAACATGAGCGCCACCGCCGTGCCCAGGGAGATCCACACGGCGGTGTCGATCGGCACGCCCGCCGCGGCCAGGAGCAACAGCATCACCAGCGGCAGCAAGGCGTTCTCGACGATGCTGAACTCCTCGGCCAGCGAGTGCCGCAGCCCCCGCAGCCACGACGCCGAGCCGCCGGCGATGCCCTCGCCGAGGAAGTGCGCGTACGAGAAGGCGATCCAGTACACGAGCAGCGTCGCCGGCACCGCCACCGCGGCGGTCGCCAACGACTGCACCGTCGCGATCAGCGCCGCGCAGATGGCCGTGCCGTGCACCGCCCCCGCCGCGTTGTGCGACGGCTCGACCACGTGCGCCAGAACCTTCAACCACCGGGGCATGCCCGCAACCTAACACCCTGAAGCTTCAGTGCGGATCGAAGACAAACCTCTCGAACAGGGCCGGGTCGTGGAAGGCGGTGATTCGGGTGATGGCGGAGCCCTGGAGGTCGAGGAGGGTGATGCCGTGGGGGCGGCCGTCGAGGAAGGTGCCGAAGGCGGGGGCGGAGTTGGCGCGGGTGGGGTGCAGGCGCCAGGAGCCGGAGCGGATGACGCGGGAGAGGAAGGTGGTGACGGCGGGGCGGCCGGCGAACCAGGTGAGGTGGGGCGGCATCTCCAGGGTGACGTCGGCGGCGAGCAGGCGGGTGAGCAGGGCGGGGTCGGCGTTCTCGAAGGCGGCGGCGAACTGGTCGAGGGTGGCGCGCTGGGCGGCGGAGGAGGGTTCGGAGGTGTTGTCCTCGGCCGGTGAGACGGAGGCGAGCTGGGTGCGGGCGCGTTGCAGCAGGCTGTTGACGGCGGCGACGGAGACGTCGAGCAGGTCGGCGACCTCGGCGGCGGGCCAGGCGAGGACGTCACGCAGGATCAGCACGGCCCGTTGCCGCGCGGAGAGGTGCTGCATGGCGGCGACGAGGGCCAGCCGGACACTGCCCCGGGAGGCGACGACGGAGGCGGGGTCGGTGACCAGGGCGTCGGGAATGGGTTGCAGCCACGGCACTTCGGGGCTGCGCACGAGGGCGGTGTCGGGATCGAAGGTGGCGGCGCCGAGACCGGACGGCAGCGGCCGGCGGCCACGGCGTTCGAGGGCGGTCAGGCAGACGTTGGTGGCGATCCGGTAGAGCCAGGTGCGCAGCGACGCCCGCCCGGGGTCGAAGGTCTCGCGGGACCGCCACGCCCGCAGCATGGTCTCCTGTACGAGGTCCTCGGCGTCGACCACGGAGCCGGTCATCCGGTAGCAGTGGGCGAGCAGCTCGCGGCGGTGCGTGTCCAGGTCGATCGTCACGACGTACATACTCGCCGCCGCCCCGGAAATCATCGCGATGAGTCGAGGCCGGCCGCCGGGTAGGTACTGGCGCACACCCACCATCGGGAGGAACCAGTGAGCAGGACAGTGATGGTCCGTTACCGCACCCGGCCGGAGGCCGCCGAGGAGAACCAGCGCCTGGTCGAGGCGGTGTTCCGGGAGCTCAACGCGGACGACCCGGGCGGCCTGCGCTACGCCACGTTCCGGCTGGACGACGGCGTCACCTTCGTGCACGTCGCGAGGTTCGAGGGCGAGGACAACCCGTTGCAGCGCTCGGCCGCGTTCAAGGAGTTCCAGCAGGACGTCGGCGCTCGCATGGAGAGCGGGCCGGAGCGTTCGGACGACGTCACGTTGGTCGGCGAGTACGGCTTCTAGGCGGTCCGCACGTCGTCGAGCGGCGCGGACCGGGGGGTCGCGCCGCTCGACCACGGCCTCCTTGTGGTTTGTGCCACGTACTAAGTAGTTGGTGGAACGTACTAAATGGGTTAGGCTGCCGGCATGGCGACATCAGGGCAGCGGCGCACGCCGGATCTCGGGGTCACGGACAGTCTCGTTCAGCTTTCGTTCCTCGTGCAGGGCGTGCTCGCCCGGATCGCCGCCGAACACGATCTGTCCCTGCAACAGGTGCGGCTGCTCGGCGTGCTGCGAGATCGGGAACTGGGCATGGCGGCCCTGGCCGACGTGCTGGAGCTGGACAAGTCCAGTGCGACCGGTCTGATCGCCCGGGCCGAGCGTCGAGGACTGGTTCAGCGCGCGGCCGTGCCCGAAGACCGGCGCGCGGTGCGGGTCCGGCTGACCGACGAGGCCCGGCGCCTGGTCGCGGTGTGCGCGGCCGAGGTGGACCGGGAGATGGCCCGGCTGGTGCAGGGACTCACCGAGACCAATCGGGGCCGGCTGTCCCGGCTGGCCAGTCAAGTCGTCCACCACGAGGCTGAGCGACAGGGGATTGACCTGTCCGTCGCCGACATCTGACGCGAAACCCTTGGAGTGCGAGCATGTCTGACATCGTTGACGGCCGGATCGCGGTCGTGGTGGGAAGCACGCGGCCGGGCCGCATCTGCCCGGGCATCGCCGGCTGGATCCGGGACCGGTTGCAGAGCGGCAGCCCGTTGTCCTACGAACTGCTGGACCTGGCGGAGATCGATCTGCCCATGCTGGACGAGCCGCTCATGGCCGCGCTGGGCCGGTACGAGCACGAGCACACCAAGAGCTGGAGCCGAGCCGTGCGCTCCTACCAGGGATTCGTGTTCGTGTTCCCGCAGTACAACTGGGGCTATCCCGCCGTGCTGAAGAACGCGCTGGACTTCCTCTACGACGAGTGGCGGGACAAGCCCGCGGCCGTCGCCAGCTACGGCACCCGCGGCGGGAACCGGGCCGTCGCTCAACTGAGCAGCGTGTTGCAGGGCCTGCACATGCGCACCGTGGACCAGCAGCTCGAACTGGTCGTCACCGAAGCCGATGTCGATGAGGACTGGCAGCTCAAGGACGTCGACGCCACCCTGCGGCCGTACCGTGATCAGGTCCGGGCCGTCGACGCGCAACTGGTCGGCGCCATCGGCGCTCAACCCTCAGCCGTGCAGACGTCGGTAGGCCTGGGCGGCGCCGGGGTGTAGCGGGATGTCGGAGGTGCCGATGAGGGTCCGGATGTCGAGGAACTGGGTGCCGAGGGCCTCCTGCGGCACGAGCTGGTCGGCCCGCGTGACCAGGACTTCGGCCACGGCCGCGGCGACATCGTCGGGCAGGGTGGCCAAGCCGACGAGGAGGTTGGCCACGCCGATGGTCGGCACCTGGTGCACGAAGCGGTAGCCGCCGGAGGGCACCGGGAGCTGCTCGTAGAGCATGCCGTAGCTGGCGCGCAGGGTGGGGAGCACGCCTTCCAGGGGCAGAAGCCGGATGCCGATGGAGGAATCGAGTTTGGCCAGGGCGGGCGTGGGGACGCCGCCGGACCAGAGCAGGGCGTCGATGGCGCCGGCGGCGAGGGCGGAAACGGCGTCGGCCAAGGGAAGATGCCGCACGACGGGCGTGATGCCGGCGGCGGCGAGGATGCGGTCGCCGGTGAGGGCGGCGCCGGAGCCGGAAGCGCCGAGGGACACGGTGCGACCGTCCAAATCGGACACCGACTGGGCCGGGGAGTCGTTGCGGACGACCAGTTGCAGGTAGTTCTCGTACACGCGGCCGATGGCCCGCAGGTCGATCGGCGTGCCGAACGGCGCGAGGCCGGAACTGGCCGAGCGGGCGGTGTCGGCCAGGACCAGGGCGAGGTCGGCCTTGCCGGTGCGCAGCAGGTCGATGTTGGCCACGCTGGCCAGGGTTTCCACGGCGGTGCACCGCAACCACGGCTGGGCGACGTTGATCTGGGCGGCCAGCAGCCGGCCGAAGGCGAGGTAGAAGCCGCCGGACTCGCCGGCGGCGATGGTCAGCGAGCGCGACGGGCCGGTACTCGTGCAGGCGGCGGCGAGGGTGCCGGCGAGGGTCGCGGTGAGGAAGGCGCGCCGCTTCATGACGGCAGCTCGATGATCACGGCCAGCCCGGAGTGTTCGCCGGCCTGCAAGGAGAATCGCCCGCCGCGAGCGGTGATCAGGCGTTCGGCGATGGGCAGGCCGAGGCCGCTGCCCCGGGGGTGCCCTGCGCGGGGTGAGCGCCAGAACCTGGTGGTGGCCAAGGCGAGTTCCGTGGCGCTGAGACCGGGGCCGTTGTCCACCACGGTGATCGCGGCGGTGGTGCACGAGACAGTGACCTCGCAGCCGCCGTACTTGATGGCGTTGTCGAGCACGACGTCGAGGACCTGGCTGAGGTCGTGCTCGGGGCAGCGGACCTCCAGGGAGGCGTCGATGTCGCCGTATCGCAGGGAAACGTCGGCGTCGGCGGCGGCGACGGACCAGAAGTCGATGCGGTCCAGGACAACCGCGCCGGCGAGGCAGGTGTCGGGGTCGGGGGAGGCGGCCAGCCGGGTGGCGGTGTGCTCGGCGTGGGCCATGGCCAGCAGACCGTCCAAAAGGGACTCCAGCCGCTCCACCTCGGCGACGGCCGAGTGGTAGGACGCCTGACCGTCGGGCACGACCCGAGGAGCCAGCGAGTCGACGCGCAACCGCAAGGCGGCCAAGGGATTGCGGAGCTGGTGGGAGGCGTCGCTGATCAACCGGCGCTGCTGCTCGGCGGCCGAGCTGACGGCGTCGGACATGCGGTTGAACGACGACGCCAGCTCCCGCAGCTCACGGGGACCGTCCCGGCCCCGGAGATGGGCCAGCTGCCCGGCGGCGACGGCCCCGAGACCACGGGAAAGCTCGGCCAGGGGCCGCAGCACCCAGCGGGCCAGCACGAGCGTGAGCAGCACACAGCCGACGAGGGCGGCGAACGCCCCGGCGAGGATGACGGCCCAGCCGCCGGCGACGTCGGAGGCGGCGGCCCGCACCGAGGCCCGCATGACCACGGCCCCGATGACCCGGGAGCCGATGCCGATGGGCCGGGCCAGCAGAACGTCCGAAGTGGACCACGGCAGCACGTCGTCCAGACCGGGCGCGGGCTGGTTGCGCAACGCGGAGTCGATCACCGGGGCGATGTCGGGGTTGTTCACGCCGAGTCCACCGGTGGCGACGATGGGTTGCCGCTGCGCGTTCACCACGATCACCGGCTCCCCGTAGAGCGATGTGAACCGGGTGACCTCGCTGACCAGCTGCTCCTCGTCGTCCTGCTGGGTCAGCCCGGCGAACCGGTCGAGATCGGCGGTGCGGCTGATGGACAGCTGCTGGGTGCGTTCGCGCGCCGTCACCATCAGTAGCGGCAACGCGAACGCGGCCACGGCCGTGACCGAGAAGACCAGCAGCACCACCAGCAGTCGGGTCCGCACCTCAGCCGCCGAGCCGGTAGCCGAAGTTGCGGATCGTGATCAGCAGCCCCGGCCGGCGCAGCTTGGCCCGCAGCTGCGCCACATGCACGTCGAGCGAGCGGGAGATGGCCAGGTAGGCGTCGCCCCACACCTCGTCCATCAGCTGCTGCCGGCTGACCGCGGCCCCGTGCCGCACGGCCAGCGCGGCGAGCACGTCGAACTCCTTGGAGGTCAACGGGATCAGCTCGCCGCCGGCGAAGACCTGGCGGGCGTGCAGGTCGACCCGCACGTCGCCGAGCTCGACCACGGTCGGCGGCGGCGTGGTCCGCGCCGCCGCCCGCCGGGACACCGCCTCCATCCGGGCCAGCAACTCGGCCAGCCGGACCGGTTTGACCAGGTAGTCGTCGGCGCCGAGGCGCAGGCCGCGGACCACGGACCGCTCGTCGCCGTGCGCGGTCAGCACCAGCACCGGCAGGTCGGTGACCCGCCGCAGCTTGCGCAGCACGTCGAGGCCGTGCATGTCGGGCAGGCCCAGGTCGAGCAGCACCAGGTCGGCCCGGTGGTGCCCGGTCAGCGCGTCCGCGCCGCGTTCGACCCGGGTCGGGCTGTGGCCGGCCGTGGCCAGCGCCTCGACCAGGGCCTTGCCGACGCCTTCGTCGTCCTCGACCAGTAACACGCGCACGCCTGTCACCTAATCATCCAGAGCCGATTCCTTGGTGGTTTCGCGCATTGTCGCGTACACGACCAACGACACCAGCACGCAGCCGGCGACGTAGTAGAAGAACACCGACTCGTGCCCGGCCTGCTTGAGCCACAGCGCGATGTACTCGGCGGTGCCGCCGAAGATCGCCACGGTCAGCGCGTACGGCAGGCCGACGCCCATGGCCCGCACGTTGGTGGGGAACAGCTCGGCCTTCACGATGGCGTTGATCGAGGTGTAGCCGGTGACGATGACCAGCGAGCCGAGCATGATCAGGAACGCCAGCGCCGGGGTGCGGGCGCCGGCCAGCAGGCTCAGCAGCGGCACCGTGAGCAGGGTGCCGGCGATGCCGAAGAACAGCAGCAGCGGCCGCCGCCCGACCCGGTCCGACAGCGCGCCGGCCAGCGGCTGGATCACCACGAAGGCCAGCAGGGCCAGGAAGTTCACCCAGGTCACGGCGTTGATGTCGATCTTGCTGGTGTTGACCATGAACTTCTGCAGGTAGGTCGTGTAGGTGTAGAACGCGACCGTGCCGCCCAGCGTCAGCCCGCACACCAGCAGGCATTCCCTGGGGTGCTGCAACAACACCCGCAGGCTGCCGCGTTCGTTCGCGGGCAGGCCCGAGGCCGCCTGGTTCACGAACGCCTGCGACTCGTCCATGGTGGCCCGCAGCCACATCACGACCAGCGCGCCCAGCGCCCCGATGACAAAGGCGATCCGCCAGCCCCAGGACGCCATCTCGGCCGAGGACAGCGTGTTCTGGAGGATGATCTGCACGCCCAGCGCCACCAGTTGGCCGGCGGTCAGCGTCACGTACTGGAAGCTGGAGTAGAAGCCCCGCTTGCCCGGGGTGGCCACTTCGGACAGGTACGTGGCGGAGGTGGCGTACTCGCCGCCGACCGAGATCCCCTGGGCCAGCCGGGCCGCCACCAGCAGCAGCGGCGCGGCCACGCCGATCGAGTCGTAGCCGGGGGTCAGGGCGATGACCAGCGAACCGGCCGCCATCATCGCCACCGACAACGTCAGCGCGGCCCGGCGGCCGTAGCGATCGGCGTAGCGGCCCATCAGCCAGCCGCCGATCGGCCGCATCAGGAAGCCGACCGCGAACACGCCCGCGGTGTTGAGCAGCTGGGCGGTGGTGTCGCCGGCCGGGAAGAAGACCTTGGCGAAGTACAGGCTGAACGCGGTGTAGGCGTACCAGTCGTACCACTCGATGAGGTTGCCGATGGACCCGCGCAGCACGTTGCCGATCACCCGGCGACCCGGCCGCACGTCCGCGTTGACGTTGACAGTCATGGCGCTCAATGTCAGGTCCGGGCCGGTCGGCGACAAGGACAACGGCCAACGCTTTACATCCGCTTAGGGTTTCGACCTACGCGATCGCGTGATGTGGGCCGCCCGGGGCCGGGCCACCCTGGCCGTCATGACCGACGACCAGCTGATCGTGGAGCTGCCCCCGCGGTACTGCCCGGTGCCGGTGGCCACCCATCCCGACGCCGACCTGCTGGAGAGCCGCGGCGCCGACTGGCTGTCCCGCTACGGCCTGGGCGGCCCGCGGCTGTGGGCCAACGACTGCGCCGGCTTCTACGGCCGGATCATGCCGGCGGCGGCGACCGAGCGGTTGCAGATGGCCGTCGACTGGTGCTTCCTGATGTTCGCCTTCGACGACATCAACTGCGACGAGGTCGCGCCCAGCACCGCCGGCCGGCAGTTCGTCGACATCGCCACGCGGGTGGTGCGGGCGCTGGAGGTGCCCGACGCCCGCCTCGACGGCGACGTGTTCCTCGAGCCCGTGCGGGATCTGGCCCGGCGGGCGCACAAGTTCGGCACGCCGACCCAGGTGCGGCGGCTGGTGGAGGGGCATCGGGCCTGGTACCTGGGCGTGCTGTGGGAGCTGCGGTGCAAGCTCGCCGACGTCACGCCGAGCCTGAACGACTACGCCCACCTGCGCCAGCACACCGCCGGCGGGCTGGCCACCACCAGCTGGATCGAGATCGTCGACGGCGCGGAGATCCCGGCCGCCGAACTGGACTCGCCGGCCGTGCGCGCGCTGTCGGAGCTGGCGTTCACCATCGCCGCCTTCGACGACGACCTTTTCTCGTACGGCAAGGAGACCTGGTTCGCGCGGCGGGAGACGACGCCGTCGGACTGCAAGCTGAACCTGATCGACATCATGGCCCGGGAGCCGGGAGTCGAGAACGCCCTGGCCGAGTCGGTGGAGCTGGTCAACCGGATGACCTACCGGTTCGTCCAGCTGCGGGATGCCGTGCTGCCGTCGGCCAGCGAGCCGCTGCGCCACTACCTGGACTGCCTGTCCCGGCTGCTGCGCGGCAACCTGGAGTGGGGCCTGCAAGCCCAGCGCTACCGCAACCCGGACGGTCGCTCGCCCGACGCCGTGCACACCGTGGGCTCGTGGACCTCCCGGCCGCCGGCCGACGCCGAGGCGCCGCCGGCGATCCCGTCAGCAACCTGGTGGTGGGACCCGGAGCTCACGGTGTGATTCCGCGCTAGGAAGGGGGCTTTCCTCCACTCGGAGTGGAGGAAAGCCCCCTTCCTACACTCAGATGAGGCCCTGTGCTCAGATGAGGGTGAGGTGGCGGAGGTCGGCGACGTATTTGTGGATGAGGTCGGCGGTGATGTGGGGGATGTCCTTGTCGGGGCCGATCTCGGCGGCGCGGACGGCGGCGTGGAAGCGGTCGACCGGGACGCCGGCGCCGTTGACGGCCTCGGCCGGGGCGGCGAAGGGCTGGAGCAGGTGCAGGACGGAGTTGCGGCGCTGCTTCTCGGGCAGGGCGCGGATGCTCCGGGAGAACCGCTCGAACCACGTGGCGTAGTCGTCGACACGGGTGATGGTCACGCCGGCGGCGATCAGCCAGTCCACGACCACGTCCAGGGAGACACCGTCGGCGTGCGGGTTGAGCACGTTGAACGTGCGATACCCCGGGTGGGTGTCCGACCCGATGGCGGTGATGGCCTCGGCGGTGAAGTCGGCCGGCAGGCCGTCGTAGTGCGCGGGGCCGGAATCGGGGCGGTAGAAGGACTTCGGCGCGATGCCGGTGGCGATGAGGCTGAGCAGCAGGCGGGTGAACACGTCCGGCACGTTGACCTGGCCCCGGTAGCGGCTGTGCGCGAGGATCAGGTCGGAGCGGAACACCGACACCGGCAGCCCGCACAGGTCGTTGGCCTCCCGCAGCAGCACCTCGCCGGCCCACTTGCTGGTGGCGTATCCATTGGCGTAGCTGTCGTTCAGCTCGCGGACCGGGCTGGTGACGCGGATGTCGGCGTCCTCGTCGGCGATGGTGGCGCTGCCGTCGATCACCGCGACCGTCGACAGGTAGGTGATCGGCTTGAGCTTCCTGGTCAGGGCGAGGCGGATCAGCTCGGCGGTGCCGACGACGTTGGGGCCGAACAGCTGGTCGTAGGGGAGAACGTGGTTGACCAGCGCCGCCGGGTGGCTGATCAGGTCGACGGTGTCGGCCAGGCGCTGCCAGGTCTCGGCGTCCAGGCCCAGGTCGGGGTCGCCGATGTCGCCGTGCAGGACCTCCAGGTGTTCGGCGGCGAGTTCACGGTAGTGGCGCAGCAGTTCGGGATCGCCGCTGTCGAACACCTCGTCCAGGCGGGCCCGCGCGGCTTCGGCGTCGCGGCCGCGGATGACGCAGATCAGCTTGCCGCCCACGGGGGCCAGCCGTTCCAGCCACTCCAGGCACAGGAATCGGCCGAGGTAGCCGTTGGCCCCGGTCAACAGCACCGTCCTGATTGGACCTTCCGGCAACGGCAGTGAGGCGGCGGTGGCCAGCGTCGCGGCGTCGATGAACTTGGCCAGCTTGAGATCGGCCGCCAGCGCCTCGCCGGTGGGGTGCACCGAGGCGAAGGTGGGGCGAGCGGTCTCCGATTCCACCGCCGACGCGACGGTTTCGGCCAGTCGCCGCAGGGTGCTGGTGGGGCTGATGACCACACCCACCGGCACGTCGACGTCGAAGATCTCCTTGAGCAGGTTGGCGAACGTCAGCGCGGACAGGGAATCCCCGCCCAGGTCGGTGAAGTGGGTGTCCGGCCGAGGCGGTTCGGCCGACCGCCCGAGCACGGCCTGGGCGGCCCGCAGCACGGCGTCGAGCACCGGCTGGTCGCGGCCGGCCGCCCGAAGTGCTTGCAGCTCACTGGTTTCCCGCTCGGCGAGCTCGGTGTAGAGCTGCTCCAGCCGGTCGACGTAGCGTTCACGCAGCCGGGGGCGCAGCAGCTTGCGGGCGTCGGAGAGCAGTCCGTTGGCGGTGCTGAACGGCTCGGTCTCGATCAGGAAGTCACGCGGGACCTCGTAGGAGTTGAGGCCGGCTTCCCGGGCGATCTCCAGCAGCGACTTGGCGATCGCCGGCTTGTCGGCGTTGTCCGCGGGCACCACCACGGCCAGCAGGTAGGCGCGCTCGCTGCTGCCGTAGACGTAGATCTGCCGCACCAGCGGGCTGGCGGCGAACAACGCCTCCACTGTGGACACCGCGACGAACTCGCCCTGGGCCAGTTTGAGCACGTTCTTGCGCCGGTCCACGTACACGAGGTGGTTCGGCGCGGTCTCGGCCATGATGTCGCCGGTGCGGTAGTAGCCGTCGGCGTCGAAGACCTCCGCCGTGACCTCGGGCCGCTTGTAGTAGCCCGGGATGATGCTCGCGGTCTTGAGCAGCAGCTCGCCGCGCGGATGCGGGGTGTCGGTGCTGAAGTAGCCCAGTTCCGGCACGTCGTCGAGCTTGTAGTCGAGCACCGGCGGCCGCATGAGCTCGCCGTCGATCATGATCGGGCCGGCCTCGGTGGAGCCGAACCCGTCCACCATGGACAGTTGCAGCCGCTCGGCCAGCCAGTCGTTGACCTCGTCGGACAGCGGCGCGGAGCCCGAGCCGGCGTACAGGACCCGGCCGCCGACCAGCGGCGTGGCCGGGTCCTCGCCCTGGTGGCGTTGGTAGAGCGTGTCGCAGATGCGGGGCACCAGCACCAGCTCGGTCGGCCGGGCCAGCTCGAAGTCCTCGAACAGGGTCGAAAGGTCGCTGTGGGCCGGGAAGTGGCAGATGCCGCCCCGCGCCAGCGGCCGGGCCTGGAGGACCCGGCCCAGCACGTGGCTCATCGGCAGATAGCTGACGGCGATGCAGGGCAGGCTGAAGTCGGTCGGCAGCCAGCCGCGCCAGATGTCGGAGACCAGCCGGGCCGGATACTCGGCGCCCTTGGGGGTTCCGGTGCTGCCGGAGGTGTAGATCAACAGCGCGAGCTCGTCGGATTCCCACTCGTGGTAGGGAACCGGCGGCAGTGCCCGGCCTCGATCGGCCACTGTGGACAGTGTGTCGATGACGACGGGCCGGCCGGCCAGGCGCTGCTGGGCCGCTTCGACCTTCTCGCGCTCGTCGTCCACCTCGGGGTGGTAGTCGAACACGATGATCCGCCGCAGCGAAGCGCTTTCCGCGGTGGCGTCGACGGCGACGTCCAGGAACTCGACCCCGGCCGCGATGACCAGCGGCTCGATCTCGGCGATGATCGGCTTGAGGTGGGCCGCGGTGGCGCTGTTCTGCAACGGCACGGTCACCGCGCCGGTGTGCACGCAGGCCAGGTCCATCGCCGTGTAGTCACCGCTGGCGAAGCCGATGGTGGCGACGACGTCGCCGGGGCGCAGCGGGTGTTCGTCGTGTTGCCGCAGTTCGGCGGCGATCGCGGCCACACGCTCCCGGACCTGCGCGTAGGTGACGGTGTCGAAGCGCGGCAGGAGTTGCCGGGTGGTGCGGCCGGTCGCGGGGTCGACCACGAGCTCCGTGGCCCGCTCGGCCAGCGCGGGCCGGTCCGCGTACCCCGTGAACACCAGGTCGAGCTGGCGGCCCAGCGACACGTCCGGCGCGAGCAGCCCCTCGGTGACCGTGTCGTCCGGCCGGGCGTCACGGAACTGCTGGTCGGTGGCATAGAGCCGGGCGGCGCGGCTGCGCACCCGCTCGTCGAGGATCGGGCGCGCGACGTAGGAAGTGGTGAACATGACTGGCCTTCCCCAGTGGACGCAGGTGGTCCACCTGCTAAGTCCTATTATTGGACTCAGCTCGGGCGGGCGTCAACCCGACGTGACGAGATCGGCTCGGTCCGACCCGCCTACCTGATCATCCCAGCCAGCAGGGTCGCCAGATGCACGGGTTCCTTGCCGCTGAGCTGGCGGATCTGGGTGCGGCAGCTGAAGCCGTCGGCGAGGACAGGGGAGTCGGTGGCGCGGATGGCGGGCAGCAGGGCGTGGTCGGCGACGGCGACCGACACGTCGTAGTGGCCGGCCTCGAAGCCGAAGTTGCCGGCCAGTCCGCAGCAGCCGACGTCGAGAACGGTGGCGTCGATGCCGGCGCTGTCGAACACGGCACGGTCGGCCTCCAGGCCGAGTTCGGCGTAGTGATGGCAGTGCGGTTGCATGACCGCGGTCATGTCCCCCAAGGGCTTCATCACCGGGGCGACCTGCTCGGCGAAGGTGCGCACGCGGCCGGCCAAGCGGCCGACGGCGGGGTCGTCGGTCAGCTCAAGGGCGTCGTTGCGCAGAAAAGCAGTGCAACTCGGCTCCAGACCCACCACCGGCGCGGTGGCGCCGTCCAGAATCCGGGCGGTGCGGGTCAAAACCCGCCTGGCGGCGCCGAGTTGGCCGGTGGACATCCAGGTCAGTCCACAACAGACACGCTTGGGCGGCAGGGAAACCTGGAAGCCCAGATGTTCGAGCACGGTCACGGCGTCGATGCCGACCTGGGGGTCGAAGTGGTCGGTGAAGGTGTCGGGAAACACCACAACCGGTTCTCCGGCAACGGATTCGTGGCCCTTGAACCAGGACCGGAAGGACCGGCCGTGCACCAACGGCATCCGGCGGCGAGGATCGATGCCGCCCAGTCGTTTGACCACGCTGACATCCCCGAGCATCCGGACCAGGCCCGGGGCCAGGGCGAGCCACAGCGGCAGGAAACCCATGGAGTAGTGGGACATGGGCCGCAGCCGGCCCCGATAGTGCTGATGCAGGAACTCGGCCTTGTAACTCGCCATGTCCACGTCGACCGGGCAGTCCCGCTTGCATCCCTTGCAGGACAGGCACAAGTCCAGGGCGTCGCGAACCTCCTCGGACTTCCAGCCGTCGCGGATCACCGATCCGTTGAGCATCTCGGACAGCAGCCGGGCCCGGCCGCGAGTGGAGTGCTTCTCCTCACGGGTGGCCCGATAGCTGGGGCACATCACGCCGCCGGAGGTGGTCAGGCACTTGCCGACGCCGACGCAGCGCCGGGTGGCGGCGGCGAGGGAGCCTTGATCGGCGTGCAGGGCAAGGGAAAGCTCAACGGGAATGCGCGCCCGGCCGGTCACCACACGGAGATCGGCGTCCAGCGGCAGCGGATCGACGATACGGCCGGGGTTCATCAGGCCCCGATGGTCGAAGATGGCCTTGAAACGGCCGAAGGCGGCCATGATCTCGGGGGAGTACATGCGTGGCAGCAGCTCCGAGCGGGCCTGCCCGTCGCCGTGTTCTCCGGACAGCGAACCGCCATGGGAGACAACGAGATCCGCGGCCTCCTCCAGGAACTTCCGATAGCCGGGGCCGGCCAGGTCGAAGTCGATGCGCACATGCAGGCAGCCGTCGCCGTAGTGCCCGTAGGTGGGCCCGCGCCGGCCGTGCCGGCCGAGCAGGGCGTCGAAATCCCGGAGGTACGCCCCGAGTCGCGCCGGCGGCACGGCGGCGTCCTCCCAGCCGGACCAGGCCTCGGCCCCGTCGGGCATCCGCGTGGCCAGACCGGCCCCGTCCTCCCGAATCCGCCACAGTTCCCGCATCCGCGCGGGATCCGAGACGACAACGGAGCCCGTCGCGCCGGGCATCGCCGCGACCACCGCGTCCGGATCGGCCGTCTCCACGAACAGCCAGCTCCGCCCCTCCGGCAACGCGCGAAGCCCCGGGGTGCCGGGCTTGCGCCGCCGAAGGATCGACACGATG
The DNA here is from genome assembly GCF_044547355.1 of Kutzneria sp. NPDC052558. NCBI lineage: Bacteria > Bacillati > Actinomycetota > Actinomycetes > Pseudonocardiales > Pseudonocardiaceae > Kutzneria > Kutzneria sp. NPDC052558. The sequence continues at coordinate 280,917 of NZ_JBIUAG010000004.1, forward strand.
TCCTCGTTGACGCCCTCGATCGCCAGCACGTCCAGCGACAGCAAGGCCACGACCTGGTCGGCGGCGGCGTAGGTGTCCTCGAAACCCAGCACCACCAACGAACGCCGCTGCGGCAGCGGCACCAGCTTCACGGTCGCGCCGAGCACGGTCACACACGTGCCCTCACTGCCGACCAGCGCCCGCCCCACGTGAAAACCGTTCTCCGGCAACAACTGGTCGAGGTTGTAGCCGGACACCCGGCGGGGAATGCGGGGGAATCCGGTCCGCACCGCCGCCATCACCTCGTCCCGCAAGGCCCGCAGCGATCCATGCACCGGCAGCACGTCGGAGGTGACCGGCCCGGCGTCGAAACGGGTCCCGTCCGGCAGCAGCACGTCCAGCGCCTCGACGTTGTCGACGGTCTTGCCCCACGCCACCGAGTGCGCCCCGCAGGCGTTGTTGCCGATCATCCCGCCGATCGTGCACCGGCTGTGCGTGGACGGATCGGGCGCGAAATGCAGGCCGTGCCGAGCCGCTATGCCGTTCACCACATCCGGCACCGCCCCCGGCTGCACCACCGCCGTGCGCGAAGCCGGGTCGACGTCCAACACCTGGTTCAGGTGCCGCGAGAAGTCCAGCACCAGCCCCTCGCCGCAGGAGTTGCCGGCGATGCTGGTGCCCGCGCCCCGGCTGGTGATCGCAACGCCCAGCTCGGCGGCCACCCCCACCGCCGCCACCGCGGCGTCCACGGTCCGGGGCCGCGCCACCGCCAGCGGCACATGGCGGTAGTTGGACGCGTCCGCCGCGTACATCGCCCGTGTCCCCGGATCGGCCAGGACCTCGCCGTCCACTTCGGCCCGCAGCCGCTCAACCAGCCTCGACGTCACCTCTATCACTTACCACCGATGCGGGCCGACCGGCCGGTAACAGATAGCCTCGCACGCGACACCCGCGAGACGAGGAGCATCAGTGGCACGGTCCGTACTGGTCACCGGCGGCAACCGCGGCATCGGCCTGGCCATCGCGCAGGCGTTCGCCGCCCAGGGCGACAAGGTCGCGATCACCCATCGCGGCTCGGCGGTGCCCGAGGGCCTGTTCGGGGTGAAGTGCGACGTCACCGACGCCGAGCAGGTCGACCTGGCGTTCACCGAGATCGAGGCCCACCAGGGGCCGGTGGAGGTGCTGGTCTCCAACGCCGGCATCACCGACGACACGCTGCTGATGCGCATGTCCGAGGAGCAGTTCTCCCGCGTCCTGGACGCCAACCTGACCGGCGCCTACCGGGTGACCAAGCGGGCCAACCGGGCCATGCTGCGGGCCCGCTGGGGCCGCATCATCTACATCTCCTCGGTGGTCGCCCTGACCGGCAGCGCCGGCCAGGTCAACTACGCGGCCAGCAAGGCCGGCCTGATCGGCGTGGCCCGCTCCATCGCCCGCGAGCTGGGCTCCCGCAACATCACCGCCAACGTGGTGGCCCCGGGCTTCATCGACACCGACATGACCGCCGACCTGCCGCAGGACGTCAAGGACAAGACGTTCGCGCAGATCCCGGCCGGCCGGTTCGGCGCGGCCGAGGAGATCGCCGCCGCCGTCACCTTCCTGGCCTCGGACGGGGCCGCCTACGTCAACGGCGCGGTGCTGCCGGTCGACGGCGGCCTCGGCATGGGCCACTGACAAACCGAGAACGGTAGGAGAGGAAAGCACGTGACCGGACTGCTCGACGGCAAGCGCCTGGTGATCACCGGGGTGATCACCGACGCCTCGCTCGGCTTCCACGTGGCCCGGGTGGCGCAGGAGCAGGGCGCCAAGGTGGTGTTGACCGGGTTCGGCCGGCTCAGCCTGGTCGAGCGGATCGCCAAGCGGCTGCCGCAGGAGGCGCCGGTGATCGAGCTCGACGTCACCGACCCGGCGCACCTGGAGGCGCTGCCGGCCAAGGTGCGCGAGCACATCGACGGCGTCGACGGCGTGCTGCACTCGATCGCCTACGGCCCGCCCTCCACCCTCGGCGCCGACTTCATGGAGGCCCCCTGGGAGGACGTGGCGACCGCGGTGCAGGTGTCCGCGTACTCGCTGAAGTCCCTGGTCAAGGCCCTGCTGCCGCTGATGACCGAGGGCAGCTCGGTGGTCGGCATGGACTTCGACGCCCGGGTGGCGTGGCCGGCGTACAACTGGATGGGCGTGTCCAAGGCGGCGCTGGAGTCGGTGACCCGCTACCTGGCGCGCGACCTGGGTCCGCGCAAGATCCGGGTGAACGTGGTCGCCGCCGGCCCGGTCCGCACCATGGCCGCCAAGTCCATCCCGGGCTTCGTCGACCTGGACAAGCAGTGGACCGAGCGGGCCCCGCTGGGCTGGGACCCGACCGACGCCGAGCCGGTCGCCAAGTCGGTGTGCGCGCTGCTGTCGGACTGGCTGCCGGCCACCACCGGCTCGATGGTGTGGGTGGACGGCGGTCTGCACGCCGTCGGCATGTAAGGGGACTTCGGCCCCGCACACCCATGACTTTGGTCATGGGACGGCGGCATGCCGCCGGGGCGATGCTTCTCGGGCCCGCGCTGGCTACCGTTACCAGGCGTGGGCTCCGACAAGTCGACGCATCAGCCAGCGCAGGAGTCTCGACGGCCCGGTCGGGTAGGGTGGCCCCCCGACCGGGCCGCTGGCCGTCCGGCCCTGTACGGGGCCATGTTCTGGGCCACGATCGTGGTGGTCACGGCGGCCGAGGTGACCAACTTCGCCCGCCAGCCGCAGCCGTACGGGCTGTGGCCGCTGGTCTGCCTCGGCGTGCTGACGGTGGCGTGGCTGGCGATGCCGTGGGATCCGATCGCGCCGCTGCCCCGCAAGCTGGCGCTGCTCCCGTTCATCGTCGGCATGCTGGCGCTGAGCCTGCTGTCCTCGTACAACTCGACCGACATCTGGCTGCTGCTGGCCCTGGCCAACTGCACCTTCGTGTTCGGGGTGCGGGCCACCGTGGTCGTCGCCGCGTGCTTCGTGGCGTTCACCTTCGTGGACACGCTGACCTATCCCGGCTACACGGTGTTGGCGGCCAGCATCCAGAGCCTGGTCGTGCTGGTGCTGACCGTGTTCGTCACCGGCTTGGCCTCGGCCGTCACCGAGGCCCGGCGGCGGCGGACCGAGACCCAGCGGCTGCTGGGCGAGCTGGCCGAGGCGCACCAGGAGCTGCGCGCCTACGCCGACCAGGTGCGGGAGCTGTCGGTGGCCGAGGAGCGGGCCCGGATGGCCCGCGAGATGCACGACTCCGTGGGCCACTACCTGACCGTCATCCAGGTCGGGCTGACCAACGCGGAACGGTTCCGGGACAAGCGGCCCGAGCAGGCCTGGGTCGAGGTCGCGCAGGCCAAGGAGCTGACCAGGGAGGCGCTGGCCGACACCCGGCGCTGGGTGCGGGCGATGCGGCCGCTGGCGTTGGAGGGGCGGACCGGCAGCCAGGCGCTGGCCGAGCTGGCCCGGACCTTCGACGGCACCGGCATCGAGGTGGACTTCCGGGTCCACGGCCCGGAGCAGCCGCTGCTGGGCGACACTGAGGTGGTGTTGTACCGGGTGCTCCAGGAGGGGCTGACCAACGTGCTGCGACACGCCAACGCCCACCGGGCCGAGGCGGTGCTGCGCTTCGAGGGCGACCGGGTGTCGCTGCGTATCGGCGACGACGGCGACGGCGCGGCCGACCTGAACCGGGGTTTCGGGTTGTCCTCGCTGGGCCAGCGGGCCGAGGCCGCCGGCGGCGTGCTGGCCGCCGGCAACGCCCCCGCCGGCGGCTTCGAGCTGCGGGCCGACCTGCCGGTGCGGCGCAGATGACAGTGCGGGTGCTGCTGGTCGACGACCAGATCCTGATGCGCAGCGGGCTGCGCAAGCTGTTGGAGATCGAGGACGGCATCGAGATCGTGGCCGACGTGGGCAGCGGGCCGGACGCGCTGGCCGTGGTGCCGGCGTGCCGGCCCGATGTCGCCCTGGTCGACGCCCGGATGCCGGGTATGGACGGCATCGAGCTGATCACCCGGCTGACCGCGGACCACCCGGCGATCGCCAGCATCGTGCTCACGACGTTCGACGAGGACGAGTACCTGTTCGGGGCGTTGAAGGCGGGGGCGAGGGGCTTCCTGCTCAAGGACGCGTCCCCGGAGGACCTGGTGGCCGCCATTCACCGGGCGGCGGCCGGCGGGACCGTGCTCAGCGACCAGGTCGCCGGCCGGGTCGTCGCCCAGCTGCGCGGGGAGCTGCCGGCAGTGCCGGCGCTGTCCAGCCGTGAGGTCGAGGTCGCCCGCCTGGTCGGGGCCGGCGCGTCCAACCGGGAGATCGCCGCCGAGCTGTTCATCACCGAGGGCACCGTGAAGAACCACGTCTCCAGCACCCTGCGCAAGCTGGGCCTGCGCGACCGCACCCAACTCGCGCTGAGAATAGCCAACGGCGACCTCTGACTTTTCCTGCCGCATGTGGCCCACATTCGACTCCGGACGCGGACTGTGGGCCACATGTGGGGGAAAAGGGAGGGGGGAAGCCGGTTACCAGGTGACGGGGAGCGACACCAGGCCGCCGGCGACGGAGCCGGGGCGGACCTCCAACTCGGACGGGTCGACGGCCAGGCGCAGGCCGGGGATGCGGCGGAACAGGGTGGACAGGGCGACCCGCAGCTCGGTGCGGGCCAGGCTGGCGCCGATGCAGAAGTGAGCGCCGTGCCCGAAGGCCAGGTGGATGTTGGGGGAGCGGGTCGGGTCGAAGTCGTCGGGGTCGGTGAACACCGACGGGTCGCGGTTGGCGGCGTTGTTGGACAGCAGCACGCAGTCGCCGCGCTTGATCGTCACGCCGTCGATCTCGACGTCCTCGCGGGCGTAGCGCAGCAGGCCGATGTCGCCGGTCGCGGTGAACCGCAGCACCTCCTCGACGGTGGCCTGGGCCTGGCCGTCGGGGTCGGCGGCGAAGCGGTCGCGGCGGGCCAGGTCGGACAGCAGGAACACGGTGCCCATGTCGATGCGGGTCATGGTGGTCTCGTGCCCGGCGAACAGCAGGCTGGCGGCCATCCGGATCATCTCGGCCTCGCTGAACGAGGGGTCCTCGGCCTGGGCCTTGATCAGGTCGCTGACCACGTCCTCCTTGAGGTCGGTCCGCTTCTTGTCGGCCAGCCGCCGCATGTACTCGCGCAGTTCTTCGGCGGCGGCCTGGGCCTCGCCGCCGATGTCCATCCGGCCCTGCCGGTTGGACAGCGCGGCGAAGTAGTCGCGGTCCTCGAACGGCACGCCGAGCAGCTCGCAGATCACCAGCACCGGCAGCGGGAACGACAGCGTGGAGTGCAGGTCGATCGGCTTGCCGGGGTCGGCGTCGTGCGCGGCGATCATCTCGTCGACGCGGGCGTCCACCAGCTCCTGGACGTGTTCGGTGAGCTTGCGCATGCGGCTGGCCGAGAAGGCCGGCACCAGCAGCGACCGCATCCGCTTGTGCGAGGCCTCCTCGTCCTCGAAGGCGGTGACGCTGGGGCCGCCGAGGATGCCGGCGTCGGAGATCTTCGAGGCCTGCTCGGGAGCCGGGTGCGAGCGGCCGAAGCGCGGGTCGGCGAAGATCTGCCGGGCCTGCTCGAAGCGGGTGACCAGCCAGGCCGGGTCGCCGGCCGGGGTGAGCACCTCGATGGGCGCGGTCTCGCGGTTCAGCACGGTGTAGAGCGGCGCGATGTCGACCGCGGTGGCCCGGCGGAACGGCAGTTGCAGCCGGGGTTCGGTGGTGGTCATGTCAGTCCTCCAGTGGTGGTTCCGTGGCCCGGACGCGGAGGGTCTCGAGCCAGCGAAGCTCGGCGTGTGAGCGGCTGAGCACCTCGTCCAGCGCGATGCGGGTCCAGCTGTCCTGGTCCACGTCGGCGATATGCTCGTCGGTGCGCGCGGCGCGGGCGAGGACCGCTCGGGTCCGGGCCTCCAGCACGGCGAGCCGCTCGGCGATGGTCAGCCGGTCGAAGTAGGCCAGCCGGGCCATGAACTCGGCGTTGTCGCCGGCCAGGTCCTCGGGCAGTTCGGCCAGCATGTCGTGCAGCATCTCGACGCCGACCTCGGTGATCTCGTACACGTGCCGGGTCGGCCGGCCGCGCTGGGCCTGCGGCGTCCTGGTGACCGCTCCGGCCTCGGTGAACCGGCGCAGGGTCGGGTACAGGGAGTTGTTCGACAGCGTCGTCCCCAGGCCCTTTTCGACCCGCTGTCGCAGCTCGTAGCCATGTGCCGGCTCCTTGGCGAGGTTGGCCAGCATCACGATGTCCACCCACACATAGGTCACAGTAACCTAGGGAGGCACCCTATGTCACGGTGACCTATGAGACGCAGGGTGCCCAACGTCATGAAGGGGCCCTTCCTGACGTTCAACGTCAGGAAGGGCCCCTTCATCGCATGTCGGAACCGGGCGTCACATCTTGGCGGCGCCGGCGCGGATGGCGGTGCGGATGCGGGAGTAGGTGCCGCAGCGGCAGATGTTGCGGATGGAGTCCAGGTCGGCGTCGGTGATGGCCCGGCCCTCGGCCTTGACCTTGCGGACCAGGGCCACCGCGGTCATGATCTGGCCGGGCTGGCAGAAGCCGCACTGGGCGACGTCGGTGTCCAGCCAGGCCTCCTGCATGGGGTGCAGCTCCTGGCCGACGGTGGCCGGCAGGCCCTCGATGGTGGTGATCTCGTCGTCGGCCTTGATCGCCGACACCGGCACCGAGCAGGGGTTGAACGCCTTGCCGTTGATGTGCGAGGTGCAGGCCTTGCACACGTTCAGGCCGCAGCCGTACTTGGGCCCGGTGACGCCGAGCAGGTCGCGCAGCACCCACAGCAGCCGGACGTCGTCGGCGACCTCGACGGTGACCCGCTCGCCGTTGAGCACGAAGGTGTGACTGGACATGCGGGTTCTCCTCAGAAGGCGGAGTCGAGGCCGTCGGTGGGCGACTGCGGGGTGGACGGCTCGGCCGGGTAGGGCTCGAAGCTCAGCGTGCCGTGGTTGATCGGGAACGTGGTCGGCATCGTGCCGACGGCCCTGGCGTAGGCGCAGGCGACGGCGGCCATCGCCGGGGCGACGGCCAGTTCACCGGCGCCGCTGGGGGTGCCGCCGCTGGGCGCGATCACCACCTGCGTCTCCAGCGGCGTGTTCCACTGGCGCGTGTAGAAGTAGTTGTCCCAGCTGCCTTCCAGCGGCAGGCCGTCCTTCATGTGCAGGCTGGACGTGAGCGCCATGGCGATGGCGTCGTTGATGCCGCCGATCATCTGCGCCTCCAGCCCGCGCGGGTTGACGGCGAAGCCGGGGTCGACCACCAGCAGCGCCTTGGTCACCCGCGGCCCGGTGACGCCGTCGGTGATCGGCCGGTTCACGGTCTCCGGCCGGGCGTCGACCTCCATCAGGCAGCACACCGCGCCCTGGTACTCGGAGTGCACGGCGATGCCCTGCGCCACGCCGGCCGGCAGCGCGCGACCCCACTTTCCAACTTGGACGGCCTTCTCGAAGACGGCCTTGATCCGCTCGTCGCGCAGGAAGGCCCGGCGGAAGGTCACCGGGTCCTTGCCCATCTTCGCGGCCAGCTGGTCCACCACCAGCTCCTGCGCGGTGACCACGTTGGGGGAGTAGATGTTGCGCATGCTGCCGGTGTTGAACTTGTTGGGGATCTCGTTGAGCAGCTGCGTGGTGACGCCGAAGTTGTAGGGCGAGGACTGGGTCAGCAGGAAGATCGACTCGGCGAAGCTGAGATTGCCGGCGATGGGCAGCTTGGCCGCGAACGAGGTGAGCATCTCGCCCAGGCCGTGGCTGAACTCGGTCTGCACGCTGGTGTGCCGCTGCTCGTAGCTGACCACGTTGCCCAGCGCGTAGGTGACGCGGATGCGCGAGGTGCACATCGGGTGGGTGCGGCCCTGCCGGAAGTCGTCGGTGCGCGACCACATCAGCTTGACCGGCTTGCCCATCTTCTGCGAGATCTCCGCGGCCTCGGCGGCCACGTTGTGGAACAGGTGCCGGCCGAACGAGCCGCCGCCCTGCACCACGTGCACCTTGACCGCGCCGACCGGCAGCCCGAGCTGGGCGGCGATGTCCTCCTGGGCGACGATCGGCACCTTCAGACTGGACCAGATCTCGGCCGAGTCCTTGCGCACGTCGGCGATGGCGTTGTCGGTCTCCAGCGGGCTGTTGCTGGCGAAGGCGAAGGTGAACTCGGCGTCCAGCACCTCGGTCAGCAGGCCCGGCACCAGCATCGGCAGCTCGGCCTTCTTCAGCTGCGCCGACACCGACGCGTCGGACTGACCGTCCACAGTGCCCGGTCCCCAGGTGACGTCCAGCGCGCGCAGGCCGTCGATGCACTGGCCGAAGGTGTCGGCCCGCACCGCGACGCCGTTGGACACCGCGGCCACGTCGGTGACGCCGGGCATGGCCAGCACGGCCGCCTTGTTGTTGACCGAGCGCACGGTGCCGTTGATCGTCGGCGGCCGGCGGACCATGGTCGGCTTGGCCCCCGGCACCTGCATGTCCATGCCGAAGGTCTTGCGCCCCATGACGATGTCGCGGGCGTCGATCCGGTTCTGCGGCGTGCCCAGCACCTTGAAGTCCGAGGCGGCCTTGAGCTGCACGGTGGCCGCCTCGACCTTGGAACTGGCCGCGGCCACCACCAGCGAGGCGTAGGTGGCGGTCCGGCCGCTGGGGTGGCTGATCACGCCGTTGCGGGTGGTCAGCTCGGAATCCTTGACGCCCCACTGGTTCGCGGCCGTCGACACCAGCCGCGCCCGGGCGATCGCCGCCGCCGTGCGCACCGGCGTGTAGATGCTGCGGACCGAGTTGGAGCCGCCGGTCAGCTGGTTCATCAGCAGTTCCGGCCGGGCGTCGGCCAACGTGACGCTGACCTTGTCCAGCGGCAGGTCCAGCTCCTCGGCCACCATCATCGCGACGGCGGTGGTGATGCCCTGGCCGACCTCGGCCCTTGGCACCGCGAACGAGGCGCTGCCGTCGCGGTTCATCTGCACCGACACCAGGTTCGCGGTCGGCGCGGCGGCCAGGTTCTGGAGATCGCCGAGGTCGAAGATCTCGGCGGGCTGGGGCAGGGTGGGCACGGCGGCGTCGGCCTTGGGCGGATCGAACCACTGCACCGCGACGGCCAGCGTCGGGGCGGCGAGCAGATAACCCAGGAACCTACGGCGACGGAGGTCTTCGGCCATGGCGCGGAGTGTGTCACCGCTCACATCCGGTCGCCATGACGTGGATGCCTACTTCTGGCGTAGCCGGACTGTGCACGCTGCACAAGCAGTCGCACCTGCGGCCCGGCAGCCCCCACCGCCCCGCAGGTGCGGAACCAACGTCATGAAGGGCCCCTTACTGACGTTGAACGTCATGAAGGGGCCCTTCCTGACGTTCAACGAGAGGAACGGTCCCTTGATCTTGGGGAGTCAGGCCAGGGGGCCGGGCGGGAGGAGCCGGGATGCCTTGAGGGCCAGGGACAGCTCCAGGTGGGGGACGTCGCTCAGGTCGTTGCCGGTGACGGCCTCGATGCGGCTGAGCCGGTTGATCACCGTGTTGCGGTGGCAGTGCGCCAGTTCCGCGGTCCGGCTGACCGAGCCGGCGGTGGCGACCCAGGCCTCCAGGGTGTCCAGCAGGATGCGCCGCTCGCCCACCGGGATCTTGAGCAACGGCCCGAGTCGCAGCCGGATGAGGTGCTCGGCGAGTTCGGGGGAACTGAGCACCAGGGCCTCGGGCAGGCGGTCGGCCAGGGCGGCGATCTCGACCCGGCCGAGCTGGATGGAGCGGCGGGCCAGCATCGCCTGCCGGTAGGCGACGTCGACGTCGGCGAGGCCGGGCACGACCAGGGAGATGCCGGCGGGCACGGTGAGGGAATCCCGCAGCACCTTCAGCACAATGCCCAATTCGGGTGAATCCAAGGAGAGCAGTCCCACCAGCATGTGGGCCCGCAGCTGCCAGGCCGAGTCGATGCCGTGCTCGGCCAGCAGCTGCTGGAGGAATGTCGGCGCGTTGACGTTCTCGACGTCGGCGACGACCGCCGCGTACGGCCCGTCGACCGGCAGCCCGATGATGCGCGCGGCCTCGTGGGCGAAGGCCAAGTCCTTGGCCCGCCCGCGAAGCAGGCCCTCCCACAGCGTCGCCCGCCGCTGCTCGTCGATGCGCACCAGCTGCTGCTCGGCGACGTGGTACGAGGCCGCGACCTGCGCGGACGTGGAGTCGACGACCTCCCACAGCCAGGTGGCGATCTCCAGCAGCCCCTCGGCGTCCACGGTGCCGTCGGCCCGGGCCTGCTCCACCAACGCCTGCCACAGCAGCCGTCCGCCGAGCCGGAAGGAGCGCAGCACGTCGTCCAGCGGCATGCGCTGCTCGGCCCGCCGCCGGCCGGTGCAGCGGGCGGCGCTGTAGAGCTGCTCCTCGTCGGCGCCGTCGCGGCCGATCAGCCGCAACACGCTGATCATGTTGTCCCGGCAGGATGTGCGCAGATCGTCCTGGGTCACCACGTTGATCCGGCGGTAGCCGGGGTTCTGCTCGGCGATGACCCGCACCAGCTCGTCGGCCAGGTCCGGCACCCGGGCCAGCACGCCGTCGGCCAGCATCCGCGCCGCCTTCTGCTCCACCGGTCCCTCTCAATCCCTCAGGCGCAGGGCCAGCCACAGCTCGGCCCGCGTGTCCGCGGCGTCCAGGTCCCGGCCGAGCAGCTGCCCGACCTTGGCGATCCGGTGCCGCAGGGTGTGCCGGTGCACGCCCAGCGCCGCCGCGGCCGGATCCCACTGCCCGTTGTGGGCCAGCCACGCCCGCAGCGACGCGATGAGCTCGCCCCGTCCGGTCGCATCGTGTTCAACGAGCGGGGCGAGCAAGCGGTCCGCGAACACACCGGCGACTTCCGGATCGACCAGCCGCAGCACGCCGTCATCGGCCAACTCGGAGAACCTGGTGACCGGCAGATCGGCGCGGACGGCGGCGGCCAGCGCCCGCTGGGCCTGCTTCAACGCCCGGTCCAGCGAGCCGTATTCGGCCGGATCGGACACGCCGACCTGGAGCCCCGGCAGGGACAGCTCGGCATCGGCCTCGACGATCACCAGCACCGAATCCTGGTATGGGGCATGGAAAGCGTCCCCGGCCTGCTCAAGCACGGCCTGGAGCCGGCGGGGCGGGCCCGCGGCCAGCACGACCCGCACCGGGGCCGCCGGCAGCTCGCCCCACAGGTCGGCGGCGATCTCGGCCACCAGCGCGGTCTCCCCGGCCAGCAGCAGCCGCAGCAGCCCGCCGCGCAGCCGTCGCGTGGCCGTCTCCACGGCCTGCGACTGCTCGAAGCCGACCGTCAACAAGGACGCGGCGGTGGTGAGCACCTGCTGGTCGGCCCGGGTCAGCCGAGTGTCGCGGCCGACCGCGAGATAGCCGCGGACCCGAGCGCCAACGCCGAGGGTCTGCACGGCGATCTCCACGCCGGCCGACTCGAAGGTCAGGCTCGCCGGCCCGGGATCGAGCCGGGGGAGCTCGCGCAGCAGTTCACTCAGCACGGGACTGTCGCCGGCCCGGACCTGGCCGCGCGGATCGAGCACCACGGCCCAGGCCTTGAGCCGGCGAGCCAACTGGGCTGTGACACCTCTGACGCCATTGGGTCTCACCGCCGCCGAAGTCAATGCCCGCTGGGCCTGATACGCCCTGGTCACGGCGGCGTACTCCTCGGCCGCGACGGCCTTGGCCACGGCCTTGCTGATCGCGATGAACGGCACCTGGCGCGGCACCTCGATCACCGGCAGCCCGAGCGCGTCGGCCGCCTTGATCACCGTGGTCGGCACCGCCGCGTGCGTCAGCCCGGTGCCGAAGCCGAGGCCAGCGACCCCGGCGGCGTGCAGGCGTTGCACGTAGGCCGTCGCGCCCGAGCGCACCCACAGGCCGGTGGTCAGCAGCAGCTCGCCGCCCTCCAGGAAGGCCGTCGGGTCGGCCAGTTCGCTGGTGTGCACCCACTGCACCGGCCGGTCCAGGTGCTCCGCGCCGGCGAGGACCCGCAGAGCCAGGTCGGGGCGGTCCACGAGCGCGGCGAGAGTGGGGGTCACCGGGCGGTCCTCGACAGTTCGGCGAACAATTCGGGCTGACTTGTCCAAACAGGCTACTTGGCCGCGGCGGTCCCGCCGACCACCGTTGACCAGAGCCCTGACAGACCGGAGCCGCCCGTGAGCGCCGCACCACCGAAACTGGCGTCAACCCTGCAACGCCGCCACCTGAGCATGATCGCCATCGCCGGCGTGATCGGCGCCGGCCTGTTCGTCGGCAGCGGCGCTGCCATCAAACAGGCCGGTCCGGGCGCGCTGATCGCCTACGCGGTGTGCGGCCTGCTGGTGATCCTGGTGATGCGCATGCTGGGCGAGATGTCGGCCGCCAACCCGGAGACCGGCTCGTTCTCGGCCTACGCCGACCGCGCCATCGGCCCGTGGGCCGGCTTCACCATCGGCTGGCTGTACTGGTTCTTCTGGGTCGTCGTGCTCGGCGTCGAGGCCACCGCCGGCGCCAGCATCGTGCACCGCTGGGTGCCCGAGGTGCCGCAGTGGACGTGGGCGCTGATCCTGATGGCGCTGCTGACGGTCACCAACCTGTTCTCGGTCCGCTCCTACGGCGAGTTCGAGTTCTGGTTCGCCTCCATCAAGGTCGCCGCGATCGCGGTGTTCCTGCTCGTCGGCGTCGTCGCGATCCTCGGCCTGATCCCGGGTTTCGCCTCGCCCGGCCTGTCCAACCTGACCGGGCACGGCGGCTTCCTGCCCAACGGCGCGTCGCCGGTGTTCGCCGCGATGCTGGTGGTGGTGTTCTCCTTCTTCGGCGCGGAGATCGCCACCGTCGCCGCCGGCGAGTCGGCGGACCCCGGGCACGCCGTGCGGTCCGCGGTGCGCTCGGTGGTGTGGCGGATCATCGTGTTCTACCTGGGTTCCATCGCCATCGTGGTGACGCTGCTGCCGTGGGACGACGCCGGCGTGGCCAAGAGCCCGTACGTGGCGGTGCTGGAGCGGATCGGCCTGCCGGCGGCCGGCGCGGTGATGGACGTGATCGTGCTGACCTCGGTGCTGTCCTGCCTGAACTCCGGGCTCTACACCGCTTCCCGCATGATGTTCTCACTGGCGGGCCGGGCCGACGCGCCGGCCGTGCTGGGCCGCATCGGCCGCACCGGCGTGCCGACCGCGGCGGTGCTGGTGTCCACTGTGGTCGGTTTCGTCACGGTGGTCTTCAACTACGTCTCGCCGGACACCGTGTTCCTGTTCCTCACCAACTCCTCCGGCGCCATCGCGGTGTTCGTGTGGATGGTGATCGCCGTGTCCCAGCTGCGGATGCGCCGCCAGCTGGAGCGGGACGCGCCGGAGCGGCTGACCCTGCGCATGTGGGGGTACCCGTACCTGACCTGGGTGGCCATCGCGGCGATGGTCGTGCTGCTGGTCGGCATGGCCTTCGACGCCGACGCCCGGTCGCAACTGCTGCTCAGCCTGCTGGTCGGCGCGCTGGTGCTGGTGGTCGGCCTGGTCCGGCACCGCGGCCGCGTCCGCAGCACCGTTTAGCTTGACAGAGAAAGGAATGCCAGTGGCCACGCCCACTCTTGCCCGTCACCTCGTCACCGAGATCCCGGGGCCGCAGTCGCAGGCCGCCCAGCTGCGCCGGCAGCGGGCGGTGGCCGCCGGCGTCGGCAGCACGCTGCCGGTGTTCGTCGAGTCCGCGAGCGCCGGCCTGCTGCACGACATCGACGGCAACACGTTGGTGGACCTGGGTTCCGGCATCGCCGTCACCAGCGTCGGCGCGGCCGCGCCGGAAGTGGTCGCGGCGGTGCGGGACCAGGTCGCCAAGTTCACCCACACGTGTTTCATGGTCACGCCGTACGACGCCTACGTGGAGGTGTGCGAGCAGCTGGCCGAGCTGACCCCCGGCTCGCACGAGAAGCGCTCGGCCCTGTTCAACTCGGGCGCGGAGGCGGTGGAGAACGCCGTCAAGATCGCGCGGCACGCCACCGGGCGGCAGGCGGTGGCGGTGTTCGACCACGCCTACCACGGCCGCACCAACCTCACGATGGCGTTGACCGCCAAGAACATGCCGTACAAGCACCGGTTCGGGCCGTTCGCGCCCGAGGTCTACCGGCTGCCGATGTCCTACCCGTTCCGCGACCCGGCCGGCCTGACCGGCGAGCAGGCCGCGGCGCGGGCCCTGGACCAGCTGGACAAGCAGGTCGGCGCGGACAACCTGGCGTGCGTGCTGATCGAGCCGATCCAGGGCGAGGGCGGCTTCGTGGTGCCGGCGCCCGGCTTCCTCAAGGCCGTCTCCGACTGGTGCACGGCCAAGGGCGTGCTGTTCATCGCCGACGAGATCCAGAGCGGCTTCTGCCGCACCGGCGCGTGGTTCGCGTCCGAGCACGAGCAGGTGGTGCCCGATCTGGTGACCACGGCCAAGGGCATCGCCGGCGGGCTGCCGCTGGCCGGCGTGACCGGGCGGGCCGAGGTGATGGACGCCGTGCACGGAGGCGGCCTCGGCGGCACGTACGGCGGCAATCCCGTCGCCTGCGCCGCCGCGCTGGCCTCCATCGGCATCATGCGGGACCAGGACCTCAACGCCCGGGCCCGGGCCATCGAGGAGATCACCCTGCCGCGGCTGCGCGAGCTGGCGGCCGGCTCCCCGGCCATCGGCGACGTGCGGGGCCGGGGCGCGATGCTGGCCGTGGAACTGGTCCGGCCGGGCACGCTGGAGCCGGACGCCGAGCTGGCCGGGCGGATCGCGAAGGCTTGCCACGCAAGGGGAGTCGTCGTGCTCACCGCCGGCACCTATGGCAACGTGCTGCGGCTGCTGCCGCCGCTGGTGATCCCCACGGATGTCCTGAACGACGGCCTCGACGTGCTCGCTGAAGCGATTCAGATCACGATAAGGTAACGGCGACAGGTGTGAGTGATCGGGTCACCGGTCCACCTCGTAGTGCCGGATAGCAATGGTTATCCAGGAAAGGTGGTCGGACCGGTGATCTCTCGCACGGTGCGCAAGGCCGCCGTCCTCGTCGTGCTCGCGGCCGGCACGCTGCTGCCGGCCGCCGGCTGCTCGGTCGGCACGTCGCAGGCCGCCGCCGCGGCCGGGCAGGGCGGGACCGGACAGGGGCAGATCGACCCGAGCAACCCGCTGGACGTCGGCACCGAGGTCACGCAGAGCCAGTGGGGACCGGTGGGGCCGGCGGACCGGCTGATGCTGGTCAAGGTCGCGCTGGCCGGCTCGTGGGAGCTGCCCAGCGGCGAGATGGCGCAGACCAGGACCAGCACTCCGGCGGTGCGCACCGCCGGGCAACACCTGATCATGGGTCACACCATGCTCAACCAGAAGAACGAGGAGATCGCCAAGGAACTGCACGTCACGATCCCGACCAAGCCGCTGCCCGAGCAGCAGGGCTTCCTGACCGCCATGCAGAACGCGGCCCCGGGCATCGACTTCGACCGGGCCTTCGTCGGGCCGCTGCGCGACCAGCACGGCGCCGTCTACCAGCTGCTCTCGCAGGTCCGGACCGGCACCCGCAACACGCTGATCCGCGACTTCGCCAACGTCTGCATGAGCACCGTGCTCGACCACATCACCGTGCTCGAACAGACCGGTCTGGTCAACTACAACGCCCTGCCCTCGCCGACCGCGCCGCCGATCACCCCGGTGACCACCGCGGCCCAGATCACCTCGGACAACAACAGCAGCATCGGGGTGTTCGTGATCGCCGCCGTGATGGCCGGCATCGCGATCGTGGTCCCGGTGTTGCGGCGCAGCAGCCGGGGCGGCAAGCGGAGGGCCGGGTCCGCCATCCCCGAGTGACGGGGTTAGATGGGCGGCGTGAGTGTGGACGCGTTGCTGCTGCTGTCGTTCGGCGGACCGGAGGGTGAGGCCGACGTCCGGCCGTTCCTGGAGAACGTGACCAGGGGCCGGGGCGTGCCGCCCGAGCGGCTCGACGAGGTCGCCCAGCACTATCTGCACTTCGGCGGCGTGTCCCCGATCAACCAGCTCAACCGGGACCTGATCGAGGCCGTCCGCGCCGCCCTCGCGGCCGCCGGGATCGACCTGCCGGTCTACTTCGGCAACCGCAACTGGCATCCGATGATCGAGGACACCGTCGGCAAGATGCTTGCCGACGGTGTTCGCCGTGCGCTGGTCTTTCCCACCTCGGCCTACGGCGGCTACTCGGCCTGCCGGCAGTACGACGAGGACATCCTCCGGGCCCGCGCCGCCGTCGGCTCCGCCGCCCCCGAGTTGGTGAAGATCCGTCAGTTCTTCGACCACCCCGGCTTCGTCCTGCCCTTCGCCGACGCCGTCCGCGCCGCCGCCTCGGGCTTTTCCGACTACCGCCTGGTCTTCACCGCCCACTCCATCCCCAACTCCTTCGACGCCACCGCCGGACCCGCGGCCCTGGGTGGGCACCTCTACTCCCGCCAGATCGCCGAGGCCGCCCGCCTCGTCGCCGCCGAGGTCGGCGTGCCCGACTACGACGTCGTCTGGCAGTCCCGCTCCGGCCCGCCCCAGGTGCCGTGGCTGGAGCCGGACATCGTCGACCACGTGGATGCCATGCACGCCAAGGGAGTCGCCAACCTCGTGGTGTGTCCCGTCGGCTTCGTCAGCGACCACCTCGAGGTCGTCTGGGACCTCGACACCGAGGCCCGCGAGCGCGCCGAGTCCCACGGCATGGGCTTCGCCCGCGCCGCCACCCCCGGCCCCGACCCCCGCTTCGCCACCATGGTCGTCGACCTGATCCGCGAACACCTCGGAGGTCTCGAGCCGCAGAAGCTCTCCTCCTTCGACACCCTGGGCTGCACCGCCAACGGCGAGTTCTGCGCCGTCGCCTGCTGCGAACCCCCGGCCCGGCGCCCGAGCCGCTGACGGCCGGGCCGTGCCACGGATTCCGCCACAATTTCGTCCGGGTGCGTCACTTGTTTCGGAAACGCCGGTGACCCCGGGGTCGAAATGTCGGCCCCGGGGTCATTCAGGCATTGCTCAGTTGTGTTCGACGAACAGTTCGAGTGCGTTGTGCCCGTCGCAGAACGTGTAGGGATGCGTCGTGTCGTTGTACAGCTCGTGCCAGAAGTTGTTCGTGTCCAGACCCCAGATGCCGAAAGTGTTCACCTTGACGCACTTCTGGCGCCCGGCCGGGGTGTTCGGCGTGGTGACCGTCAGGGTCAGGCTGGAGATGCCGCTCCAGTAGAGGTGCTGGCCCGGCCTCGGCGCGGCGTGCAGGTTGACGGTGCTGAAGGTGTTCTGGAAGTCGCCCCAGGTCTGGAGGTGCTCCTGGTCGCCGTCGCAGCCGTTGGTGGTCGTCCGGACCAGGTGCGCGTCGTAGTCGAACGAGGCCCCCGGATCGCGGTAGCGAATCGTCGCCCAGCTGGGGATGCAGGAGTTGGTGTTGGAGAGGTCCCCGATGCCGAACACCATGTTGAATTCTTTGAAATCGTCGGTCGGCGCGGCCGACGCCGGCGCCGCCTGAAGCGCCATGGCGCTCAGCAGAACGCCCGTCACCACCATCGCCACCCGGCGGGCGGCGCGAAGAGTTTTGGTCCCCAGCAAAGTAGTCACCTTTGTTCGTTCGGTGTCCGACTTGGACGAATCCGAGCTTAAGGGCGAACTCTTCCGGGTGACATGATGATCTCTCGGGAAAACCCTGGGCGAAATTCCCGAAGATCGGGAGTGCGTGCCCCCTTGTCGTTGTCCGCGACGCCTGATACGCACGGTGACGAATCGGACACGAAAGGCGACGGAGTGGGGAAATCCGCCGCTCGTTGTCCAGTGTGTTTCCGCGATCGCGCCCGAACGCGCGGCCGGAAGGGCCTCAGCGGGCGCGCTGCCGCCGGATTCCCGTCACCAGCGACCACAATCCGACCAGCGCCACGATGGGGCCGATGGTGGCCCACAGCCGGGAACCGGTCATGAAACTGCCGGTCACGTAGCCCAGCCCCTGCGCGGTCCACAGCAGCCCGAGCAACACCAGCACCACGCCGAGCAGGACGAACACCCATGGCTTCACGGGCAGAGCCTACGCCCGCCGACGCCATCCCCACTCGACCGCGGGCGCGGGCGTCCGGTTAACTCGGGCAACCCTGCGCACAGGAGGAGTGACCACACGATGCAGAGGAAGCGGATCATGGCGGCTGTGGCCGTCGCCGCGACGCTGGCCACCGGCCTGACGGCCTGTGGCGGCTCCGGAGGGGGACAGGGCTCGGGGGCGGACAGCTTCAACGCCGCGGTGGGCAAGGTGCACAACGCCTCGGACGCCAAGGGCGGCACCGTGCGGCTGGCCAACTCGGGGGACTGGGACTCGCTGGACCCGGCCGACTCGTACTACAGCTACGAGTGGGACTTCGCCCGGCTCTTCGGCCGCAGCCTGCTCACCTTCGCCGCGGCCCCCGGCCAGGGCGGCACCAAGCTCGTGCCGGACCTGGCCACCGACCTGGGCAAGCCCAGCGACGACGACAAGACGTGGACCTATCACATCCGCACCGGCGTGAAGTTCGAGGACGGCGTCACCGTCACCTCGAAGGACGTCAAGTACGCGGTGGAGCGGTCGCTGGACAAGACCGTCTTCCCGGACGGCCCCACCTACTTCAACGACTACCTCGACCTCCAGGGCTACACCTCGCCGTACAAGGACAAGGGCGACCTGAAGGCCATCGAGACGCCGGACGACACGACGATCGTGTTCCACCTGAGCCGGCCGTTCGCCAGCTTCGACTACTTCGCCATGCTGCCCTCCACGATGCCGGTGGAGCAGGCCAAGGACACCGGCAGCGAGTACAAGAAGCACGTGCTGTCCACCGGGCCGTACAAGTTCGGCGAGAACACCCTGGGCAAGAGCTTCACGCTGGTCCGCAACGACCAGTGGGACCAGAAGACCGACCCGATCCGCAAGGCGCTGCCGGACAGCTTCCAGGTCTCGCTCAACGTCAACGCCGACGACATCGACCAGCGGCTGATGGCCGGGGACCTGGAGTTCGACGTCACCGGCGTGGGCGTGCAGGCGGCGGCCCAGGGCAAGATCCTGGCCGACCAGAAGCTCAAGGGCAGCGCCGACAACCCGACCGAGGCTCGGCTCTGGTACACCGCGATCAACGGCGACGTCGCCCCGCTGGACAACGTGCACTGCCGCAAGGCCGTCGAGTACGCCGCCGACCGCGCCTCCTACCAGGCCGCCTACGGCGGCTCGATCGGCGGCGACGTCGCCACCAACCTGCTGCCGCCGGTCATCCCGGGCGCGAAGGCCTTCGACCCGTACCCGTCGGCCGACCACGCCGGCGACGTGGACAAGGCCAAGCAGGAGCTGTCCGCCTGCAACCAGCCCGACGGCTTCAGCACCAACATCTCCTACCGGGCCGAGCGCCCCCGGGAGAAGGCCACCGCCGAGTCGCTCCAGCAGTCGCTGGCCAAGGTCGGCATCAAGCTGACGATCAAGCCGTACCCGCAGAACGACTACGGCAAGCTGTACGCCGGCAAGCCCGACTTCGCCAAGAACAACAGCCTGGGCCTGATGGTCTACGGCTGGCAGGCGGACTGGCCGGAGGGCTTCGGCTACTTCAGCCAGATCGTGGACAGCCGGGTCATCCGGTCCAGCGGCGGCAACAGCAACCTCGGCGTCAAGGACCCCGAGGTCGACCAGCTGATCGACAAGGCGTCGGTCACCGAGGACGCCACCGCCCGCGAGCAGCTGTGGGGCCAGGTCGACCAGCGGGTGATGGACGACGCCTACATCCTGCCGGGCCTGGTCGCGAAGTCCCTGCTGTACCGTTCCTCGAAGGTCACCAACGTCTTCGTCAGCGACGGCTACGGCATGTACGACTACGCCGCCATCGGCATCAAGCAGTAGCGCCTTTTTGATGTCATGAAGGGCCCCATACTGACGTTCAACGTCAGTATGGGGCCCTTCATGACGCTAACGGCGCTTGTCGGCGTGGGCGCTGAGGACGCGGACGGCTTCCTCGACGGCGGCGCAGCGGGCCCGGCGGACGGCGTTGGTGAGCGGGCGCAGCGCCTCTTCCCGACCGCGGGTGGCCGAGGCCGACATGGCCCCGCCGGGGGAGTCGCCGGCGGCGACCTCCAGGATCGCGGCGACCTCGTCGGCCCGCTGCAACACCCGCAGCGACCGCGGCGGCATGCCGTCCGGCCACACCGGCCGGGGCTGGTTGGCGATGACCGCCTCGATGTCCTTGCGCACGTTCGGGCGATGCCGGGCCACGTCCAGGTCCACCAGCGTGGCGGCGGCCTGCCGCATCGCGTCGGCCAGGCCGTGCTCGGCCTCGCCCAGCGGCACGTGCTCGGGCGGGATGATCTCCGGCAGGTCGAACACCGTCCAGCGGATCACCTGGTCGGCGACCAGCCGCGGCACGATGCCGAGCCCGGCCTCCGGCAGCACCATGGCCTGCCCGGCGCGCACCGCGGTGGCGTTGAGCGGCCCGTTGCCGCCGAGGCCCCGGGTGTCGCCGGGCACGGGCAGCACCAGCCGGCCGTCGCCGGCCTGGGTGCGCCGCAGCGCCGCGAGCAGCATCGCGGGGGCCGCCGGCATCTCGTCGGGGCCGGGGAGGTCGAGGGCCGTGGCGGTGCCGTCGTCGTCGGCGACGACTTCGTGCAGCTCGGCCCAGATCTGGAGGGCGTCGAGGACATCGTCGGCCGCGGCCGCGCCGTGCAGCCAGGCAGAGGTCCAGACGACCAGCGTCGCGCTCGGAGACACGCCTACCGACATTACAGACGCGGACCGGATCAACCGGTCGGACCCACCCGGCGGATCAGCAATTCGCGGAACATGTGCTCGTCGGACGGCAGCGCGAAAGCCCGGTGCGGCACGGCGTACACCGGGCCGTGGGCCCGCGCGCCGATCCGCAGCACGATGCCGTGCTCGGTCTCCTGCCAGCCCTGCAGTGACGACCAGGCCACCTCGTCGGGCAGGCCCGTGCCGTGCATGCGCAGCGCGAACTCGTCGGCGGTGGCCCGCACGCGCTGGTTGGCCGACATGGCGTCCCGGTAGAACAGGCGGGCCTGCCACGGCACGCCGACGGCGACCGCGCCGGCCGCGACCAGGCTCAACAGCGCCGCCTGGGTGTTGCCGGCGACCAGCAGCACGGCGGCCACGATCACCAGCGAAAGCGAGAAGGCGGGAGCGAAGCGGACCGCCGGCGCGACCGCGCGCAGCGCGTCCCGCCGATCGGCCGGTTCCGGCTCCCAGGAGAACTCGACGCGCACCGGGCGCCTCCGTAATCTACGTCACACTGCGGATGCGACAGTCTGCTCCGGAAGAGTGATCGATTGCCACTTCGGCGCGCCGGGCGGTTGTCCAGGTTCGCCGAGCGTCATCACCGGCGACAGTCCGCAGTGGATCTGACGACGGTTCGCATTGTCCGTGTCGCTGTATGCTCCCGGCGCGGCTCTGCTG
Source organism: Kutzneria sp. NPDC052558 (assembly GCF_044547355.1). Taxonomy (NCBI): domain Bacteria; kingdom Bacillati; phylum Actinomycetota; class Actinomycetes; order Pseudonocardiales; family Pseudonocardiaceae; genus Kutzneria; species Kutzneria sp. NPDC052558. The sequence continues at coordinate 302,248 of NZ_JBIUAG010000004.1, forward strand.
GGGCAGGTGGTGGAAAGGTGCACGCGGCGAACGGGGTCCCGCTGCGGGTCGAGGTGCTGGGACCGGTGCGGGCGCTGCTCGGTGATCGTGAGATCGCGCTGGGTCCCCCGATGCAACGCGCCCTGCTCGCGCTGCTGGCGCTGCGCGCGAACCGCGCCGTCGGCCGCACGGAGCTGGTCGACGCCCTGTGGGGCGACGACCCGCCGACCACCGCCGGCGGCAGTGTCTCCACCTACTTGTCGGCGCTGCGCCGCGCACTCGAACCCGACCGGCCCAGCCGCGCGCCCAGCGCCCTGCTGGTCTCGGCCGGCGCGAACTCCGGCTACATGCTGCGGCTGGACAGCGGGGCGCTGGACTGCGACCGCGCCGAGCAACTGCGTGAACGGGCAAGGATCGCGCGAACTTCAGGCGATCTTCACGGCGCGGTGGTCCAGCTCCAGTCGGCGCTGCGGCTGTGGCGGGGCCTGCCGTTCGACGGCATCTCCTGCCCCTTCGTGGCCGGCGAGCGGGCTCGCGTGGACGAGCTGCGGCTGGCCACTGTGGAGTCGCTGGCCGACGCCCTGATCGCGCTGGGCCGCAACGACGACGCCGTCGCCGAGCTGTCGCCGGTGGTGCGCCAGCAGCCGCTGCGGGAACGGCCGCGGGCGCTGCTGATGACCGCCCTGTACGGCGCCGGCCGCAAGGCCGACGCGCTGGAGGTGTTCGAGGACGCGCGCCGCGTGCTCGTCGACGAGTTGGGCATCGAACCCGGCCCCGAGCTGCGGGACCTGCACCGCGACCTGATCGCCGACAAGCCCGCCGCCCCCGCGCCGGCCGCCGCCCCGGTCACCACCGGGGCTACCGCCGCCCCCAAGCCGGCCCAGCTGCCGCACGACGTGCCCGGCTTCACCGGCCGGGTCCGCGAGCTGGCCCAGCTGGAGGACGTCCTGGTTGGCGGCGACCGGACCGTAGCGGTGATCTCGGCGATCGACGGCAGCGGCGGCATCGGCAAGACCGCGCTGGCCGTGCACGTCGCGCACCGCGTCGCCGGCCAGTTCCCCGACGGCCAGCTCTACGTGAACCTGCGCGGCTTCGACCCGCAGCAGCCGCCGCTGCAACCGGCGGCGGCGCTGGGGCAGCTGCTGCGCGGCCTGGGCGTGGAGGCGGGAGCGATCCCGGCCGAGACCGACGAGCAGGCCGGCCTGTACCGGAGCCTCATCGCCGGCAAGCGCATGCTCGTGCTGTTGGACAACGCCGCCAGCACCGACCAGGTGCGGCCGCTGCTGCCCGGCAGCCCCAGCTGCTCGGTGCTGGTGACCAGCCGCAGCCGGCTGGGCGGCCTGGTCGCCCGGGACGGGGCGCATCGCGTGACGCTGGACGTGCTCGACGAGAGCGAGTCGGTGCAGATGCTGGCGGCCGGGGTGGGGCTGGCCCAGATCGAGGCGCAGCCGGAGGCCGCCGCCGAGCTGGCCCGGCTGTGCGGGCACCTGCCGTTGGCCCTGCGGATCGCCGCCGCCCAGCTCAACGACCGGCCGCACCTGGACCTGGACGACCTGTGCCAGGAGCTGGCCGACGAGCGGGCCCGGCTGGACGTGCTCGCCGTGGACGACGAGAGCACCGCCGTGCGGGCCGTGTTCTCGTGGTCGTACCACGCGTTGAAGCCGGAGCCGGCCCGCATGTTCCGGATGCTCGGGCTGCACGCCGGCACCGAGATCAGCGTGGCCGCCGCGGCCGCGCTGGCCAACGTGCCGGTGGTGCGGGCGCGGCGGCTGCTGGACGTCGTGGCCAGCGGCCACCTGCTGGAGGGCGTCGGCCGCGACCGGTACCGATTCCACGACCTGCTGCGCGTCTACTCGGCCGAATGCGCCGCCGAGCACGACAGCCGGGCCGAGCGGATCGCCGCCGTCAGCCGGCTGCTGGACTTCTACCTGCACACCGCCAACACCGTGGACGAGATGCTCGCGCCCTACCGGCGGCGCTCCGAGCTGCCGCCGCCGGTGCCGGGCGGGCAGCCGGCCGCCTTCACCGACAGCAGCGCGGCCCTGGCCTGGTGCGAGACGGAGCTGTCCAACCTCATCGCCGCCACCTCACAGGCCGCCGAGCTGGGCGACACCTACCACGCCACCGGCATTCCCGGCGCGATGTGGGCGTTCTTCGCGCTGCGCACGCCGTGGCCGGAGTGGATCTCCAGTCACCAGACGGGAATCGGCGCCGCGGTGGCCGCGGGCGACCGCTACGGCGAGGTGCGGCTGCTGATCGGGCTCGGCTACTGCTACAACGAGCTGCGCCGGCACATGCAGGTGCTGGAGTGCATGGAGCGGGCCCGCATCGTCTACGAGCCGCTGTCCGGCGGCCCGCTCGACCACGTCGTCGGCGGCGCGCTCGGATCGGCGTACTTCTGGGCCGGGCGCGTGGACGAGGCGTTCGAGCTGACCAACTCGGCCCTGGCGGCCAGCCGGCGGACCGGCGACCTGTGGAGCGAGGCCTGGGCCCTGAGCCACCTGGGCAGCTACTGCCGGGTGCTCGGGCGGTACACCGAGTCGGTGGCCAACTTCGACCGGGCGCTGCGGCTGTTCGTGGACATGGAGGACCGGGCCGGCGCGATCAAGGTCTACCGGGAGCTGGGGGAGGCGCACCGGCACTTCGGCAAGCTCGACCGCGCCGCCGACTGTTTCCGTGGCGCGGTGCGGCTTTTCCGGGAGTCCGGCGGCCGGCCGGGCGAGGCGTGGTCGCTGCACGAGCTGGCCAGCGTCCTGCACGAGGACGGCAAGCTGGCCGAGGCCAAGATCTCGTGGGAGCAGTCGCTGGCGATCCTGGAGGAAGTCGGCGACCACCGCGTCGAACAGGTCCGCCGCCGCCTCGCCGCCATCGACGCCGCCGCCGGCGTCCGCCGCTCCCGCTGAACCTTCGCGAGCCCCGCCTGGCGACATACTCGCCGGGGGTTCACGCCAGCGAGGACTCGGTGAGCAGGGCGCGGGCGGCGGCGACATCGGTCGTCGCCAGGATCCGGTCCACGCGGGCGGCGAAGTCGGCCGGGGCGCCGGGCAGCTTGGCCGCCGAGGCGACGGCGTTCTTCTCGGTGGCCAGCCACACTCCGGCCCGGGCGTGCAGCACGTGCACGAGACAACCGATGCCCCGGAACAGGAATCCCGTCGCCGAGAAGCGGTCGCCGCGCGCCGCCGGGACGGCCGCGTTGCCGACGCTGAACGCCGCCTCGAAGCCGTAGGTCCCCTCGATCGCCTCGGCCAGCTCGGCCGGATACGGATCCAGCCGGGCCCGGATCTCGGCCAGCGCGCCGTCGGGATCGGCCAGCACCACGGAGGTCGCCAGCTCGGCGAGATAGGCGTGCGAGAAGAAGCCCAGCGGATGGCCGACCTGCGCCTCGCAGCGGACCACGCCCCGCCGCACCTCGTCGAGGATGTCGGTGACCCGATCCAGATCCCGCCACAGCAGATCCGTTTTGGCGCCCGGAGTCTTGAGCCAGGCGCCGCCGTCGACCCACGGCCCCCACTCGCCCGGCTCGGTCACGGCCGACCCCGGCCACTCGGCGGCGATTTCGCGGAGAGCGGACAGATCCATCGCACCCCGGCGGTAAACGCCCAGATCGGTGTCGGAATGCTCGTCGGCGGCGCCCCGGGCCCGGGAGCCGCCGAGCACGACGCCGACCACCCCGCCCACGTCGGCGATGCGGCTGGCCAGGGAATTCAGGTCGGTCACGGGGCCACAGCCTGCCGTAGACCATCCCGACGTCCCACCACATTTTACCTCGCCCGGGCCCGTCCTGGCGCACAGCCGGCGCCAGCGCCGTCATAGTGGAGTTGCTCCACGTCGACCTGCTTGCCCAGGGCTATTAGCTTCATCAGGGTGACAGTTGTTCCGACCCCACCCCACTCGCTGCCGACGACCGTGGGCCAGTTGCGCGCCGCCGGGCACGAGCCCCGTTCCGTGAAGGCCGAACTACGGGACAACCTGCTCGACGCGCTGCGCGCCGGGCGCGACCCGTGGCCGGGCATCGTCGGCTTCGACCGCACGGTGCTGCCCCAGCTGGAGCGCGCGATCATCGCCGGCCACGACGTCGTGCTGCTCGGCGAGCGCGGCCAGGGCAAGACCCGCCTGCTGCGCACGCTCGCCGGCCTGCTCGACGAGTGGACGCCGGTGATCGAGGGCGCCGAGCTGGCCGAGCACCCGCTCGACCCGATCACCCCCGCCTCCCGTCGTCGCGCCGCCGAGCTGGGCGAGGACCTGCCGGTGTCCTGGCTGCACCGGTCCCAGCGCTACACCGAGAAGCTGGCCACCCCCGACACCTCGGTCGGCGACCTCATCGGCGACGTCGACCCGACCAAGGTGGCCGAGGGCCGCAGCCTCGGCGACCCGGAGACCATCCACTTCGGACTGGTGCCCCGCGCCCACCGCGGCATCGTGGCCGTCAACGAGCTGCCCGACCTGGCCGAGCGGATCCAGGTGGCGCTGCTCAACGTGATGGAGGAGCGCGACATCCAGATCCGCGGCTACACGCTGCGGCTGCCGCTGGACGTGCTGCTGGTGGCCACGGCCAACCCCGAGGACTACACCAACCGCGGCCGGATCATCACCCCGCTCAAGGACCGGTTCGGCGCCGAGGTCCGCACCCACTACCCGCTGGAGGTGTCCGGCGAGATCGACCTGATCAACCAGGAGGCCCAGCTGGTCGCCGAGGTGGGTGATCACCTGATCGAGGTGGTGGCCCGGTTCGTGCGGCACCTGCGCGAGTCCACCTCGGTGGACCAGCGCTCCGGCGTGTCCGCCCGGTTCGCCATCGCCGCCGCCGAGACCGTCGCCGCCGCCGCGCTGCGCCGGGCCGCGCTCACCGGCGAGGCCGAGGCCGTGGCCCGGCCGGTCGACCTGGAGGCCGTGCCGGCGGTGCTGCGCGGCAAGCTGGAGTTCGAGTCCGGCGAGGAGGGCCGCGAGCACGAGATCCTGGAGCACCTGCTGCGCCGCTCGGTGGCCGACACCGCCCGCGGCAAGCTGGCCGGGCTGAACCTGAAGTCGCTGGCCGAGGCCGTGACCGACGGGCACCCGGTGGCCACCGGCGAGCGGGTGCCGGCGACCGAGGTGCTGGCCGCGCTGCCGGAGCTGCCGGTGCTGCACGAGGTGGCCGCGCGGCTGGACATCAAGGCCGACCAGCCGGCCGGCTGGATCGCCTCGGCCGTCGAGTTCGCGCTGGAGTACCTCTACCTGAGCCGCCAGCTCGGCAAGGACGCCGACGACGAGATGACGGTCTACGGCTGATGGCCACCCCGGCACGGCGTTACCGCTACCACGAGTGGCTCGGTGGCGATGATCCGCTCGCCCCGCCGGCCGACCTGCGGGCGGCGCTGGACGAGCTGGGGCGCGAGGTCATGGAGGGCTCGTCGCCGCAGGCGGCGCTGCGTGAGCTGATGCGTCGGGGCGTGCAGGGCACCCGCGGCCTGGACGACCTGACCCGCCAGGTGTGGGAGCGGCGCGCGCAGATCCAGCGCCGCAACAACCTGGACGGCACCATGCGTGAGGTCCAGCGGCTGCTCCAGGAGGCCCTCACGGCCGAACGGCGCGAGCTGTTCCCGAATCCGTCCGACGACGCGCGGTTCCGGGAGGCGCAGCTGGACGCGCTGCCGCCCGGCACCGCCGCCGCCGTCACGGAGCTGTCCACCTACGACTGGCAGTCCTCGGACGCCCGCGAGTCGTACCAGAAGATCCAGGACCTGCTCGGCCGGGAGATGCTGGAACAGCGCTTCCAGGGCATGAAGCAGGCCATGCAGAACGCCACGCCGCAGGACGTGGAGCGGATCAAGGACATGCTGTCCGACCTGAACTCGCTGCTGTCCGCGCACTCGGCCGGCCAGGACACCTCGCAGCAGTTCCAGGAGTTCATGGCCAAGCACGGCGAGTTCTTCCCGGAGAACCCGCGCAACACCGACGAGCTGGTCGACGCGCTGGCCCAACGCTCGGCGGCGGCCCAGCGCATGCTGAACTCGATGACCGACGAGCAGCGGGCCGAGCTGGCCCAGCTCGGCCAGCAGGCCTTCGGCGACCCCAGCCTGGGGGCGCAGCTGGACCTGCTCGACGCGCACCTCCAGGGGCTGCGGCCGGGGGAGGACTGGACCGGCTCGGCCCGCTTCCGCGGCAAGAACCCGATGGGACTGGGTGAGGGCGCGCAGGCCATGCAGGACCTGGCCGAGCTGGACGCGCTGGCCGAGCAGCTGGCCCAGTCCTACCCGGGGGCCTCGCTGGAGGACATCGACGTCGAGGCGCTGGTCCGGCAGCTCGGTCAGGAGTCCGGAGTGGACGCCCGCCGACTGTCCGAACTGGAGCGTGAGCTGCGCCGGCAGGGCCTGCTGGAGCGGGCCGCCGACGGCGGGCTTCGGCTGACGCCCAAGGCTTTGCGACGGCTCGGCGAGACGGCGCTGCGTCAGGTCGTCGACCAGCTGCGGGGCCGGGGCGAACGGGACAGCGACCGGGCCGGCGCGGCCGGGGAGCCGACCGGGGCGACCCGGGAGTGGGAGTTCGGCGCCACCGAGCCGTGGGACGTGTCCCGGACCGTGCGCAACGCGGTGCTGCGCGCGGCTTCCTCGGGCGGCGGCCCGGTGCGGCTGGCCGTCGAGGATGTCGAGATCGTGGAGACCGAGCAGCGGGCCCGGGCCGCGGTCGCGCTGTGCGTGGACACCTCGTGGTCGATGGTGCAGGACGGCCGGTGGCTGCCGATGAAGCGCACCGCGCTGGCCCTGCACCAGCTGATCAGCACCCGGTTCCGCACGGATGCGTTGCAGCTCATCACCTTCGGGCGGCACGCGTCCACTGTGGACATCGGCGAGCTGACCGCGCTGGAGGGGGCGTGGGAGCAGGGCACCAACCTGCACCACGCGCTGCTGCTGGCCGGCCGGCACGTGCGGCGGCATCCCGACGCGCAGCCGGTGGTGCTGGTCGTCACCGACGGCGAGCCGACCGCGCACCTGGAGTCCGACGGCGAGGCCGTGTTCAACTACCCGCCGATGCAGCGGACCGTGGGCAAGACGCTGATCGAGGTCGACGCCCTGGCCAAGCTGGGCGCGTCGATCACCGTGTTCCGCCTCGGCGACGACCCGCGGCTGGCCCACTTCGTCGACACGGTGGCCCGCCGCAGCGGCGGCCGGGTGATCGCCCCCGACCTCGACGGCCTCGGGGCCGCCGTCGTCGGCGACTACCTCCGCAACCGCCGCGGCCGCTGACCCCCGCTCCCGGGCACGCCGAACGAGTCGGTGTGCCCGGGGGCGTCAGGCGTTGTCGGTCAGCACCTCGTCCACGAACTTGTTGAGGCTGGCCATGGTCCTGGCCACCTCTTCGTCCACAGTGGACGTCACCCGGGCGCTGGTCACTGCCGACGGCTTGCGCTTGCCGCGGATGTAGAGGCTGCACGCGAGGTCCGCGCAGATGTAGGTGCCGACGGTGTTGCCCTGCTTGCCCGCGTTGCCCACCCGGCGGGCCGCGAACAGCGACACGTCCGCCGCCGCGTGGGTCGTCTGGCACAGCGCGCACAGCGAGCTCTTCAACTGGCTCGCGTGCGGCGCCGCCGCCCTCAGCGCCAGGCCCACCAGCTTGCCTTCACGGGGCAGCACCAGATAGGCGTTGGCCGGCGCCTTCGGATCGCGCCAGCCCAGGAAGTCCAGGTCCTCCCAGCCGATGTCGGCCAGCTTGCCCGGCAGGTTGAGCCGCTTCGCCTCCCCCTTCGAGCAGTTCACGAAGGCGGCCCGGATCGTCGTCTCGTCGAGCGGTTCCACAGGTCCGAATCATGCCTCACCAGCGCAACCGGGTTTCGGCTCGCCCGCCGGCGGGTCAGCGCAGGTGGGCGTTGAGGAAGGCGGTGGCCAGCTGCCAGGCCGCGGCGGCGGCCTCGGGGTGGTGGAACATCGGCGCGGCGTGGTTGTGGAAGGCGTGGCCGGCCTGCTCCTGGACGTGGATCTCGACGTTCGGCCGGCCGGCGACGGCGGCCTCGACCTGGGCGACGGCGTCGCGGGGGAGGTAGGGATCCTGGCCGCCGAAGTGGAACTGGAGCGGGCAGGTGATCCGGTCCAGCAGGTCGAGCTGGCCGGGCACGGCGGAGCCGTAGAACGACACGACGGCGTCGGGGTCGGAGGCGGCGGCCAGGCCGTAGGCCAGGGAGCCGCCGAGGCAGAAGCCCAGCGCCCCGGCTTTGCCGGTGACCTCGGGCAGCGACCGCAGGTGGGCGAGGCTGGCCACCACGTCGGCTAGGCCCAGCTCGGCGTCGAACTCGCCGGCCACGGCCAGCGAGGCGTTGAGACCGGCCTCGTCGTGGGCGGAGGACCAGCCGGGGTCGGTGCGCCAGAACAGGTCGGGCACCCCGACCACGAAGCCGGCGGCGGCCAGCTCGCCGGCCACCGAGCGCAGGTAGTCGTCCAGGCCGAAGATCTCCTGGATCAGCACGAGGGCGGGGCCCTGCCCGCCGGCCGGCAGCCACACCGGCAGATCGAAGTCGCCGACGGTGTCCACACGAGTCGTCACGGTGTGCGTTGTACCAGCTGGTGCGGTCTCAGGTCGATAACGACCGCGGTCACGGGGCAACGGCCATTCTCGGAAATCGTCTCCTGAACGTACAACCTGTGAGATGATCCGTCGGCCGCCGTGGTCGGCGGTGAACAGCTTCAGGGGGGAAATAAAATGAGCGGGACGGCTCTTGCCGTCGCGATGACGGCCGTCGTCTATGTGATGGTCGCCATGGTGCCGGGATTGTTGATCGGTTACGCGTCGGGAATTCGTGGCTGGTTGTTGGCCGCGGCTTCGCCGGCGCTCACCTATGGCGTGATCGGAATCTTCGGTCCGCTGGCGCCGATCGTCGGCATTCGATGGAACGCGCTCACCCTGGTCGGCGGGAGCGTGCTGTGCGCGGCCGTCGCCTTCGGCCTGCGCCGGCTGTTCCGCTCACCGGACGCCCGGCAGCCCGGAGCCGGCCTCGGTTGGCCCAGGTCAGCGCACTGGATGCTGGCCGGCGCGGTGCTGATCGCCACCGTCGTGGGTCTGCTGGCGATGGGTCGGGCGAGCGGCTTCACGGCCATCCCGCAGTGGTGGGACGCCGAGTTCCACGCCAACGCCATCCGTTTCATCGCCGACTCGGACAACTCGTCCCCGGCGGCACTTGCCGCAATCGATGCGACCGGAAGCACCAGCTTCTTCTATCCCAATGCGTATCATGTGTTGGACGCCACGGTGACACAGATCGGCGGCTGGTCGATTCCTCAGGTCCTCGACGTGGGCAACGGATTCCAGATCGGCCTGTTCGCGTTGTCGATCTCCGTGCTCGTCGCCGAAGTCACGAAAATTCCCGCGTTGGCCGCCGCCACGGGCATTGTGGCCTGCGCGTTCACGCAATTCCCGTATGACACTCTCACCTGGGGCCCGCTGTTCCCCTTCACCGCCGGCGTCGCGCTCATCCCGGCGCTGCTGGCCCTGCTGGCCAGGGTGCTGGCCGCGCCCACCAGCGGCGCCGTCGTCGCCACCGCGCTGGCTGGGGTCGGCCTGACCGCCGTGCACCCCAGCGTCACCGTCGCCGCCGCCATCCCGGCCGTGTTCTTCCTGCTCCAGCGCTGGATCACCGTCCGCCGCGTGCCGCTGGCCGACCTGCGGACGCTGCTGCTGGTCGCCGTGGTCGGCGGGATCACCGGCGTCTTCCAGGTGCTGGGCATCCTCACCGCCGCCGGCGGGGCCACCTCGGCCTGGCCGCCGGGGCTGACCGCGCTGGAGGCCACCCAGCAGTTCGTCACCGGCAGCCGGTCCACCGGCCTGCCCGCGCTGTGGCTGATCGGCCTGTGCTCCGTCGGACTCATCGGCCTGTTCGTGCTGCGCGGCGCCTCGAAGCTGATCTGGTGGATGGTCGGCGGCGTCGCCTTCGCCGTGCTGTTCGTGCTCGACGCCTCGTCCGACGCGCACTGGGTGCGGGTCGTGACGCAGCCGTGGTGGAACGACTCGTGGCGGCTGTACGCGATCGGAGCGATGAGCGTGGTCGTGCTCGGCGCGATCGGCCTGGTCACTCTGGCCCGCCTGCTGTCCCGAACTGTGCCCCGGCTCAACTCGGCCGTCGCCGTGGCCGTGGTGGCGCTGCTGGTCGTCATCGCCACCAAGGGGCTGTACCTCAACCGCAACACCAACCGTCTGGCCTGGGCTTTCTCCGACGGTCCGGTGGTGACGCACACCGTCGAGGCGGGCATGCAGGCGCTGGGCAAGATGGTCCCGGCCGGGTCGATGGTGATGAACGACCCGTACGACGGCTCGCCGTGGATGTGGGCGCTGGCCGACGTGCACCCCGTGTTCGGGCACGCCCCGATCCTGCCGCAGGACGCCGACGCCGTCGGCAAGCAGCGCATGACGCTGTTCGAGCGGTTCAACAAGCTCGACACGGACGCCGCCGTCCAGACCGCTGTGCGGGAGCTGCACATCCGGTACGTGTTCCTGTCGCAGGGCTCGATCACCGGGGCCAAGCCGGGCCACCCCGACGGCCTCACCGGTCTCGACCAGGTGCGCGGCCTGAAGCTGGTGTTCCAGAATTCCCAGACGAAGATCTACCAGGTCACATCCCAGATCGTGGACAGCTGATTGCGCTGGTCGGACGGGGCGTGCTGACCCGGGCGGTGCTCGCGGTTAGGGTCGAAGCCATGCAGACCTGGTCATCAGTCCCGGTACCCCGGGTTCCCGGCACGCCTCGGCCCCTGCGGCTGTTCGACACCTCGACCGCGCAGGTCCGACCGACCGCACCCGGCGAGACGGCGACCATCTACGTCTGCGGGATCACCCCGTACGACGCGACCCACCTCGGCCACGCCGCCACGTACCTGGCCTTCGACCTGGTGCAGCGGCAGTGGCTGGACAACGGGCACCAGGTGCACTACGTGCAGAACGTGACCGACATCGACGATCCGCTGCTGGAACGGGCCGCGCGCGACCAGGACGACTGGGTCGTGCTCGGCATGCGGGAGACCGCGCTGTTCCGGGAGGACATGGTGGCGCTGCGGGTGCTGCCGCCGCGCGAGTTCGTCGGGGCGGTCGAGGCCATTCCCGAGATCGTCGAGTCCATCGGCAAGCTGTTGGCCAGCGGGGCGGCGTACCGGGCCGACGACGCCGAGTACCCCGACGTCTACTTCGACCGCAACGCCTCCGGGCACTTCGGCTACGAATCCAACTACGACGTCGCCACCATGACCGAGTTCTTCGCCGAGCGGGGCGGCGACCCCGACCGCGTCGGCAAGCGGGACCCGCTCGACGCCCTGCTGTGGCGGATGGCCCGTCCCGGCGAGCCGTCGTGGGAGTCCGAGCTCGGCGCCGGCCGTCCCGGCTGGCACATCGAGTGCAGCGCCATCGCGTTGAACCGTCTCGGCGACGGCTTCGACGTGCAGGGTGGTGGTTCGGACCTCGTGTTCCCCCACCACGAGTTCAGCGCCGCCCACGCCGAGGCCCTCACCGGCAAGCACCCCTTCGCGCGGCACTACACCCACGCCGGCATGATCGGCCTCGACGGCGCCAAGATGTCCAAGTCCCGAGGCAACCTCGTGTTCGTCTCCCGCCTGCGGGCCGACAACATCGACCCCGGTGCCATCCGCTTGGCCCTGTTCGCCGGTCACTACCGCTCCGACCGGCCGTGGAGCGAGCAGCTGCTCGCCACCGCCCAGGACCGCCTCGCCCGCTGGCGCTCGGCCGTCGCCCTGGACTCGGGCCCGTCCGGGGCCGACACCGTCGCCCGGCTGCGTGATCATCTGTCCGACGACCTCGACACCCCCAAGGCCCTGGCCGCCGTGGACGCCTGGGCCGAGCAGGCCTTGGCCGGTGCGGGATCGGATTCCGAGGCTCCGGGGCTGGTCCGCACGGCGGTGGACGCGTTGCTGGGGGTTGAGCTGTAGGGGATTGTGGTGGAGGCCCCCGTTCCGGGATGGGACGGGGGCTGTTTTTTGGGTTTTTGGGGTGGGGTTTTTGTGTGGTCGGGGGGTGGGGTTTGCTTTGTGGGGTTGGGGTTGTTGTGTGGTTGGGGGTGGGGTGGGGCGGTGGGTTGGTGGCTCCGATTGTCGAAGCGGAAAGCCTGTGTTGCCAGTCGCTTTCCCGGGTCGCCGGCTTTGTGTTGCTGGAGGGGTGTTTCGGTCCGCTGTGGAATTGTCAAAGAACAGGTGCGGTAGGCGGTATTCGGGGCGGGTCGTGGTCAGTACTGGTGGGGTTGGGTGGTGTAGTGGCGGCCCTGGGGAGTGACCCAATGCAAAGTGCCGTCGTCGTCGAGGGTGACGGTGTGGTCGCCGTGCTTGAGGTGGTGGTGGTGTTGGCAGTAGCCCTTGAGCTGGTCCGGGTTCGTCTTTCCCTGGGGCCACGGGATGGTGTGGTCGATTTCCTGGATGGGGTTGACACAGCCGGGGGCGCAGCAGGTGCCGCCGTCACGGAGTTTGGTGAACTCCCGACACCGGGCTGGGGGCTTGTAGAGGTGGGTGGCCATCGCGGCGGCCCGCTGATACTCATCGAGCAGGACACCCCGCCACGGGCCCAGCATCGCCAGCTCACGGGCGGAGTCGGCGCTGATCGGGCCATAGCCATCCAGCAGACCCGGGTCCTCGGTCAAGCCCATCAACGTCTCCATCGACAGGGTGACGTGGACCTGGACCTTGCGGTCGATGCCATACCCGAGGAACCGGTCCAGGAACGCGTCCACCCGCTTCTGGTCGGTGGTGCGGCAGTCCTTGCACAGCGCCCGGGCGTCAGCGGTGGCGATGTCGTAGCACTGGCGGGCGTCGATCGCCGACATGCGGATCCGCAGCTCGGCCATGCCGTTGGGCAGGGGGTAGAACTCGATCCGGCGTTCCTTGTCGCGGGCCTTCTGACGGCGCTGCTCGTAGCCCAGCGGATCAGCCTCCGCGACCAGCTTGGTGGTCCGACGGGCCAACTGGGTGCGGGTCAGCTCGGCGGCCACTCCGACCAGCTGGTCTTCGATCTCGGGGATCGTGGCGGGGTCGAGGTGGACCACCCGCTCGTCCACGGTCTCCAGCCGGCGTAGGTCGATCTCGCCGCGTCGCAGTTGCTCACACAGCCGAGGCAGCCGGTCCAGGACTTCGGCGCGCTCTTGCTGTCGGAACAGGGACTGTTCGGACTCGTGGGTGGCCATGGACATCTCGGCCAGGTCGTCGAAATTGCGGAGAATGCACAATCGAGCGTGGTCGGCAACCGCCGTGATCTTGCGGGCCATGACGAATGCGGTGACTTGTTGCTCGGGTGTGAAGGTGGAGAGATCCGCGCCGAGGAGCAGGTCCAGCATCGCTCCCGAAGGCTCAGCAGACTCCAGCTCTCGGGTGATTTCTGACATACCCCAACGATACCCCTATTGAAGATCCAAATCGAACCACTAACGAGTGAACCTGTGTTTCATGCATAATCGCGACGACGACCCCACCCAAATCACCACGGCGACAATCGTCTACACCTTCACGCTCCGGAGGGTGGATTTTGCGCGGAGGGGGGCGATGGCATAAGCTTGTTGCGTATCGAGGCAGGCGGAGCCTGCCCGATAGCGCCTTGATACGCCATCGCCCAGAGGCCTCCGCGCAAAATCCACCCGGAGTAGCTAACCAAAAAGGCCCATCCCCCAGTCAGACAGCGGCCCCCCACCCCTCACCGCAATCCCCATCCCCGGCAACCGCGCGGCGCGGGCACAAAAACCACAACCACACAAACCCAAAAGCCCAAAAACCACAAAAATCAGCGCAGACCGAAACGGGATTCTCGCCGACCTACCAGGACCGCAAAGTAGCGATGCGCTCTTCCAACTGCTCCACCGACGCCATCGCCGTAGGCGGCCCCCCACAATAAGCCCGAAGCTCACTGTGGATCTTGCCGTGGGGCTTCTTGGTCCGATGGTGGTGCATCGACACCAACGTGTTGAGCTCTCGCCGCAGCTCAGCCAGCCGCTCCTGGGTGGTGCGGACCCGAGCGGGCTTAGCCACGGGCTCAGGCTCGGCCGCCTTGCGAGCGGAGACCTCAGCCAGCTGCTTGGCCTGACGTTGCCGCAGCAGGTCCCGCACCTGATCAGGAGCGAGCAGGCCGGGCAGCCCCAGGTAGTCCTGCTCTTCCTCCGTGCCGACCATCGCGGCGGTGCCGAACGAATTGCCGTCGAAGATCAGCTGGTCGAGTTCGGCCGAGGCGCCGAGGGAGGTGTAGCCCTTCTCCTCCTCGCCCTCGTCCTTGGTGCGGTTGGCGTCGGCCAGCAGCTCGTCGTCCCAGCCGTCCTTCTCCCGGTGCGGCTTGCCCAGCACGTGATCACGCTCGGCCTCCAGCTCGCTGGCCAGCTGGAGCAGCACGGGCACGCTGGGCAGGAACACACTGGCGGTCTCGCCGGGCCGCCGGGACCGCACGAAGCGGCCGATGGCCTGGGCGAAGAACAGCGGCGTTGAGGAGCTGGTGGCGTACACGCCGACGGCCAGGCGCGGCACGTCGACGCCTTCACTCACCATGCGGACGGCGACCAGCCAGCGGGCGGTGGTTGCGGAGTATTCGGCGATCTTGCCGGTGGCCTTGGGGTCGTCGGAGAGCACGACCGTCGGCTCCTCGCCGGTGAGCTGCTTGATGATCGCCGCGTAGGCCTTGGCCGACTCCTGGTCGGAGGCCAGCACCATGGCGCCGGCGTCCGGGATGGACTGGCGCACCTGGTTGAGCCGCTGGTCGGCGGCGCTGATCACGGCGGGCATCCATTCGCCGGTCGGGTCGAGCGCGGTGCGCCAGGCCCGGGCGGTCTGCTCCTGGGTCAGCGGTTCACCCAGTCGGGCGGTGAACTCCTCGCCGGCCCCGGTCCGCCAGCTCGCCTCGCCGGAGTAGGCCAGGAACAGCACCGGCCGCACCACGCCGTCGCGCAGCGCGTCGGCGTACCCGTACGAGTGATCCGCGCGGCTGCGCATCGCGCCGGCCCCGTCGGGCTCGTAGTTGACGAACGGGATCGGGCTGTCGTCGCTGCGGAACGGGGTGCCAGTCAGCGCCAGCCGGCGCACCGCCGGGGTGAACGCCTCACGGATCGCGTCGCCCCAGGACTTGGCGTCGCCGCCGTGGTGCACCTCGTCCAGGATCACCAGTGTCTTGCGGTTCTCGGTGCGCACCCGGTGCAGCGTGGGGTGGGCGGCGACCTGGGCGTAGGTGACGGCCACGCCGTTGTAGTCGTTGGAGGTCTGCCCGGCCCCGTTGCGGAAGTTCGAGTCGATGGCGATGCCGGCCTCGGCGGCCGACTTGGCCCACTGGTGCTTGAGGTGCTCGGTCGGCGTGACGATGGTGACCCGCTCGACGGTGCGGTCGGCCAGCAGCTCGGCGGCCACGCGCAGACCGAAGGTGGTCTTGCCGGCGCCGGGGGTGGCCACGGCGAGGAAGTCCTGCGGCTTGGTGGTCAGGTACCGGGTCAGCGCCCGGCGCTGCCACGCGCGCAGCGGCCTCGCCGCGGTTGTCGTCGGGTTGAGGGTGTCCGTCAACGCCGTTCACCCTCCCTAGCTGCGACAACCTGCCGATGACGTGCGAATGCCCTCACGGTGGGGTTCCCTGAGGGCTGAGGGCAGCTTACCCAATCGGCCCGGCCGGCACCGCCCGACGCGATGTGCGCATGCCCACGGATTGGCGTTGTGGGGGTCAGTCCAGCCAAGATTCCGGTGATGCCGCATGCTTTGAGGTGCCATGGGTCAGCAGCCTGAGCAGGACACCGGCGCGGTCGCACCCGTCAAGCGGGGGCCGTGGCGGCTCACGGTGCGCACGGTCACCAAGGCGTGGTTCGGCGACATCTTCTCCGAGGCGGCCGAGGCGGCGTTCTGGCAGACGCTGTCGCTGCCGCCGCTGCTGCTGGGTCTGCTCGGCCTGCTCAGCTTCGTCGGCGACTGGTTCGGCCCGCAGCTGGTCACCACCGTCGAGACCAAGATCCTTTCGTTCTGCCACACCATATTCAGTCAGAACGTCGTTGATCAAATCCTCGCCCCGACGCTGGACAGCATCCTCACCGGCGCGCACACCGAGGTGGCCTCGATCGGCTTCCTGATCTCGCTGTGGGCCGGCTCCTCGGCGATGGCCTCGTTCGTGGACGCCATCACCGCCGCCTACGGCCAGCACGACGTGCGGCACCCGGTGTGGCAGCGGATCTTCGCGCTGTTCATGTACGTCGTCGGCCTGCTGCTGGCGGTGCTCGGCCTGCCCCTGCTGGCGCTGGGGCCGGACCTGCTGGCGGCGGTGGTGCCCGGCGAGTGGCGGCCGCTCGTGCAGCAGCTGCTGACCACGTTCTACTACCCGGTGATGGCCGTGCTGCTGGTGTTGGCCCTGACCACGCTGTACAAGGTGGCGCTGCCCCGCAAGCTGCCCTGGCACCGGGGGCTGCCCGGCGCGGCGCTGGCCATGGTGCTGTTCCTGTTGTCCAGCATCGGGCTGCGGCTCTACATCGCGTGGATCACGACCACCGGCTACACCTACGGCGCGCTGGCCACGCCGATCGCCTTCCTGCTGTTCACGTTCTTCCTCGGCATGGCGATCATCGTCGGCGCGCACTTCAACAGCGCCATCGAGGAGCTCTGGCCGGCCAAGATGACCCGGCGGCAGCGGCGGCGCTGGCGGCGGCTGGAGCTGGAGCGGGCGGCGGTGCAGATCCGGGCCGGTGAGCAGGCTCGGGAGTGGCTGGCCGCGCAGCCCGAGCAGGAGACCCAGGAGCTGCGCAACGGGTCGTCCGTGCTCAGGAACGTGACCGAGAAGTGGCAGGCCCCGTCGCCCGCCGACGTCAACGACACCGAGCAACTCAAGCGTCCGTCGGCGGAGCGTCAGAGCAAGTAGGGCCTCAGTCGTTCATGGCCTCGTAGATGCGCTTGCACTCGGGGCAGACCGGGGAACCGGGCTTCGGGGACTTGGTGACCGGGAACACCTCGCCGCACAGCGCCACCACGTGCGTGCCCATCACCGCGCTCTCGGCGATCTTGGCCTTGCGCACGTAGTGGAACATCTTCGGCGTGTCGTCGCCGGTGGTCTCGTCGGCGTCACGCCGAGTGTCGGTCTCGGGCAGCGTCTGGGTCATCGGGCTCACTCGTCCATGATGCCTGATACACGCTGGACGTCGGAACGGGAGACGATGAGTACACAACCGCAGGTCAGCCCGGAAGTGGCGGCCGCGATCGCCGAGGGCCGGGCCGTGGTGGCGCTGGAGAGCACGATCCTCGCGCACGGGCTGCCGCCGGGCCGCAACCGGGAGGTCGCGGCCCGGGTGGAGCGGGTCGTGCGGGACGCCGGGGCGGTGCCGGCGACGATCGCGGTGCTGGACGGCCGCCCGGTCGTGGGCCTGGACGACCAGCAGCTGGACCGGGTGTGCGATCCGGCGGCGGGGCTGGTGAAGCTGTCCCGACGGGACCTGGGGCCGGCGATCGGGCTGGGCCGGGACGGGGCGACGACGGTGGCCGGCACGGCGGCGATCGCCGCGGCGGCGGGCATCGGCGTGTTCGCGACCGGCGGCCTCGGTGGCGTGCACCGGGGCGCGGCCGAGAGTTGGGACGTGTCGGCCGACCTGGGGGTGCTGGCCGAGACGCCGGTGCTGGTGGTCTGCTCGGGCGTGAAGTCGGTGCTGGACATCGGGGCCACGCTGGAGCTGCTGGAGACGAACTCGGTGCCGGTGCTGGGCTACCGCACGGACCGTTTTCCCGCCTTCTACCTGCGCGAATCCGATTTCGACGTGCCGTGGCGGGTGGATGATCCCAAGCAGGCGGCGGCCGCGGTCCAGGCCCACCGGGCGTACGCGCCGGGGCAGGCCGGCGTGCTGCTGGCCAACCCGGTGCCGGTGGAGCACGAGATGCCCCGCGAGCTGCACGACCGGCTGCTGGCCGAGGGCCTGGAGTTGCTGGCCACGCGGAACGTGCGTGGCAAGGACGTGACGCCGGTGCTGCTGGAGCACTTCCACTCGGCCAGCGACGGCGTGAGCCTGGACACCAACGAGCAGCTGGTGCTGTCCAACGCTCGCGTGGCCGCCGAGGTAGCGGTGGAGCTGGCCCGATGACCGTGATCGTGGTCGGCGACTCGGCGCTGGACGTCGTGGCCCGGCACCACACGCCGATCGTCAGCGGCGGCGACTCGCGGGCCGACATCGCGCTGGCGGTCGGCGGGGCCGGGGCGAACACGGCGGCGTGGCTGGCCTCGCTGGGCGTGGACACCGTGCTGGTCGGCCGGGTCGGCGACGACATGGCCGGCCGGCAGGTGCGGGCCGAGCTGGAGGCCGTCGGGGTGCGGTGCGCGATGGCCATCGACCCGACCGCGCCGACCTGCTGCGTGGTCGTGCTCGTGGACGACGAGGGCCAGCGCAGCATGCTGGCCGACCGCGGGGCCAACGCCCGCTTGGCCGGCTCGGACCTGACTGTCAACCTGTTGGAGACGGCCAGTCATCTGCACCTGTCCGGCTATGTGCTGCTGGACCCGCGGTCACGGGAGGCCGGGCTGGAGATGCTGGCGGCGGCGCGCGGGGCGGGGCTCACCACATCGGTGGATCCCCAGGCGGCGCTGCACATCACCAAGCAGGGGCCGACGACGTTCCTCACCGCCGTCTCCGGCGTCGACCTGCTGCTGCCCAACACCGACGAGCTGGAGGCGCTGACCGGGTCGCGGGACCCCTCCTCGGCGGCGGAGCTGCTCGACCACGTGGGCGCGGTGGCCGTGACGACCGGGGCCGAGGGCGCGAGCTGGATCGACCGGGTCGGCCGCTGGGACGTGCCGGCGGTCGAGGCCACCTGCGTCGACTCCACCGGAGCCGGCGACGCCTTCGACGCCGGCCTGCTGTCGGCGTGGCTGAAGGGCCAGCCGCCGCTGGACGTGCTGCGAGCCGGGGTCGCCGCCGGCTCCGAAGCCGTTTCCCGGGTCGGAGGCCAGCCCCACGCCTGAGGTGACAACGGCCCGGTCCGGGCGGACCGGATCGGGCCTACCCCTCGATGGCGCGCGTCGCGGGCTTCGGCCCGTCGTGCTCGTCCGCCGAGACCTCGCGCTCCAGCGCCCGGCGGGCGGCCTTCTCGGCGTTGTAGCGGTTGATCTCCTCCTGCTTGCGCGGCGGCCGGTCGTTGGCGATCAGCACGGCCACCCACGGCAGCGGGATGGACAGCACCAGGAACAGCAGCGCCAGCCACCAGACGTGGATGAACACGCAGGCGAGGACCAGGCAGGGCACGCGCAGCCCCATCATGATCATGTACTTGCGCTTTCGGGCGCGGGACTGGTCCGCGTACGAGGGCGCCGCCCCGGTGATGAGAACCGGTGTGTCGTCTCGGTCAGAGCCCTTCACGACACCACCTCCTCCGGTAGATGCTAGCCGTCCCCAAGGCCGTGCAAACATTTCGGTCGTGTTTTCCGACAAGTTCACTGACCAGCTGCGGGACGCCTTCCACGAGGCCCGCTACGAGCCCGACGCGGTGGTCGACCTGCTGGGCGCGCCGGCCCACGCGGCGCTGGGCCGAGGCGAGCCGGAGCCGGCCCGGCGGGCCAGCGCCGACGGTGGTCCGCTCGGCACCCTCGTCCGGATCTTCCTGCTCGGCGACAGCGCGTCCCGGGCCGAGACGCAGGCGGCGCTCGGCGCGCTGTCGGTGGCCGACGCCGTGGCCGAGGGGCTGCTGCGCGAGGAGGACGGGAACCTTCGCGCGGATCTGGACGTTCGACCGTACGGAGACGATCAGGGTTCCTGGTGGGTGGTGTCGGACCAGGACTCCGATCTGCGGGGCGCACCCGTCCGCCCGGACCACGTGCTGGGCGTCGGTCACGCGTCTCTGAGCCTTGCTCGCGCCACGGCGCGACGGCCCGTGGAGACGGTGCTGGATCTGGGCACCGGCTGCGGCGTGCAGGCCCTGCACGCCGCGCGGCACGCCGGCCGGATCACCGCGACCGACCTGTCCGAACGGGCGATTTCCCTTGCCTCCGCGACATTCCGGCTCAACGAGCTGGACGTGGAGCTGGCCCGCGGCGAGTGGTTCCAGCCGGTCGCCGGCCGCCGCTTCGACCAGGTCGTGTGCAATCCCCCGTTTGTCGTCGGGCCGGCGCGGGTCGACTACACCTATCGCGACTCCGGTCTGGCCGGCGATGACGCGAGTGCCTTGGTGGTGCGGCAGCTGCCGGCGTTCCTCAACGAGGGCGGGGTCGGCCAGCTGCTGGCGTCCTGGGTGCACCGCAAGGGCGAGGACTGGACCGACCGGGTCGCCTCCTGGCTGCCGCGGGGCGGGGTCGACGCGTGGTTCGTGCAGCGTGACGTGGCGGAAACTTCGCTGTACGTGGGCACTTGGCTGCGCGACGCCGGCATCGACCCCCGGTCGGCCGAGGGCCGGGTGAAGGCCGCCGCGTGGCTGGACTGGTTCGAGGCCAACGATGTTCTCGGTGTCGGCTTCGGTTTCGTCACGCTGCGTCGAACCTCGGCGTCACACCCCGAGATCGTCTGCGAGGACCTGCGGCACGCCTTCGACGACCCGCTGGGGCCGGAGGCCGCGGCCTGGCTGGATCGAGTGAGTTGGTTGCGGCAGCACGGATCCCCGGAGGAACTGCTGGCGACGCGCTTCCTCGTGCCGCCGACCGTGATGCTGGAGGAGGTGTCGGAGCCGGGCGACGAGGGCTGGGCGGCGGTGGTGCGGCGACTGCACCGAACGGACGGACCCGGTTGGCAGCACGAGGTCGACGAGTTGGCGGCGGCGCTGTTGGCCGGCTGTCGCGGCGCGTTGCCGCTGGGTGACCTCCTGCACCTGTTGGCGTACGGGCACGGCCAGTCGGTCGACGACCTCGAACGCGCCGCGTTGCCGATCGTGCGCGACCTGGTGCGGCACGGAATGGTTGTGCCGGCGTGAAAGCAGTTGTCATGCGGGTGACAAGGGCGAGCGTCACCGTCGGCGACGAGGTCGTCGGCGAGATCAAGGAGCCCGGTCTGTTGGTGTTGTTGGGGATCACCCACACCGACGGCGCCGAGCAGGTCGGCGTCATGGCGCGGAAGCTGCACGAGCTGCGGATACTCGACGGCGAGCAATCCTGTGCCGGCACAGGGGCTCCGCTGCTCGTGGTGAGCCAGTTCACGTTGTACGGCGACACCAGGAAGGGCCGCCGTCCAACGTGGACGAAGGCCGCCCCCGGCTCGGTCGCCGAGCCGTTGGTGGACGCGGTCGTCGACGCGCTGCGTGCGCGGGGCGCCACCGTGGCCACCGGTCGGTTCGGCGCCGACATGGCGGTGGAAAGCGTGAACGACGGTCCGTTCACGGTGCTCGTCGAAGTGTGATGATTGCGGGCTTTCCTGGCATGGGAAACGTGTGGGCGGCCGTTTCGGTTCAGTCGTCCAACATGGACTTCACGTTTCACCGGGACGGTTGCCCGCTGAACGGGTGGAGGTGGCCCTCTCTCAGGGAAACCTCAGGTTCTGGGGGCAACCGCTCGGGCTCCGGACACGTCATGAGGGGTGTGGGAACGCGGGAACGATTTCGCGATCGCTCGCGTTTTCACCAGTGTCCAGCCAGCAGACGCAAGGCATTCCCGACCCGGGTGCCTCGCCCGAAAGGCTCGCCGCGCAACGCAGCGCCGGTGTGTGACGCGACAACACACCAGCCCGCGACCGGGGAGGGAGTCACCGTGACCATCCCGCAGACCATCGACCAGGAGATCGGCCCCGAGGCCGATCTCGACGCCCAGGGGCCCGCCGCCGACCTGGTGCGCGTCTACCTGAACGGCATCGGCAAGACCAAGCTGCTGACCGCCGAGCAGGAGGTGGGGCTGGCCAAGAGGATCGAGGCCGGCGTCTTCGCCCGGCACATGCTGGAGACCGCCCGGATTCTGGACGCCACCAGGAAGACCGAGCTGACCCAGCTGGTGCGGGACGGGGAGCGGGCCAAGAACCACCTGCTGGAGGCCAATCTCCGGCTCGTGGTGTCGCTGGCCAAGCGCTACACCGGGCGCGGCATGCCGCTGCTCGACCTGATCCAGGAGGGCAATCTCGGGCTGATCAGGGCCGTCGAGAAGTTCGACTACACCAAGGGCTTCAAGTTCTCCACGTACGCCACGTGGTGGATCCGCCAGGCCATCACCCGGGGCATGGCCGACCAGGGCCGCACCATCCGGCTGCCCGTCCACCTGGTGGAACAGGTGAACAAGCTGGCCCGGATCAAGCGGGACCTGCACCAGCAGCTGGGCCGCGAGGCCACGCACGAGGAGCTGGCCCGGGAGTCCGGCATCGCCGAGGCCAAGATCGCCGACCTGCTCGACCACTCGCGGGACCCGGTGAGCCTGGACATGCCGGTCGGCACCGACGAGGACGCCCCGCTGGGCGACTTCATCGAGGACTCCGAGGCGACCGACGCCGAGAGCGCCGTCATCTCGAGCCTGCTGTCCGACGACCTGCGCCGCGTGCTGGCCACGCTGGACGAGCGGGAGCAGTCGGTGATCCGGCTGCGCTACGGCCTGGAGGACGGCCAGCCCCGCACCCTCGACCAGATCGGCAAGCGTTTCGGGCTGTCCCGCGAGCGGGTCCGCCAGATCGAGCGCGAGGTCATGTCCAAGCTCCGGCAGGGTGACCGGGCCGAGCGCCTGCGCGCGTACGCCAGCTAACCCGAACGGCCGTCTTGACTTGTGATCTGTGTCACGGCACAGTTCTCCACGCACACCAGAAACTTCGCGGTGCGAACCATCACCAGAGGGTCGTGACCGCGCCCCACAGGAGGTCGGGGCGGCCGGGGGCCGCCCCGGCCTTCTGATTTTGTGTGATGTCCGCCGTCACACCGGGGACGGCGCTGGACCTGCGCATCGCGGCAGTACCGTAGGGCGGGTTACCCGAGTTGCGTGCAAGGGAGCCCGCGAACGTGACCACCACCTCGTTCCAGTACGTCGATCCGCTGCCCTTGGGCAAGGACACCGAAACCGAGTACCGACTGGTCACCCCGGACGGGGTCCGGGTGCACGAGGTGGCGGGGCGTCGCTTCCTCGAAGTGGAGCCGGCGGCACTGCGGCGGCTGGCCCGGGAAGCGATCAAGGACATCCAGCACCTGCTGCGGACCAGCCACCTGCGGCAGCTGCGGGCGATCATCGACGACCCGGAGGCCAGCGGCAACGACCGCTTCGTGGCCACCGACCTGCTGCGCAACGCCTGCGTGTCGGCCGGCGGCGTGCTGCCGATGTGCCAGGACACCGGCACGGCGATCGTGGTCGGCAAGCGCACCGAGACGGTGCTCACCGGCGGTGACGACGAGGCCGCGCTGTCGGAGGGCATCTTCGACGCCTACCAGCAGCTGAACCTGCGCTACTCGCAGATGTCGCCGACCACGTTCTGGGACGAGCGCAACACCGGCACCAACCTGCCGGCCCAGATCGAGCTCTACCACAAGGCCGGCCAGGAGCCGGTCTACGAGTTCCTGTTCATGGCCAAGGGCGGCGGCAGCGCCAACAAGACGTTCCTGTACCAGGAGACCAAGGCGCTGCTGAACCCGACGCGGCTGGCCCGGTTCCTGGACGAGAAGCTGCGCTCCCTGGGCACCGCCGCCTGCCCGCCGTACCACCTGGCCATCGTGGTCGGCGGCACCTCGGCCGAGTACAACCTGAAGGTCGCCAAGCTGGCCTCGGCCCGCTACCTGGACAACCTGCCGACCGAGGGCTCCCCCGACGGCCGCGCGTTCCGGGACACCGACCTGGAGCAGCAGGTGCTGGCCATGACCCGCGAGTTCGGCATCGGCGCGCAGTTCGGCGGCAAGTACTTCTGCCACGACGTGCGGGTCATCCGGCTGCCCCGGCACGGCGCGTCCTGCCCGGTCGGCATCGCCGTCTCCTGCTCGGCCGACCGCCAGGCCAAGGCCAAGATCACCGCGGACGGCGTGTTCCTGGAGCAGCTGGAGCACGACCCGGCCCAGTTCCTGCCCGAGGTGCACGACGAGCAGCTGTCCGACGACGTCGTGCGCATCGACCTGAACCGGCCGATGGACGAGATCCGCCGCACCCTGGCCGCGCTGCCGGTGAAGACCCGGCTGTCGCTGACCGGCCCGCTGGTGGTGGCCCGCGACATCGCCCACGCCAAGATCCAGGAGCGGCTGGCCGCCGGCGAGCCGATGCCGCAGTACCTGCGCGACCACCCCGTCTACTACGCCGGCCCGGCCAAGACGCCCGAGGGCTACGCCTCCGGCTCGTTCGGCCCGACCACCGCCGGCCGGATGGACTCCTACGTCGAGCAGTTCCAGGCGGCCGGCGGCTCGCTGGTGATGCTGGCCAAGGGCAACCGGTCCCAGCAGGTCACCGACGCCTGTCAGGCCCACGGCGGCTTCTACCTGGGCTCCATCGGCGGCCCGGCGGCCCGGCTGGCCAAGGACTGCATCCGCAAGGTCGAGGTCCTGGAATACCCGGAGCTGGGCATGGAAGCGGTGTGGAAGATCGAGGTCGATGACTTCCCGGCGTTCATCGTCGTCGACGACAAGGGCAACGACTTCTTCTCCGAGACGTCCGCGCCGACGCTGCAGATCTCCTTCCGCCGCTAGGGGAATCGTGGCTGACCAGGCCGAGCTGATCGCCCGTGTGCGGGAGAAGTGCGCGGGCGATCAGGGCCTGGACGCCGCCCTGATGTACGGCTCGTTCGCCGCCGGCGAGGCGGACGAGCACAGCGACATCGAGTTCTGGCTGTTCTTCACGCCGCGGCGGCGGTCCGAGGTCGAGCCGGCCGTGTGGTGCGCGGACATCGCGCCGATCAGCCACGGGCTGGTCAACGAGTTCGGCACGTACGTGGTGTTCTTCCCGGGCCTGGTGCGCGGCGAGTTCCACTTCGTGACGACCGAGGAAATCGCCACCGTCGCCGACTGGCCGGCCCGCGGGGCGGCGGTGGAGCGGATGGTCGTGGTGGACCGCCGCGGGGCGCTCACGCCCGTGCTGGCGGCCTTGCCGGGGCGGTTCCCGACGCCGGTCGGGACGGAGGTCTGCGACCGGTTCGTGAACTGGCTGGTGTTGGCCCATCACCTGACGGCGCGGGGCGAGTTCCTGCGGGCGTGGGACGCGCTGGGGCACGTCCAGCGGCACCTGGTGTGGATGGTCCGGCTGGCCGAGAACGCCACTCAGCACTGGCTCACGCCGTCACGGCGGGCCGAGGCGGAGCTGTCGGCCGAGGCCGTGCGGGAGCTGCGGGCGGCGACGGCCGAGGCCACGCCGGAAAGCCTGGCCCGGGCGCTGCGGGCGGCGTCAGGACTGGGCCGGCGCTGCTGGACGGCGCTCGCCGACCGCCACGGCGCCGCGCTGCCGGCGGCGCTGTTCGCGGAACTGGATGCCGCACTGGGCCAGGGCTAGCCCGGCGCCGACGAGCAGCAGCCACAGGTAGTGGTCGGGGGTCTCGATCCTGCTCTGCGCCACCGGGTTCACGCCGGCGATCAGGGGCACGAACCGGTCCGGGCCGTCAGTCAGCAGCAGCCAGGCGAAGGCGGTGACGCACAGCGCGGCGGTCGCGGCGGTCTGCACGGACAGGGCCACGCTGCGGGTGATCCACGCCGTGCCGAGGGCGCCGGCGGCGGCGAAAACCACGGCCAGTCCGATGGTCGACGGCACCGGCGGCACGATCACCACCAGGTCCAGCCACAGCAGCGCGGCGGCGAAACCCATCGCCACCGCGGAGATATGCGTTCGGGCGTAGAGGAAAGCGGCCGGATAGGCCACCAGGAGCACCAGTGCCCACCCGCTGGGGAGGGCGACCGCGGCCGTGCCGAGCACCAGCAGACATCCGAGCAAGCGCGCCATCGCTTCTGCCGTCCCTGTCGAGGAAAGGGCCTCGCGCGGCCCCGGCCCGACCCCTGCCGCCGGGTCGGGACCGCACGAGGATATTCGGCGGCGGTGTGCTCGGTGTTTCGGGTTGCTACCGCTGTGTTCCGGTTTCGGTGGTCAGCACGACCTTCCTGCTCCCCAGCGGCGCGTCCAGGTGGGCGGCGACGGGGATGTTCCTGACGTAGAGCGGACAAACCCGGTGCATCTGGGCGACGCTGAGCACGGTGATGTCGACCTCGTCGGCGGTCTGCTTGGTGACCTGTGCGTCCACCTTCATGCAGCCGCCCTCCTCGGCCATCACCACCAGCGTCTTGCCGCCGTCCTGCTGCCACACGGTCTGCGGCACGTTCTCCGGCGCGGCGCTGTAGTTCACCTGGTTCGGCGGCACGGTCGGCCCGGTGGCCTTCACCGACGACTCGTCGGTGGTGGTCGGCGGCGGACTGAGCGGCGGCGGGACTATGCCCGAGGTCGGCGTGGCAGACGTGGTGGCGGTCGGGGAGGAGGAGCCGGCCGGCGCGGAGGCTGCGGTGTTCGTGGCGGCGCCGGACCCGCACGCGGCGAACGCCACCAGCCCGGCGCCCGCGAGGCCGACGCCGAGAAGTCTTCTGAGGTAGGGGCGGCGCCCGGCCGGCTGGGGCGAGCCGGCCGGGCGCCCGAGGGTTGGCTCTGTCATGACCGCACCGTCCTCTGTTCCAGCACAACCTTGCGGTCGGCGAGTGGCTTGTCCAGCTGCACCGGCAGCTGCGTCAGGCGCAGCTCCTTGGTGCAGACCCGATTGGTGTCGGCGAGGTTGCGTGTGAGCAGCACGTGCACCGAGGTCGCGTCCTGGGCGGTCAGCTCGGCCGACGACCGCTCGCACCCGCCCTCCTCCCCCTGCACGGTCAGCACGGCGCCGTTGTCGTCCAGCTGGACGCGCGCGGGGTAGCCGGCGGGCAGGCGGGAGGCGTCGATCTGGGCGGCGGGCACGTCGCGCAGGCTGCCGCCCGAGCCCGCGGGGGCGATGCCGTTGGTCGGACTGTCGGGCTGGGTCGTCGTCTGGGTCTGGCCGCAGGCGCCGAGCGCCATCAGCAGCGCGCCCGCGCCGATCGCCTTCGTCAGTCCCTTCATGCTCGTGGGACGGAGCGACCACCGGGTCGGGTTGCATCACCCGCGTGGCCGGCGTCGGACCGAAGGTCCGGTCAGAGGTCCAGCAGCTGGATGGGGTCGAAGGAGACCGGGAACGGCTCGGTGATCTCGAAGGTGCCGCCGGTGTGGGCCACCGCGACCTCCCGGTACTCGCCGTCGGCCAGCCGGTAGAACCACAGGGTGGCCGTCTCGGTGCGCAGGTCGACCTCGCCCCGCAGGTAGTACGGGATGCCCTCGCGGGCGCACATGGCCGGCTTGTCCAGCCGGTCGCGCTGCCGGGACGAGGGCGACACGAACTCCCCCACCACGACCGCGTCGGCGGCCTGGGCCCAGGTGCCCAGCACCGGCGCGCGCATCACCGTGATGTCGGGCTGGATCCACCGCTGCGCCGTCATCTGGAGGTTGACGGTGGTGTAGACGCGCAGGCCGACGGTCCGGGCCGGCGCCTTGAACAGGCCGCGTAACTCGTCGGCGGCGTACACGTTCGGCCCAGCCTCGTACGGGCTCAAGATCAGGTTCCCGTCGACGCACTCGTACTTGCTCGGCAACAGACCAGGGTCGGGGAGGTAGCGCTCGGCCAACTCCGTGGTCCACATGCCGGCCAGCTCGACGAGCGGATCGAACGACACCGAAGCGGACATGTGGTCACCTCCCAGGCGACCATGATACCGCCGCACGCGAGGCATCGGCCCCATGAGAGGCCGAGCCCCGCGCGGGACGCGCGGCGAAAACACTGCCCGCCGAGCACTGTCGAACGGGCGCCGGGGAGCTCAGATGCGGGCGAGGGCGTCCTTGATGGCGTCCAGACGGCCCTGGGAGGCCAGGCCCGGGTGGTAGACGTGCAGTTCGGACGCGCCGGCGTCGAGGTACTGCCGCCATTCGGCGGCCAGGGCGGCCCCGTCGACCGGGCGCGGCGGCAGCGCCAGCACGTAGGCGGCCAGCGCCTTGTCGGTGATGCCCTGCAACGCCTTGAGCACCGGGAGGGCGACGTCGGGCCCGGGCCAGGCGGTGAAGGTCAGCGTGTCCACGTCGGCGTCGACCCCGCCGGCCACGGTGGCGAACGGGCCGGTGGCCCACTCGTCGGCGGCGGCGTGGGCGACGATCTTGGCGCCGGGGTCAAGGGCCTTGATCTTGCCGACCAGAAGCTGGCGCAGGCCACGGGAAAGCCCGGTGCGGACGCCGGAGACGGCGTCGGCCAGGTGCTCCCCCAGCGCCGCGCGGACGCTGTCGGCCTTGCCGTCGACACCGGCCTTGACCGCGTTGCGCAACGCCACCACGTCGATGCCGGCGTCGCCGTAGAGCCCGATGCAGGCCACGCAGAAGCACAGGGACAGCAGCTGTTGCTGCACCGGCGACCAGTCGGTGCCGTCGGTCTTCTCGTGGTGCCCGCCGTGCACGAAGCCCAGCGGCCCGCAGGCCTCCAGGATCACACCGTCCAACGGTCCACTTTGGACGATCTCCGAGACCAGGGTCTCGCAGTACTCCACGACATCCGCCTGCGCCGGGCACAGCGCGTACGGGTAGCGGTCGCCGAAGGCGTTCTGCACGACCAGGTCCGGGTTCGCGTCCCCGAGCCGGCTGGAGTGCGTGAGCACGGTCCAGGCGTGCACGGGAAGCCCGACCGCCCGCAGCCGATCGGCCGCCGCGGTGAACGAGCCACTGTCCACCCAGGACGGTTCGGCCGGCACGAGTCGCTTGCCCTGCCACGCTTCCGGCCGCACCGGCACGTAGGAGGCGGCGTGCCGGGCGTCGATCATCCGGTGCCGCGGATGCAGCGGGGTGGCGGCCCGGGTGGTGTGGTACGACGCCGCCAGGGCGACCGAGCCGACGCCGATGCCGGCGAACCGCTCCGCCGCGGCGTCGTCGCCGACCAGGTCCCACGGGTAGGCGTGGGCGAGCGTGGTCACCACCGGGGGTTCTTCCTCTCGTACGACGGATCGACCCGCTGCATGTAGCCCGTGTCGTCACGGGAGCGGATGTCGGTGTCCAGGAAACGTTGATGCGCCACGGCCAGCGCGTCCCGATCGAGCTCGACCCCCAGGCCGGGCCCGCTCGGCACGGGCACGGCGCCGTCCACGAAGGACAGTGCGCCCGGCTTCACGACGTCGTCGACGGCGTTCCACGGATAGTGCGTGTCACAGGCGTAGCGCAGATTCGGGGTGGCGGCCGCCAGATGCGTCATCGCGGCCAGGCTGATGCCCAGGTGCGAGTTGGAGTGCATGGACAGCCCGATGCCGAAGGTCTCGCACAGCAACGCGAGACCGCGCGACCGGGTCAGCCCGCCCCAGTAGTGGTGGTCGGACAGCAGCACCTGGATGGCGTTCTGCCGGATCGCCGGCTCCAGGTGGTCGAACGACACCACACACATGTTGGTGGCCAACGGCATCTCGATCCGGGACGCCACCTCGGCCATGCCATCGATGTTCGCCGTCGGGTCTTCCAGGTACTCCAGCACGCCGTCGACCTGCTCGGCCACCTTCACCGAGGTGTCCGGCGTCCACACCGCGTTCGGGTCCAGCCGCAGCGGGTGGTCGGGGAACGCCTCGCGCAGCGCGCGGATGGCCTCGATCTCCTCCTCGGGCGGGAAGACGCCGCCCTTGAGTTTGATCGAGCCGAAGCCGTACTCGTCGATCAGCTTGCGGGCCTGGGCCACGATGCCGGCCGGGTCGAGCGCCGCGCCCCACTCGTCATCCTCGTGACCCGGGTGACCGGCCCACTTGTAGAACAGGTAGGCGCTGTACGGCACGGCGTCGCGCACCTTGCCGCCCAACAGGTCCACCACCGGCCGGCCCTGGTGCTTGCCCTGGATGTCCAGGCAGGCCACCTCGAACGGGGAGAAGACCCGGTCCACGGTGCCGATGCCGGAGATCTGCCCGGTCAGGCCGTGCTTGTCGCTGCCGACCACGCCGCCCAGCGCCGAGGCCACGGCCGCGTGCAGGGCGTTGAGGTGGTAGACGTCCAGGCCGATCAGGGACGGCACGACCTTGCGGGTGCGCTCCAGGTGCCCGGCGTCGCCGTAGGTCTCGCCGAGACCGCTGACGCCCTCGTCGGTGTGGATCTCGACGATGGTGCGCAGGGCCAGCGGCTCGTGCACACCCACCGAGTTCATCAGCGGCGGATCGCGGAAGGCGATCGGGGTCAGGACGATCTCGGTGATCTTCATGAGGCGATCAGCTTCCGGCCGGCCTCGATGATCCGGTCCAGCTCGACCAGGTGCTCCTCGGTCGGGTCCAGCAGCGGGGCCCGCACGCCGCCCACGTCCAGGCCGCCGCGCACGACGGCCGCCTTGACCAGGGAGACCGCGTAGCCGGGGACCTTGTCGCGCAGCTCCACCAGCGGCTTGTAGAAGCCGTGCAGCAGGGCGTTGACCTGCTCGGTGTCGCCGGCCGTGACAGCGTTGTAAAACGCCAGCGAGATCTCCGGCGCGAAGCAGAACACCGCGGAGCTGTAGAGCTCGACGCCGATGCCACGGTAGGCCGGCTGGGTCATCTCGGCCGTGGGCAGGCCGTTGAAGAACTGGAACGGCTTGTCCACGCTCTCCCGGACCGACAGCACGATGCGCTGCATCAGGTCCATGTCGCCGAGGCCGTCCTTGAAGCCGATCACGTTGGGCAGCTTGGCCACCTCGACCGCGGCCTCGGGCGTGAACACGGCGTTGTTGCGCTGGTAGACGATCACCGGCAGGTCGGTGGAGTTGACCACCTCGGCGACGTAGCGGGCGACGCCGCCGGCCGGGCAGCCGACCAGGTACGGGGGCAGCAGCAGGAGGCCGTCGGCCCCGGCGCGCTTGGCGGCGGCGGCGAACTTGCGGGCCAGCGGGGCGGAGCCGCCGGCGCCGGCGAAGACCGGCACCCGACCGGCGGTGGCCTCGACGGCCACGCGGACCGCGCGCTCGAACTCCTCGGGCTCCAGGGCGTGGAACTCACCGGTGCCGCAGGCCACGAACACGCCGCCGGGACCGGCGGCGACGCCGTGCTTGACGTGCTCGGCCAGCACGTCCTCCGCGACCTCCCCGTCGGGGGTGAACGGGGTCACCGGGAAGAACAGCACTCCATCCAGTTGCATTCCAGACCTCTCTGCGCCCTGTGACGGCATCCGTGACGATCGTTGCTCGCGAAAACGTTTACACGCCAGGACGCGGACGGTCCTTGACCCCACGGGTGGGTACCCGCGAGGCGGTGCGTCGGGCACCGCCTCGCGGGTTGTGGGACTCAACGACACCGCCGCCGTTAGCCGTCGAGCCCACGCCTGTCGGGACCGCCATCAGGTGATCCATCGCGGGGATGGGGCCCTGGCCGCGGCCGCGATCCCGGGCGCGGCCACCGGGGCCGTCTGCCTGGAGATCGGGGCTGCCATTGACCCTCTCCTCGCGGTTCACGTATCTGAATGCCGGTCGTACTTGTGAACGTTGGCACGGACTGTAAGAATCAGAAGCACCGTGTGTCAAGGTCCTGGAGGCCGATCAGATGTCAGAGGCAGTCGACAACACGGCCCCCACCAGGCCGGCGGCGGTGAAATCCGCGGACCGAACCGTCGAGCTGCTGGAGGTCATGTCCCGCTCCGAGCGCCAGCTCACGCTCACCGAGCTGCACAAGGAGCTCAGCTACCCCAAGTCCAGCCTGTACATGCTGCTGCAGACGCTGGTCAGCCGGGGCTGGGTCGAGGTGGACCCGCAGCGCGGCAGCTACGGCATCGGCGTGCGGGCGCTGCTGGTCGGCACGTCGTACCTGGATCACGACCCCGTGGTGCGCACCGCCATCCGGGTGATGGAGCAGGTGCGCCAGCAGATCAACGAGACCGTGCACCTGGCCCGCCTGGACGGCGCCGACGTGGTCTACCTGGCCAGCCGCGAGTCGGAGCACCACCTGCGCGTGGTGTCCCGCGTCGGCCGCCGGCTGCCCGCGCACGCCACCTCGCTGGGCAAGGCGCTGCTGGCCGAGCGCAGCCGCTCAGAGGTGGACGCGGTGCTGCCGGAGCGGCTGGAGGCGCTGACCCCCAACACCGTGACCGACCGGGCCGAACTGCACGCCCAGCTGGCCCGGTTCCACGCCGAGGGGTACGCCCACGAGCGCGAGGAGAACACTCCCGGCCTCGGCTGCTTCGCCGTCGCGCTGCCCTACCGCAACCCGGTCATCGACGCGATGAGCTGCTCGGTGCCGCTGGGCCGGCTGGACGCCGACCACGAGCGGCAGGTCGTGTCCGCCCTGCTGGCCGCGGCCAGGACCATCACCGAGGTCTTGCGTCAGTTCGGTCGCTGAGTACCGTTCTGAAGCAATTGTAAACGTTTGCAACATGGAGGCCAGAACCCGTGACCGAACGCATCCTGATCACTGGCGCGGCCGGCGGCGTCGGCACCCTGATGCGGCCCAGACTCGCCGCACCCGACCGGGTCCTTCGACTGCTCGACATCGGCTCGCTGCCCGCCGCCGGCGAGGCCGAGAACGTCGAGCTGGTCACCGCGACGGTGACCGACCAGGCCGCGATGGACGCCGCCTGCGCGGACGCCGACGCCGTCATCCACCTCGGCGGCCACAGCCTCGAACAGCCGTGGAAGGACATCCTCACGGTCAACATCGACGGCACCCACACCGTGCTGGAGGCCGCGCGCCGCAACGGCGTCAAGCGGGTCGTCCTGGCCAGCTCCAACCACGCCGCCGGCTTCCACCGCCGCGGCGCCGAGGACACGCCCGACTACGCCTTCCCGCGCCCCGACACCTACTACGGCGTCAGCAAGGTCGCCGTGGAGGCGCTGGGCGCGCTGTACGCCGACCGCTACGGCCTGGACGTGATCGCCATCCGGATCGGGTCCTGCTTCGAGAAGCCGCGGGACGTGCGGATGCTGTCCACGTGGCTCTCGCCCGACGACTGCGCCCGCATGCTGGAGGCCTGCCTGGCCACGCCCGCGCCCGGCTACCGGGTGATCTGGGGCGTGTCCGACAACACCCGCCGGTGGGTGTCCCTGGATGAGGCGAAGGCGTTGGGATATCAGTCGGAAGACGACTCGGAGCGCTACGCCGACGAGGTCATCGCCGAGCACGGCATGCCCGACCCGGACGGCCCCGAGCTGAACTACGTTGGCGGCGTCTGGGTCACTTCCGCCTGGGACACCGCCGTCAAGGAGGCCGCACGATGACCGCTGTGCAGGGTTTCAACCCGCGCACGGGAGAAGCTTTCGGCGCGCCGGTTCCGTCCACTTCGGACGCCGAGCTGGACGCCATCCTGACCAAGGCCGCCGCTTCCGGTTGGGGGGCAACGACTTCCGAGTTCCGGGCCGAGGCCCTTGAGCGGGTCGCCGACGCCCTGGACGCCGAGTCCGAGCTGCTGGTGTCCACCGCGGACAGTGAGACCGCGCTGGGGGTGCCCCGGCTGACCGGCGAGCTCAAGCGCACCACCAACCAGTTGCGGCTGTTCGCCTCCGTGCTGCGCGAGGGCAGCTATCTCGAGGCCACCATCGACACCGCGGACGCCACCACCGTGCCGCCGCGCCCGGAACTGCGCCGGATCCTGCGGCCGATCGGGCCGGTCGCGGTGTTCGCCGCCAGCAACTTCCCGTTCGCCTTCTCGGTCGCCGGCGGGGACACCGCGTCCGCGCTGGCCGCCGGCTCGCCGGTGGTCGTCAAGTCGCACCCGTCCCACCCGACCACCTCGGTCGAGACCGCGCGCATCGTCGCCTCGGCGCTGCCCGAGGGCGTTTTCGGCATCGTGCACGGCATTCCGGTCGGCACCAAGCTGGTGCAGCACCCGGCGGTCAAGGCCGTCGGCTTCACCGGATCCACCGGCGGCGGGCGGGCCCTGTTCGACCTGGCCTCCGGCCGGCCCGACCCGATCCCGTTCTACGGCGAGCTGGGCAGCGTCAACCCCACGGTGATCCTGCCCGGTGCGGCCACCGAGGAGACCGCTGCCGGCTTCGCCGGCTCGCTCACCATGGGAGTCGGCCAGTTCTGCACCAACCCGGGCCTGGTCTTCGCGCCGGTGTCCATGGTCGAGGCGCTGAAGGCGGCCGTGGTCGCCACCCAGGGCGGGCCCATGCTCAACGAGCGGATGCAGCAGGGCTACCAGTCCGGTGTGGACAGTCTGGCCGCCAGCGACCTGGTCGAGCTGGCCGCCACCGGCGGCGACCCGGCCGAAGGCTTCTCGGTGGCCCCCAAGCTGTTCACCACCGAGCTGAAGACCTTCGCCGCCAACCAGGGCACCCTCACCGAGGAGCACTTCGGCCCGGCCGGCGTGGTCGTCACCTACACCGATCCCGAGGAGCTGCTGGACGTTCTCCCGCAGCTGCCGGGGTCGCTGACCGCCACCGTGCACGCCTCGTCCGAGGAGCACGCGCTCGCCGGCCGCATCGGCTCGGCGTTGCAGCCGGTGGCCGGGCGGCTGATCTTCAACGCCTGGCCGACCGGCGTGGCCGTGGCGTGGGGCATGCAGCACGGCGGCCCCTGGCCGGCCACCACCAACCCGCTGCACACCTCCGTCGGCTCCACCGCCATCCGCCGCTGGCTGGTGCCGGTCAGCTACCAGAGCTGGCCCGAGGAGCTCCTCCCGCCGGAGCTCCAGGCCGGCAACCCGCTGGGCATCCCCCGCCGCTTCGACGGCGTGCTGGGCACCAAGTAGCAGCCGTTTTTATGTCATGAAGGGCCCCATACTGACGTTGAACGTCAGTATGGGGCCCTTCATGACGTTCAACTCACGCGGGCTGGGGTTGCTCGGCGGGGACGCGTTGGGGGAGGGCGAGCAGGGCGAGCATCGCCACCACGGCGCAGCCGACGATGTACCAGCTGATCCAGGTGCTGGAGCCGGTGCTGGCCAGCACGGCGGTGGCGATCAGCGGGGCCGGGCCGCCGGCGATCACCGAGGCCAGCTGGTAGCCCAGCCCGGCGCCGGAGTAGCGGACGTTCGCGCCGAAGCTCTCGGCGATCAGTGCCGCCTGCGGGCCGTACTGCATGGCGTGCAGGACAAGGGAAATCACGATCCCCAGCAGCACGAGGCCGCCGACCTTGGTGTTGAGCAGCCCGAAGTAGGGGAACGCGTACAGGCCGACGCAGACGACCCCGATGCCGTACATGAGCTTGCGGCCGATCCGGTCGGACAACCACCCGAACAGCGGCACGCAGACCACCCCGGCCGCCGCGGCGATCATGGTGTAGCCCAACAGGTCGTCCTGCTTCAGGCTCAGTTGTTTGGTGCCGTACGTCAGCACGAACGTGATGAACAGGTAGAACGGCGCCTGCTCCGACATCCGCAGGAAGGCCGAGCTCAGGATCTCCCGCGGGTGCTCCACGATCGCCCGCCACACCGGTTGGCGCACCACGGCTGCCCGCTGCACCACGTGCTCGAACTGCGGCGACTCCAGCACCCGCAGCCGCACGTACAGGCCGATGCCGATCAGCACGATCGACAGCAGGAACGGGATCCGCCAGGCCCACACCAGGAAGCCGTCGCCGGACAGGCTCGACACCAGGCGCACCACGCCCGTCGACAGCAGCAGGCCGATCGGCACGCCCAGCTGCGGCAGGCTGGCCATCAGGCCGCGTTTGTTCTGGTCGCCCCACTCCATGGCCAGCAGGACCGAGCCGCCCCACTCGCCGCCGACCCCGATGCCCTGGGCGATGCGCAGGACCGTCAGCAGCACCGCCGCAGTCACGCCGATCGAGTCGGCCGTGGGCAGGCAGCCGATCAGCAGCGTGCCGATGCCCATGGTCAGCAGGGTGCCGATCAGCGTGCCCTTGCGGCCGATGCGGTCGCCGAAGTGGCCGAACAGCGCTGCCCCGATCGGCCGCGCCGCGAAGCCCACGAACTGCGTGCCGAACGCCGCCAGCACGCCGGCGAACGGGCTGCTGCCGGGGAAGAAGAGCTTGGGGAAGATCAGCGCCGCCGCGGTGCCGTAGAGGAAGAAGTCGTACCACTCGATGGAGGTGCCGACCGTGCTCGCGACCGCGGCGCGCAGCCGCTGGGTGCGGATGAGAGCCACGTCACTGTCACTCATGCGGTCACACTGGTCGCACGCCGTTGGCCTGTCAAGAACGTGTCAAACGGGCAAGGGCGGCATAGCCCGCGGGTTCCCAGGTCGGTTTGCCCCCGGGACGGCCCAGCCGGCCGTTGCGGCCGATGAAGATCAGGGTCAGGGCCCGGATGACGGCCCAGGCGCGGGCCCGGGCGACCGTGGGCTCGTCGGCGCGGGCGTAGGCCGCGAAGAACCGGTCGGCCGCGCCGTCGGGCAGCAGAAGCCAGGCGGCGGACAGGTCGGTGGCCGGATCGCCGGCGCACAGGTCGCCGAAGTCGATCACCCCGGTCAGCATGCCGTCCCGGCCGACCACGTTGGCCGGGTGCAGATCGGCGTGCAGCCAGAGCGGCGGGCCGGACCAGGCCGGCGCGGCCAGGCCCTTCTCCCACACCGCCCGGGCGTCGTCGGCGACCGGGTGGCCATCAATGAACTCGAACCAGTGGTCGCCGCCCGCCCGGCTCAACGGCAGGCCGCGGTGAGGGTTGACCGGGGCGTCGGCCGGGGCCGGATCATGCAGTGCCACAAGGAAATCCGCGAGAACCTCGGCCGCGTCGGGATTGGTGATCGGCTCGTGGTCGGCCGGCACGCCGGGCACCCAGCGCGTGATCGTCCACGTGTGCTGGAACAGAGGCGACGGTTCGCCGACCCGCATCGGGACCGGCGTCGGCAGCGGCAGGCGCTTTGCCAACTGCGGCAACCACTTCTGCTCGTTGCGCAGCTCGTGGTGCGCGCCTTCCTGGCGCGGCATGCGCACGCCGAGGTCCTCGCCCAGGCGCCACTGCTGGTTGCCCCAACCCCCGTCGACGTCACGGAGTTCGAGATCGGCCAGGTCGGGGTGCTGCTCCCGCAGCAGGGCCCGCACCAGGGCCTGGTCGTGCCGGAAGTCGCCCATGCGGCACGCTAGCAAACAACTCGATCGCGCCGGACCCCTTGTCCGCCTTAGCCTTGCCGGCA
Organism: Kutzneria sp. NPDC052558; assembly: GCF_044547355.1. NCBI lineage: Bacteria > Bacillati > Actinomycetota > Actinomycetes > Pseudonocardiales > Pseudonocardiaceae > Kutzneria > Kutzneria sp. NPDC052558. Next base: position 339,047 of record NZ_JBIUAG010000004.1, read on the forward strand.
TGGCGATGACGACCGTGCCCGGGAAGCACGTGGACATCAAGATGTGGACACGGGTCGACGAGGTCGAGCCCGCGGCCATGCAGCAGCTGCGCAACATCGCGTCGCTGCCGTGGGTGGTCAAGCACGTCGCCGTCATGCCCGACGTCCATCTGGGCAAGGGGGCGACGGTCGGCTCGGTGATCGCGATGAAGGACGCGGTCTCCCCGGCCGCGGTGGGCGTGGACATCGGCTGCGGCATGACCGCCGTGCGCACCTCGCTGACCGCCAACGACCTGCCCGGCGACCTGGCCGGCATCCGCTCGGAGATCGAGAAGGCGGTGCCGGTGGGCTTCGCCGCGCACCGCGACGCGGCCTTCGACGAGCGGGACGCCGGTGACTGGAAGCAGTTCTGGTCCCGGTTCGACGACCTGACCCCGGCGGTCAAGGCCCGTGCGGACCGGGCCGTCAACCAGCTCGGCACGCTCGGCGGCGGCAACCACTTCATCGAGGTCTGCCTGGACACGTCCAAGCGGGTCTGGGTGATGCTGCACTCCGGCTCCCGCAACATCGGCAACGAGCTGGCACAGCACCACATCGGGGTGGCGCGCGGCCTGGCCCACAACGAGGAGCTGCCCGACCGGGAGCTCGCCGTGTTCCTGGCCGGCACGCCCGAGATGGCGTCCTACCGGCACGACCTGTACTGGGCCCAGGAGTACGCGCGCCGCAACCGCTCGGTGATGCTGCGCCTGATCAGCGACGTGCTTCGCAAGCGGTACAAGCACATCCGCTTCGACGAGCCCATCTCCTGCCACCACAACTACGTCGCCGAGGAGAAGCACTTCGGCGAGGACGTCCTGGTCACCCGCAAGGGCGCGATCCGGGCCGGCAACGGGGACCTGGGCATCATTCCCGGCTCCATGGGCACCGGCTCGTACATCGTTCGCGGCCTCGGCAACCCGGACTCCTTCGAGTCGGCCTCTCACGGCGCCGGCCGCCGCATGTCCCGCACCAAGGCCCGCAAGATGTTCAAGCGCACGGATCTCATCGAACAGACCAAGGGCGTCGAGTGCCGCAAGGACACCGGCGTCATCGACGAGATTCCGATGGCCTATAAGGACATCAACGAAGTGATCGCGAACCAGACCGACCTGGTCGAGATCGTGGCCAAGCTCAAGCAGGTCATCTGCGTCAAGGGCTGAGACCCGGGCCGGTGATGCCGGCGTCGGTGATCCGATAGATCGCCGGCATCGGCATCGCCTGGCTGAACGGCCAGTCGACCGGGACGCCGAAGCCGGCCAGGGCCCGGGCGACGAAGGTGCCGTGGCTGCCGATCACCACGGCGCCGGTGAACGACCGGAGGATCGACATCGCCCGCGCGGTGAGCTGGTTGAGGCTTTCCCCGCCGGGACGGGCGAAATCCGGGTCGGCCCAGCTGGCTTCGTAGTGCCGGGCGTAGTCCGGCGTGAGCTCCAGCCCGGAATCCCATTCCCGCAGGGCATGGTCGGTTCGGACCGGCAGGCCCAGCGCACGGGCCAGGGGCTCGACCGTCTGCACGGCCCGCAGATACGGACTGGCGGCGATCAGGTCGGGCTTGATCGCCGCCAGTTCCTCGATCAGGTGTGCCGCCTGGGCGTGGCCGGTCTCGGTCAGCGGCCGGCGGTACTCGTCGGGGCCGTCCGGGGTGGGGACGACCGATTCGGCGTGGCGGACCAGCACGATTTCCACGTCATATCAGTACCACGCCCGCCGGTTCGGTGCTCAGGCCCAAAGCGGTGGTGGCGACCACCTTCAGCGATGCCGCGTCTATCTTGCTGACGGTGCTGGAGGCGTTGTTGGTGACCCAGATCTGGTCCCGGGTAGCCGTGATGCCGGTGGGGATGTGTCCTACTTGGACGGTGGAGACCACGGCGCGCTTGGCGGTGTCGATGACCGACACGGTGTCGGAGTTGGCGTTGGTGACGTAGGCGAACAGGCCGTCGGGGCGGCAGGCGACGTTCCACGGGGACTGGCCGACCTTGAGGGTGGCGGTGACCCGGTGGGTGCTGGCGCTGACGATGGAAACGCTGTCCTGCCAGGTGTTGGCCACGTAGACGTTGCGGCCGCCCGGGCAGGCGGTGACGCCGTGGGCCTTGGCCAGGCCGGGCAGGCAAGCCCGGACCTTGCGGCTGTCGGCGTCGACGATCCACAGGCCGTCCTGACAGGACACATAGACCGTGGAGCTGTCGGGGCTGACGGTGACCTGTTGCGGGGCAAGGCCGACGGTGATCTCGCCGATGACCGAGTCGGTCTTGGCGTTGATCACCGACACCGACTTGGAGCCGCCGGGGCCGGTGTCGGGCCCGGTGTTGCAGACATAGAGCAGCCGGCCGTCCGGGGACATGGCGAGGCCGTGCGGAAACAGGCCGACAGTGATGGAGCCGACGAAGCCGCCGGTGTAGGTGCTGAGCACGGACACCTTGTCGGCCCCGGACTCCGAGACATAGAGGCTCTGGCCGTCAGGGCTGGCGGCGATGCCGTACGGATTGGTCGGGCCCTGCACAGTGGACAGCAGCTTGCCGGTGCCGGCGTCGAGCACGGACACGCTGTAGGCGACGATCCCGGTGACGTAGGCCTTCTTGACGGCGGGGGCGGCCTCGCCCGCGACCTTGTTACGCGAGGAAGGCTGCTTGTTGCGGGCCAACAACTGTGTGCCGGGGAAGCTGGTGCCGGCGACACCGGTCGGGAAGTCGGAGGCGTGCGTGGTGACGGTCTCGTCGATCCGGCTGCGGGTGCCCTGGTGCGGCGGGGTCTGGTCGGCGCCGGGGATCTTGGCCGGCGGCAGGTGCTTGACGTTGTACTCGGCCTGCCACAGCGGGGCCTTGGTCGGCGGCAGCGGGGGCAGCGGCTTGGCCGAGCCGCCGAAGCCCAGGGCGGAGGTGAGGTCGCCGAAGGTCTTGCGCCGCCAGTCGCTGATGTTGGTCTCCCGCACGCCGGTGACGGCCTCGATCAGGCGCAGCACCGAGGTGTGGTCGAATGGCTCGGTCGCGACGTAACCGCCGCGCGTCCACGGCGAGACGATGGTGCACGGCACGCGGATGCCGGCCCCGATGGGCAGGCCGTTGACGAACTCGTCGGGGGTGCCGGCCGGCGGCATGGGCGGCACGACGTGGTCGAACAGGCCGTCGTTCTCGTCGTAGTTGAGGATCACCACGGTCTTGGCCCACACGTCCGGATTCGCGGCGATCGCGTCCAGTTTGCTGGCCACGAAGTCGGCCCCGGCGGCCGGGATGTAGTCCGGGTGCTCGCACTGGGGCGAGGTCGGGATGATCCACGAGACGGTGGGCAGCCGGTCGTGCAGGGCGTCGTACTCGAACCGGTCGGCCGGCCCGATGGCCAGACCATGCTGGTGCAGCGGGGAATTCGGCCCGGCGTCCTGATAGGCCTTGAAGAACTCCAGCGGGTTGCACCCGTAGTCGTCCTCCTGCTGGTACACGTGCCAGCTGACGCCGGCGGCGGTGAGCCGCTCGGGATAGGTGGTCCACGTGTACGGGGACGGCACCACGTTGCTGATGATGGGCCCGCCGTGCTGCCCGGACGGGTCGATGGTGCCGCTCCAGTGGTAGAGCCGGTTGGGCCAGGTCGGCCCGAGCACGGAGCAGAAGTAGGCGTCGCAGATCGTGAAGTTGCGGGCCAGCGCCCACTGGAACGGGATGTCGTCCTCCGTGTAGTAGCCCATGGTGTACGGGCCGTTGTTGTCGCCGTCGGCGGCCCGGTGCGCGGGCAACCAGTTGTCCATCTTGCCGCCGTTGACCGCCGAGTGCTGCACGGTGAAGGCGTGGCTGGTGGACGGGATCGCCTGCGCGCTGGTGCGTTTGGTGTCCAGGTGGAATGGCAGCAGGTAGCCGTCCGGGTTCTTGGGATCGGGCTGGTAGAACACCGACCGGCCGCCGGGCAGCGTGACCGCGTGCGGGTCGTCGAAGCCCCGAACACCGGGCATGGCGCCGAAATAGTGGTCGAAGGACCGGTTTTCCTGCATCAGCACGACGATGTGCTTGATGTCGCGCGGTGTTCCGGGACTGGTGGCGGCGAGAGCCTTCTGGAGGTTCGGCGGCAGCACCGACGCCAGGGCGGAGGCGCCGGCCACGCCGGCGGCCGATCCGAGCAGGCGGCGACGCGAGATCCCAGCCATGGTGGTTCGTCCTCCCGAATCTCACGGTCAGGCGCCGCTCAGCAGACACCACGCGATCGCCGGCCGCAACGGTTCAAGGGCCCTTCGGGCGAATCATCCCGGGGAGCCCGGTCCCACCGAAGAGGTCTAGACCTCCCTTGACACCAGGCGAATCGGGCGTCACGCTGATCTCGCCGCCGATTAGTTAAGAAACTTTCCTAACAGGAGCGAGCGATGCGCGATCGATCGGGCCGGCTGGCGGCGGTGGCCGCCGCTGCCGCGACGATTTCCCTGTCCGTGCTGGTCTCCACGGCAACTCCCGCCGCAGCCGCCGGCGAGAGCCACCCCTTCCCCACCCACGTCACGTACAAGACGGGCGTAATGCCCTCGGCCACCCCGGCGGCCCGGGACGCGGCGGTCAAGAAGCAGTACGACTCCTGGAAGAAGGCCTACCTGCGCGCGGCCTGCGGGGGTTACCTGGTCTATGCCACCGACGACGCGCCCAACAAGGGCACCGTGTCCGAGGCCCAGGGCTACGGCATGAACATCGTGCCGCTGATGGCCGGCTACGACACGAACGCCAGGGCCGAGTTCGACGGGCTGTGGAAGGTGGTCCAGGACCACCGCGACAGCAAGGGCATGATGCAGTGGGAGATCGACGGCAAGTCCTGCAAGTACGCCGACTCCGGCACCCCTGACTCGGCCACCGACGGCGACCTGGACGTCGGCTACGGCCTGATCCTGGCCGACAAGCAGTGGGGCGGCTACACCGCGGCGGCCAAGGACTGGCTGGCCAGGTTCTACGCCGCCGACGTCGCCCCGGACGGCCACCTCAAGTGCGAGGACGACGGCCCCAACACCGACACCCGGCCGTCCGACTTCATGCTCGACCACCTGCGGGCCTTCGCCGCCTACGACACCGCGCACGACTGGAACAAGGTGATCACCCGCACCGAGGCGGTCATCAGCGAGTTCACCGCGGCCTACTCCCCGACCGCGAACCTGTTGTCGGACTTCGTGGTCAACGCCAACACCACCAGCCCCAAGCCGGCCCCGGCCAACTACCAGGAGAACCAGCCGGACAACATCGTCGGCTACAACTCGGTGCGCGTGCCGTGGCACATGGGCACCGACGCCCTGGTCTACGGCAGCCCGGTGGCGCTGGGCGTGGCCAAGAAGGAGTCGGCCAGCTACAAGGCCAAGGCCGGCGGCGACCCGGCCAAGATCTACCCGCACACCAAGCTGGACGGCACGCCGACCAACACCGGCGACCAGTCCGAGGTGGCCAACGACCCGGTGGGCGTGGCCGCGATGGCCGCCGGCGACCAGGCCTGGACCGACTCGCTGTGGAACTACCTGGCCACCAACCCGTTCGAGGACACCTACTACGGCGAGACCGTGAAGATGCTGGTCTACCTGGTGATGGCCGGCGACTACTGGACGCCCGCCTCCTGATCGCCCCCTTCGGTCCACCTCCCCGAACCCCTAGGGAGGTGGACCGATTCAGGCTTTTCGACCACACTGTGCGCCCATGATGGGCGGCACCGACGCCGACCACGCGCTGTCGGTCATCGCCGAGGCGTGTGGTCTCGGCTTCAGCAGAGTCAAATCCCTCTCCGGCGAGCACGGGGCGGTGGAGGCGACGGTCGCCGGCCGGGGCCGGTACGTGGTCAAGTGGACGTGGCATCCGGAGCAGTGGCCGTGCGAGGTGGCCGAGGTGACCGCCCGGCTGCGCTCGCGCCGCTACCCCGCGCCCCGGGTCATCGCCGCCGACCGGCTCGACACGATCGCCTTCTACGTCCAGGAGAAGCTGCCCGGCGGGCCCTCCGACGAGCTGGCGGTGGAGCAGCTGGAGCAGCTCATCGAGCTGGTCGAGTTGCATGCCGGGGCCGCCTGCGGACTGTCCTCGCACCGAGCCCTGCCGTGGGGCGAGCAGATCCTGCGGGACCTGGCCGACCCCGGGCACTGGACGCCACGAAAGCGGGCCTTGGCAGCACATTCGCCACGAGGGGCCGCCCTCGTGCACGAGATCGAGCGCCTGGCCGGCCGCCTCGACCTCGCCCGATTGCCGGCCGACGACGTCGTGCACGGCGACTACGGCCTCGGCAACATGCTGTTCCGGGCCGGCGAGCTCTCCGGCGTCGTCGACTGGGACGGCTGGCGCCCCGGCGACCGCCGCGCCGACCTGGTCACCCTGTGGTTCGCCCTGCGCATCGGCACCGACCAGACCCGCACCTCCACCGAGCTGCGCCGCCACCTGCGCCGGGTCATGGCCCCCGAGCTGCTCTGGGCCTACGCCGCCCACAACGTCCTGCGCACCCTCGGCTGGTTCGCCTTCCGCCACGGCCGCCTGCCCGACCCCAAGTGGCTGGGGGCCAGCGAACTCCTACTCAAAACCGCACTGGGCTCCTGACTTCCGTCCGGTCAGCACGGTCACCCGCACCTGCTCGACGAACGGCCCGTGCGGCCGGAGCACCTCGCCCAGCCGCTCGCTGCCCGTCGGCCGGCATCCGGTCGACGGGCCGCCCAGTCTGGGTGCGGCGGCCCGGTCGCCGCCGCCCGTTCTGCCCACAGCAGCGCGGTCCCCCACGGCCCCCATGATCAACGCTCCAATCCTCACGTTGAACGTCATGAAGGACCCCTTCACAACGTTCAACGTCAGGAAGGGGCCCTTCATGACGTTCAACGTCAGGAAGGGGCCCTTCATGGCATAAAGATCGGATGTAACCGTGTGCATCTTGCCGAAGTGGGGGTCACGGGCGAGGATTCACCCGATGTCCCGTCCGCCGCCGGGCCCGTCCTCCAACGAAGGAGCACGCATGACCAGGTGGCGGATCGGCGCTGCGCTGCTCACGGCGGCGGCAGCGCTGCTGGCGACCGGCAGTCAGGCCACGGCCGAACCGGACCGGCATCGCCCGGTGACGATCGCGAAGACCCCGCCGATGGGCTGGAGCAGCTGGAGCTCGTTGCACGGCGCCATCTCCGAGGCGATCATCGAGGCGCAGGCCAAGGTGGTGCACGATCAGCTCAAGGACCACGGCTACCAGTACGTCAACATCGACGCGGGCTGGACGGCCGGGGTGGACGAGTACGGCCGCAGCACGTGGGACACCAAGAAGTTCCCCGACGGCATCGCCGCGGTGGCGAAGTACGTGCACGGCCTGGGCCTGAAGTTCGGCATCTACATGGTGCCGGGCATCCCGAAGGCGGCGGTGGACGCGAACTCGCCGATCAAGGGAACTCCCTTCCACGTCAAGGATGTCATCGACCCGGCGCAGCCGGGCAACACCGCCGCGGACAGCTCGGGCAAGCTGGACTTCAGCAAGGCGGGGGCCGCCGCCTACGTGCAGTCGCAGGCGGATCTGTTGGCGTCGTGGGGAGTCGACTACATCAAGATGGACTTCGTCGGCCCCGGCGGCGGCCGCGTGGCCACCGACAACCGGACCGACACGCAGGTGTGGCGCCAGGCGCTGGACACCACCCGCCGGCCGATCCACCTGGAGCTGTCCAACTCGCTCAGCTTCGCCAACGCCGCGGTGTGGCAGAAAAACAGCAACGGCTGGCGGATCGAGGGCGACATCGAGTGCTACTCGCACTGCGTGGGCCTGACCAACTGGAAGGTGCGGGCCTCGCTGCGCTGGGACGACGCGCCGAAGTGGGTGCCGTTCGCCGGCCCGGGCCACTGGAACGACCTGGACTCGCTGGAGATCGGCAACGGCGCGACCGACGGCCTGAGCGCCGACGAGAAGCAGTCGGTGATGACGCTGTGGGCCATCGAGTCCTCGCCGCTGCTGCTGGGCACCGACCTGACCAGGCTGGTGCCCGAGGACGTCAAGATGATCACCAATGACGAGGTGATCGCGGTCGACCAGGCCGGCCACCCGGCGCACCCGGTCTCGCAGGCGACCCCGCAGCAGGTGTGGGTGAGCGACAACCACAACGGAAGCTACACCGTGGCGCTGTTCAACCTCGGCGACACCACGGCCACGGTCACCGCCAACTGGACCGATCTAGCACCCCATCGGCGGCTCGGATTCGTCCGGGATGTCTGGACGCACAGGAACCTTGGCGTGGCCCTCGACCACTTCTCGGCGACCCTGGCGCCGCACGCATCGCGGCTGCTGACCGTGTGGCTGTGAAATACATCGGCAATACCACGGGGCCCGCGTTCGGCGGGCCCCGTGGCGTTTCACGACCAACGTCGGGGGCCGAACGGAGTAGCCGGGCAACTGTCCACGCATTGGTCTAGGCCAAAGCCTTGACACCCCCGGTGGTCTAGTCCACATTTCTGAACACCGGGCCCGGCGAAAGAACCACCAGTGCAGTGCCTTCGACGAGGAGGACATATGCAGCGAGCCAGACTGGCCGCGACCGCGATGGCAGCGGTGGCCGTGGCGGGAGTCGCCGCGGCCGTGGCCGCCAACGCCAGCACGGCGCAGGTGCAGCCGGCCGCTTCCGCCGCCGTGCTCAGCCCCAACGCCCTGTCGAACAACTGGTACGCCTCGGCGCCGTACCTGATGCCGCAGAGCAACAACCCGCCGGACCCGACCGTGGTGATGGCGGCGACCGGCCAGAAGGCCTTCCAGCTGGCCTTCATCCTCGCCCCCGACGGCGGCGGCTGCTCGCCCACCTGGGACGGCAAGAGCGCGGTCTCCTCCGACACCGCGGTGGCCGGCGTGATCAGCAAGATCCGCGGGGCCGGCGGCGACGTGTCGGTCTCGGTCGGCGGCTACGGCGGCACCAAGCTGGGCCAGACCTGCGGCACCGTGGCGGCCACCGCCGCGGCCTACCAGCAGGTGATCGACAAGTACTCGCTCAAGGCCATCGACTTCGACCTGGAAGAGCCGGAGTACGAGAACGACGCGGCGGTGAACAACGAGCTGGGCGCGGCCAAGACGTTGCAGGCCAACAACCCCGGCCTGTTCGTCTCGGTGACCATGCCCGGCACCGCGGCCGGCACCGGCTGGTTCGGCACGCAGCTGCTGGACAAGTCCAAGGCGTTGGGCTTCACCCCCAACAACTTCTCCATCATGCCGTTCGACGGCGGCTTCAACGGCGCCGCGTCGCAGACCTCGGCGCTGGAGGCCCTGCACGGCCTGCTGATGAGCCACATGGGCTGGGACAGCGCGACGGCGTACTCGCACGAGGGCTTCTCCGGCATGAACGGCAAGTCCGACGCGGCGGAGATGTTCTACCAGGCCGACTTCCAGACGGTGCTGGACTACGCCACCAGCCACGGCTTGGGCCGGTTCACCTTCTGGTCGGTCAACCGGGACCGCCAGTGCGGCGCCAGCACCGACAACGGGATCTGCAGCAACGTCACGCAGAACGACTGGGACTTCACCAAGTACACGGCGAAGTTCGCCGGCGCGACGCCGCCGCAGTCCCCGCCGCCCACCACGACCACCACGACCACGACGCCGGGTGGCGGCGGCTCCTGCACCGCCGCGGCGTGGAACGCGGCGACCGCGTACAGCGGCGGCGCGGTGGTGTCCTACAACGGCCACCAGTGGACCGCGAAGTGGTGGACCCAGGGCGAGGCGCCGAGCACCGGCGGCTCGGGCGTGTGGACCGATAACGGGCCTTGCGGCGGTGGCGCCACGACGACCACCAACCCACCGGGCGGCGGCAACTGCACCGGCGTGGCCGCGTGGAACGCCGCGACGGCCTACAACGGCGGCGCGGTCGTCTCCTACAACGGCCACAAGTGGACCGCCAAGTGGTGGACCCAGGGCGAAGCCCCCAGCACCGGCGGCTCCGGCGTCTGGACCGACAACGGAGCCTGCTGACCATGCTTTCGCCGGCGGGTCGGTGAACCCCGAACCCGGCCCGCCGGCGAGTCTCAACCTCCCTTCTCGCAACGGAAGGCCCTGCAGATGACGTTATCCGCGAGATCGGCCCTGATCGCCGCCGCGGCGGCGACGGTCGTGGTCGGCAGCATCACCGCCGTCGGCGCGAACGCGGCCCAGCAGCAGCCCCAGTCGGTGGCGGTCACCCCGGCGGCCGCGACCGCCGCGGCGGCCACCGGCGGCCTGCGCGTCGCCTACTACGACCAGTGGTCGATCTACCAGAACGCGTACTACCCGAAGAACGTCGACGCGATCGCCAACAACCTCGACTACCTGATCTACGACTTCGAGAACATCGACCCGACCAACCTGACCTGCTTCGAGGCGACCAAGGCCAGCAATCCGGACCCGGGCGGCGAGAGCGACCCCAACGCCGGCGACGGGGCGGGCGACGCGTTCGCCGACTACCAGAAGTCGTTCGGCTCGGACATCAGCGTCGACGGCACCGCGGACGCCTTCGGCATGCCGATCGTCGGCAACTTCCACCAGCTCCAGGAGCTCAAGGCCCGGCACCCCAACCTGAAGGTGGTGCTGTCGCTGGGCGGCTGGTCGTACTCCAAGTACTTCTCCGACGCGGCGGCCACCGACGCCTCGCGCAAGAAGCTGGTCAGCTCCTGCATCGACATGTTCATCAAGGGCAACCTGCCCTCGCAGGGCGGCTACGGCGGCGCGGGCAGCGCGGCCGGCATCTTCGACGGCTTCGACATCGACTGGGAGTACCCGGCCTCGACCACCGGCCACCTCGGCAACCACACCAGCCCGAACGACACGGCCAACTTCACCGCGCTGCTGGCCGAGTTCCGGTCCGAGCTGGACGCGTTGGGCGGCAAGCACTACTCGCTGTCGGCGGCCCTGCCCGGCGGCCAGGACAAGATCGCGAAGATCCAGACCGACAAGATCGGTCAGTACATGGACTTCGCCGACGCGATGACCTACGACATGCACGGCGCGTGGGACGCCACCGGTCCGACGAACTTCCAGGACCCGCTGTACTCCTCGCCAAGCGACCCGTCCGGAACCATCCCGCCGGGCGCCGAGAAGTACACGATCGACAACGTGATCAAGGCGTACACCAAGGGTGACAGCGCCTACGGCATTCCCGGCGGCTTCCCGTCCACCAAGCTGACCCTGGGCATTCCGTTCTACTACCGAGGGTGGACCGGGGTGCCAGCCGGCTCCAACCACGGCCTGTACCAGAGCGCGACCGGCCCGTCCGCCGGCAAGACGCTGTCGGGCAACGTGCCCGGTGTGGCGATGTACAAGGAGCTGTCCGGGATCGTCGACAACCCGGCCGACACCTTCTACGACCCGACCACGCAGTCGGCCTGGTTCTACGACGGCACCACCTTCTACGGCGGCTCCTCGGCGCAGTCGATCAAGGCGCGGACCGACTACATCCACTGCAACGGCCTGGCCGGCGCGATGATGTTCTCGCTCTACGACCTCGACCCGGCGTCGACGCTGTTCAACGCGGTGGTCAACGGCCTGGGCGCGAGCACGCCGGGCTGCTCGACCCCGCCGACGTCGACCACGACGACAACCACCACCACTACGACGACGACCACGACCACCACCACGACTCCGCCCGGCAGCTGCACGGCGGCGGCGTGGAACGCGGCGACCGCGTACAGCGGCGGCGCGGTGGTGTCCTACAACGGCCACCAGTGGACCGCGAAGTGGTGGACCCAGGGCGAGGCCCCCAGCACCGGCGGCTCGGGCGTGTGGACCGACAACGGGCCTTGCGGCGGTGGCACGACGACCACCAACCCGCCGGGCGGCGGCAACTGCACCGGCGTGGCCGCGTGGAACGCCGCAACGGCCTACAACGGCGGCGCGGTCGTCTCCTACAACGGCCACAAGTGGACCGCCAAGTGGTGGACCCAGGGCGAAGCCCCCAGCACGGGCGGCTCGGGTGTGTGGACCGACAACGGAGCCTGCTGAGGTAACGGGGTGAAGGAAAGGGCCGGGCGGCGATCGCCCGGCCCTTTCTGTTTGTCAGTACGAGAACTGCTGCACCTGGTGGGCGTCGCCGGCGAACGTCCAGCCGGTCCGGGTGGCCGGATCGATCTGCACGCCGCGGCCGGGGCCCGCCCCGACCAGCCCGGTGGAGAAGTCCATGCCCCGCACCGTGCCGACCGCCTTGCCGGTGGCCAGGTCGACCACCACGACCTGGCTGGTCGCGTTGTTGTCGAAGATCAGGCCGCCGACCGCGCCGAACTGCGGCACCGCGGGCGGCGTCTCGAACGCCACCAGGGCCAGGTGGTGCACGCCGTCGACCGCCACCGTCAACGACGGCTGCTGGCGGACCGAGACGCCGCTGCCGGGCGTCAGGGTGTCGCCGGCCACCGGGATCAGGTTGGTGGTGCCGTTGATGTTCACGCTGACCGATCGGTACGACAGCTGGTACACGGTGTTCGTGCCCTCGTCCACGGCCATCGCCCCGGCGCAGCCGTCGGCGCGGTCGGCCGGGGTGACGGTGGCCGCGTCCAGGTCGACCCGGGCGATCAGGCCGACGCCGCCGGCGAAGCAGATCAGCCCGCCGCCGGCCTTGCCCACGAACACCTGGCCCGTCTGCTGGTTCAGGTCGATCAGGCGGTACGTGCCGGCGGCCACGTTCTTGTCGGCGGCGATGGGCGTGCCGGCAGTGCCGGTGTCGAGGTCCACCGCCACCACAGCGTCGGCGTTGTCTCCCTTGTGGTGCGACAGGATCGCCGCCCGGTGCCGAGTGGCGTCGACCCGGCCGCCGATCGGCGTGTAGTCGCCGAGCGGGGCGGTGGCGGCCAGCGTGCCCGCCGCCAGGTCGTAGATCTCGACCGCCGCGCCGTGCAGCACGGCCGCCCGGTGCGCGGACGGATCGACGCCCACGAGCCGGAAACCGTTGCCAGTGGCCAGAGTCGTGCCGTAGGCGCCGTTGCTCGGGTTGTAGCGGCGAACGGCCTGGTGGCCCTTGCCGTCGTCGGTCACGACCACGGAATCGGGGCCGTTGGCCGCGAAGTCCACCACCGCGGTGTTGTCCGGGGTGTGGCCGTCGTCCAGCTCCAGGAACGAGGTCGGGCTGGCCTGGCCCACCGTCTGCCCGTCCCGGTTGAGCGCGATCACCCGCACGTTGTACGAATCCGAGAACCCGAGGCCGAGCGTGGTGGCGTCCAGTTGCACGGAACCGTTGCGGCCCGGGAGTTTCCTGACACCGGCCGATCCCCCGTCCACGCCGTCGTTGTCCGGCTGGGTGCCGTTGGCGTTGGTGACGGTGTTGAGGGCGTTGTAGAGGGTCGGGGCCGGCGAGGAGAACTCCAGCTCCGCCCCGGTGGCGCCGGGGATGTCGCGCACGTCGTAGTTCACCGTGAACGTCGGCGCGGCGCGGTTGACCGCCAGCTGGTGCTGCCCGGTGTTGAAGGTGGGCGTGGCGGCCCGGCGGTCGGCGGTTCCGCCGTCGACCCGGATCGAGACGAATTCCCCGTACACCGGGCGGAAAGCGGTCGAGTCCTGCACGAGGCCGATGCCGTAGAGGCCGCCGCCGTCGTCGAAGGCGCTGGCCGGAATCGTGACGTCACCGGAGGTTCCGGTCAACGGGGCCTTGTACGCCGCCGAGAAGATCGGGGCGCTCAACGGGTTCCAGTGGCCGACCGTGGACACGATCAGCTGCGGCGACTTCACCGTGCGGACGCCGGTCAGGTCGTAGTGCACGGTGACCGGCGCGCCCAGCTTCACCGTGGCCGGCGCGGTCGGGGCGGGAGCCTCGGCGAAGGCGCCGTCGGTCGGGCCGACCGTCAGCGTCTTCTTGGCCGATGCCAACACCTTGTGGCCCTCACGGACCTCGAAGGTCAGGTCCACGGTGCGGTCGGCCGTCGCCACCACCGGCAGCCCGGCGGCCTGCAACAGCTGGGTCGGGGTGATCCGGACTGCCGGCCGGTCGGCGTGGAACTCCTTGCCGTTGACCGAAAGCACGTAGTCCAGCTTGCGGTTCGGCGCGCCGGTGACGTCCGCGCCGATGGTGATCGGCCCGACCAGGCCCTCGCCGGTGCCGCCGGTCTGGAGGTCGATCCGGTTCGGATCGGTCGCCTCGGTGAAATCGCCGCCGAGGTTGCCGGTGGTGACCCGGTGCGCGACCGAGAGCCGCTGAATCGTGGTCTTTCCTTGCGGCAGCAGGGAGTCCACCGCCGCGGTGATGTCGATCTGGTTGCCCACACGCAGCGGCCGGTCGGCCTGCGGCGGCGTGGCCACCGGGCGGCCGGTCTTCTCCAGCAGCTTGCGCACGTCGGCCGGGTCGAGCCGCTTGCCGGCGATCTTGGCCGCCTGCAACACAACCGCCGAGGCCGCCGCCACCATCGGCGCGGAGGCCGAGGTGCCGCCGTTGAGGACCGTGGTCACCGACTGCGGGCCGCCGTTGCTCGGGTGCTCGAACGCCGGAATGCCGTCGCCCGGCGCGGAGACGTCGACCCGCTCACCGAAGCCGGAGGAGTACAGCGTGCCGCCGTTGGCGCGGGTGGTGGCGAAGGTGCCGTTGGCCGAGCCCGGCTGCGACAGCGTGTCGTCCAGGGTGGTGGAGCCGACCGCGATCGCGCCGCTGTCCACCACCTTGGACGGGGTGGTGGAGTAGGCGTCGTCGTCGAGGTCCGTGCTCTCGGATGCCTTGCGCGCCAGGTCGGTCGGCACGCTGCCGCCGTCCGGCCCGACCGCCGCCGGGGTGTAGAGCCGGGTGCCGTCGTTGGAGGAGATCGTGACGACGATGTGGTAGTCGCGCACGATCGTCGACACCACCGACTGGAGGATCGGGTCGTCCTCCAGGTACCGCCCGGCGAAGCCGACCGTGTCCACGCCGAAGCCGAGGCTGGCGGTGATCACGTTCGGGCGCGGGTTCTGCCGGGCCGCGGCCAGCAGCGCCTCGGCGATGCCGTCGGAGCTGGCCTGCTGCGGCACCACCAGCCGGTACTGCGCGCCGGGGGCGATGCCGAGCAGGTCGGTCGCGCCACTGCCGGTCGCCTCCGGGCGCTGCTTGTCGTGCGGAAGCGGGGCCATCACGGCGAAGTCGAGCAGCACCTCGCCCAGGCTCGGGTCCTCGCCGGTGGTGGCGCCCAGCGGATCCACGCCGCTGCCGGTCGACACGTAGGTCGGGATCAGCGGCATGGACGGGATGTCCAGGTAGCGCTGGCCGTCCTTGACCACGGTGGTCTTGTCGGTCAGGTCGCCCACGCTGACATTGGTGATGATCTCCCCGGCCCCGGGCAGCTGGCCGGTGCGGGCGCCGATCGCGTCGTACGCGCCGAGGGCGTTCACCCCGTTGGCGTTGAGGAAACTCTGCAACGAGGACGTGACGCCGTAGTTGTCGGGGCCATTGACCGCAAGCCCGTCAACCGACAGATTGCCGGCCCAGTTCGGCAGCGGCGTCGAGCCGGCGGTCATGCCGGTCACGGCCCGGTTCGGCTCGGCGAACCGCACGCCCGGCTGCTGGCGCAACTGGTGGGCCGCTTGGTCCACATCGCCGTCGACGTGGACGAGATAGGTGTCCTGGGCGAGGTTCGCGCCGAACTTCGGCGCGGCAGTGCCGTCGGTGACCACGAGGACGGAGTCGGCCTTCGGTTCCGGCGGGGCCGCCGGTCTGCCGACGAGATCACCCAGAGCCGACGTGCCTGTCGGGGTCGGTGGCGCCGCGGTCGCGGCGGCTGATGGACCGGCTGCGGTCAGGGCGAGGGCCGAAGCCGCCGCCGTGACCAGGACCAGACCGCGCAGCATGGTGCTCCCTTCGCGGGGAAAAGCCTGAGTGCCCGGGGACCGTGGCGGCGGTCACCGGGCAACATCGCAGGCTCACCCGCGGGGAAGCAACGTGAGGGCACTCACGATTGGTTGGAGGTCTCCACTGTCGCGCCGGCCTGATCAACAGTTGGCGCGGGCAGCCGGCTGACCGTGTTCAGCACCCCGACGGCGATCGCCGCCAGCGCCGCGACCACCGCAAAGGCGTAAAAGCCCCACGGGTACACAATTCCCGCGGTGAGCAGCAGGCCGCCCAGCAACGGGCCGCAGATGCCACCGATACGTCCGATGCCTGCCGTCCAGCCCAATCCGGTCGCCCGGGCGTCGGGCGGATAGGCGCGGGTCGTGTAGGCGTACACCAGCACCTGCGCGCTGAACACGAACGAGCCGGACAGGAACACCGCCACGTACAGCGCCACGCTGGGCAGCTTGATGCTCAGCAGCGCCAACATCACCGCGGCCACCACGAACCAGCCCAGCGTGGCCGGCTTGATGCCGACCCGGTCCGCGACCACGCCGGCCACCAGCAGGCCGGCCACGCCGCCGAAGTTCAGCGTCAGCAGCAGGCCCAGCGACGCGCCCAGCGGATAACCGGCCTGGCGCATGATCTCCGGCAGCCAGGTGTTCAGGCCGTAGACCAGGATCAGGCCCATGAACGAGGTGACCCAGAACGCGATCGACACGCCCATCATGCGGCCGCGGAACAACACCGCCAGCGCCGCCTTGATCGACGACCGGCTGCGCTGGGCCGGCGCGACCGAGTCGGGCAGGTAGCGGATCATCAGCGGCACCAGCACCAACGCCGGCAGCGCGCCCACCACGAACATCGCCTGCCAGCCCAGCGGGCCGATCAGCAGGATCCCCAGCAGGGCCGTGGCCATCGCGCCCACGTGGTAGCCGCTCATCACCGCCGTCGTCGCCGTGCCCGGCCGGCCCGAGCGCTCGTAGTGCTCACTGGCCAGCGTGATCGCCGTCGGCACGCAGCCGCCCAGGCCCAGCCCGGCCAGGAAACGCAGCAGCCCGAACACGAACGCCGACGGCGCCAGCGCGCACAGCAGCGTGAACACCGAGAACACCGTCACCGAGAAGATCAGCACCCGGCGCCGGCCGAGCGACTCGTTGAGCGTGCCCAGGGTGAGGGAGCCGACCGTCATGCCGACCAGCCCGATCGTCGACACGACCGTCGCGTCGGCCGCCGTCATGTTCCACACGTGGCCGGCCAGCAGCACCGGCAGCACGGTGCCCAGCACGACCAGGTCGAAGCCGTCCAGCAGGACGGCCGACCAACACAGCGGGAGCACCCAGCTTCGGCTGGGCGCTTCTGTGGACGTCACAGGGACCTCCCGGTTGTCGCCATTGACCTTGTTCGCCATGCGAACACCCATGCGTTGTGCGCACAGCCTAACGGCCACGGGCAAACCAGGACAGAGCGAACCGAAACTCCCAGCTTTCTCCCGGAATTCGGGCAATGTCATTACGGCGAACAGCCGCAACCGGTCAGGCCCGGAGCAGTTGGTACGCCGGCAGTTTGGCCGTCACCCCCGCGCCGGCGGTGCGGAAGGTCAGCCGCCGCCACAGCCAGGGGCCGACGTGGCCGGCCACCCAGCGGACCTGCTCGGCCGGGCCGACGACGGCCGGCACGTGGGCCGGGATGCGGATGGCCGATGGGGTTGCGTTGTGCAGGAAGGCCAGGAACTCGTCGGCGATCAGCTGATGCCCGTACGGACTGGGGTGCAGGCGGTCCGTGCTCCAGATGGCCGGGTCGGTCGGCGCGGAGCGGGCCAGGTCGAGGCAGCGGATCCGGTGTTCGGCGGCGGCATGCCGGATGGCGTCGTTAAGGCGACGGCCGCGGCGCACGAAGCTGGCCCGCATCTGAGCCGGCAGGGGCACGCCGATGCCCGGCTCGGGCAGGGTGGCGGTGAGCACGGTGGCGCCGGTGGCCGCCAGCTCGCCGTAGATCGTGCTCAGGTCGCGGCGGATGCGGCCGACGTCGAACCGGGGCCGCAGCAGGTCGTTCATGCCGACGATGACGCTGGCCAGGTCGGGCCCGAGCGCGACGGCCGGCGCCAGCTGGGAGGCGAGCACCTGGGCCGTGGTGAGGCCGCGGACGGCGAGGTTGGCGTACTCCAGCTCGCCCCGCCGGGTGGCCATGCCCTGCGCGAACCGGTCGGCCCAGCCGCGTGGGCGACCGTCGTCGGCGAAGTCGCCGATGCCCTCGGTCAGACTGTCGCCCAGCGCGACATAACGTCTCATGCCGCGACCGTACCCGGCTCAGGGTGAGCCGGGCGCGAATCGTTTGGCGTCCCAGCGGCCGTGCGCCTCCAGCATCTTGCGGCCGATCCGGGCCACCGCCGCGATGTCCTCAGCGTCCAATGTGGACTCGAAGTGGGCGTGCACGGCCTGCCAGTAGACGACCATCGTCGTGCCCTGCAACACCCGCCGCCCCTCGTCGGTCAGCGTCGCGCACACCGTCCGCCGGTTGCCCGGCAGCTGCACCCGCGCCACCCAGCCCCGCTTGACCAGCCGGTCGACCAGCCGGGTCACGCCGCTCGGGCTGATGCCCAGCAGCTCCGCCAGCTCGGCCATGCTCAGCCGCCGCTCGGGGGCGGACTTCAGCCGGTACAGGGCGGCGTGCTCGCTCAGCGTGCAGCCGCAGTGCTCCTCCATGGTGGCGCTGAGCGCCTCCTCCACGGCCTGCACGCCCTGTTGCAGGTACAGCCATGCCAGCAGCGGGTCGGGTTCGGCCATCTCAACAGTTGAGGGTAGAACACTTCCACTGTCAACAGTTGCCCCGGGCGAACCTGGCATTCTTGGGCAAGTCGGGCTCACCCTGGGAGTGCTTGTGGAGTTGCGGCTGTTGGGGCCGGTGCGGGTGGCCACCGGCGCCGACGTGGTCGAGCCGGGGCCGCGGCAGCGGCGGCTGGTGCTGGCCGTGCTGGCCCTGGAGGTCAACCGGGCGGTGCCCCGGGACCGCCTCGTCGAATGGATCTGGCCCGACGACCCGCCTCGTAGCGCCGCGCACGCCGTGCAGGTGCACGTCTCCCATCTGCGAGGCGTGCTCGGCGACGACATGGCGATCGTGGCCGAGGGCGACGGCTACCTGCTGCGGGCCGATCCGCACCGCATCGACGTGCACCGCTTTCTCGACGGCGTCGCTCGCGCTCGCACGGCCCCCAACGATCGGGCTCGCGTGGGCCTGCTCGACGAGGCGCTCGCGCTGTGGACCGGACCGGCGCTGGCCGACGCCGCCTCCCCCGAGATCCGCGAACGGCTGTGCGGGGCGTTGGAGGAAACCCGCTTGGCGGCCATGGAAGACCGTTTCGACGCGCTGCTGCGGCTCGGCGGCCACCATGAGCTCATCGGCGAGCTCACGACGCTGGTGGACGCCCACCCCACCCGTGAACGGCTGGTCGGCCAGCTGATGTTGGCTCGACACCGCGCCGGGCAGACCGACCGGGCCCTGGAGCTCGCCCGGCGTACCAGAGCGCTGTTGGCCGAGGAACTCGGCGTCGATCCCGGCGTGGAGCTGCAACAGCTGGAGTTGGCCATCCTGCGCAACGACACCACGGCCGCGCCGCCGGCACCGCACCCTGAACCCGAGGCGCCGGACCGTCGCACCGGGCTGATCGGCCGCGACACCGACGTCGCCGATGTCGTGGGGCGGCTGGCCGACGACAACGTGCGTCTGCTGACGCTGACCGGTCCCGGCGGCGTCGGCAAGACCCGGCTGGCCGTCGAGGCCGCGCGGCGGATGTCCGACGGCGTCACGGTGGTGCCGCTGGCCCCCGTGCGCGATCCGAGCCTCGTGCTGCCGACGATCGCCAGCAGCCTGGCCATCCAGGACACTGTCGGCACGCAGCTGCGCACCACCTTGGCTGTGTCGCTGCGGCAGCGGCGCGTGGTGCTGCTGTTGGACAACCTAGAGCACCTGTTGGACGCCGCCCCCGACATCGGCTGGCTGCTCGACGCCGCGTCGGGGGTGACCGTGCTCGCCACCAGCCGTGCGCCGCTACGGCTGCGTGGCGAGCACGTACGCCCCGTGGAGCCACTGGACCCGCCGTCGGCAGTCACGCTGTTCACCGAGCGCGCCGCGCAGGCCGGGGCCACCGGGGACCTGGATCCGGACGTCGTGGCGGCGATCTGCCAGCGCCTGGACCGGCTTCCGCTGGCCATCGAGCTCGCCGCCGCCCGCACCCGGCTGCTGTCGCCGACCGCGCTGCTCGACCAGTTGCAACGCTCCCACGACCTGCTCGCCGACGGCGCCCGTGACCTGCCGGCCCGGCACCGGGCGCTGCGGGCCACCGTCGCCTGGAGCTACGACCTGCTCAGCCCCGACGAGCAGGCCATGCTGCAAGCCGTCGCCGTCTTCGCCGGCGGCTGGACAGTCCCGACCGCCGCCGCGGTCGCCGACCTCGACCAGACGACCACGCTGCGGCTGCTCGGCAGTCTGCTCGACGGCAGCCTCATCACCCGTCAGGACAACCGTTTCACGCTGCTGGAGACCGTGCGGGCATTCGCCCTCGCCCAGTCCGACGACCGCCTTTCCGTCTTCCGCGACCGGCACTCGGCGTACGTCAGGGACTTCGTGCAGGCCGCTCGCCGGGGCGCCGACGGGCCCGATCAGGGCATGTGGTTCGACCGGCTGCGCGAGGAACAGGACAACCTGCGGGCCGCGCTGCGATGGCTGCTCGACCAGGGGCGGGCCGAGGAGTGCGCCGGGCTGCTGGCGTTCATCCCGTACTGGGTCGTCGGCGGGCACCTCGAGGAGTACCGCCGCTGGGCCGCCGAGGCCCTCGCCGGTTCGCTCAGCACCCGGTCGCGGGCCGGAGTCCTTGCCCTGTACGGATTCGCCGTGTTCGGCGTCGACCAGGCCGCCGGCGTCGAGGCCACCGCCGAGGCCGTGCGCCTGGCCCGCTCCGCCGGCGATCCCCTTGTGCTGGCCCAGGTTCTGCTCATGCGCGGGCACGTCGCCATGTGGGTCGAGGACCAGGCCCATGCCGCCGAGGTGCTCAGCGAGGCCTCGGACCTGTTCGTGGACACCGGCTTCCCCGGCCACCTCGCCCTCGCCCGGGCCGCTCGGGCCAGCGTCGCCATGGGCTTGGGCCAGCCCGACGAGGCCGCCCGGGTGCTCGCCGAACTGGAGGCCGAACGCCGCCCCGCCGGCGGCTGGGACCTCGGCGTCACCATGGTCTACCGCGGCTACGTCCTGCTCCGCCTCGGCGACTGGGCCGCTGCCGAGCGCGTCGTGCGTGGGGCCATCGCCCTCACCCACCAGTTCGGCAGCGGCACCACCATGATGTACGCCTTGCACTACCTCGCCGTCATCACCGCCAACACCTCCCGCCCCCACCGCGCCGCCCTCCTCGCCGGCGCCGCCGCCCTCCTCGTCGAGCAGTCCGGCCCCTCCATGCTCCGCGCCGCCGTCCGCGACCTCATCCGCGAAGCCACCGAAAAGCTCCTCGCCGACCTCGGCCCGTCCGAGCTCGACCGTCTCTTCCAGCAGGGCCGCTCCCTGTCCTGGGCCGAAGTCGTCGACCTGGTGATCACCCCCTGACCCAGGTCGGCCAGTCCCACCCCAGTTGCAGGAACAGGCCGAGCCGGTCGCTGACCGCCCGAATCTCGCTGATCTTCCGGTCGCGCATGGTGAAGATCCAGATCTGCTCGACCCGGAACGCCCGGTGAGTGGGCTCGGGCATGCGGGGATGCGCGCCCGTGTGCACGCCGCTGACCGTCAGGCGGGCCACCACCCGATCGCCCTCGGCGATGAGCTCCTCGGGCTCCATCCGCCCCTCGCCGAAGGCCGCCAGCTGCTGCCGGAACCCGTCGAACGCCGCCCCCGGCTCGTCGGCCTCTCCGTGGATGACCTTGTTGTGGTCGACCACGTCGGCGACCATGTGCCGAGGCAGGTCGGCCAGTCGGCGCTCGTTGACCGCGGCGAAGAAGCCCAGCACGGTCCGCTTGTTCTCGGCGATCACGAGACCCTCCTTCTTACAGTGTAAGTGTCCAATGTCGCCCACATTGCCCTTACGATGTAAGAATGTCAAGGACACCGGGGACCAGGGCCGGCCTCTCCCGCGAGCGGGTGCTGGCCGCGGCGCTCGAACTCGTGGACCGGGACGGCCTGAAGGCATTGTCGATGCGCCGGCTCGGCGCGCAGCTGGACGTCGAGGCGATGACGCTCTACCACTACGTCCCCACCAAGGACGCCCTGCTCGACGGCCTGGTCGAGCAGGTGCTGGACCGCTCGACACCGCCGTCCTTCGACGGCGACTGGCGATCGATGCTCGACGACTACGCGCGCTCGCTGCGGTCCACGCTGCTGGCCCATCCGAACGTGCTGCCGCTGGTCGCGGCCCGGCCGGCGGTCACGCCGGAGACGCTCCGCACGGTCGAGCGGGGACTGCGGATGCTGGTCGACGCGGGCTTTCCGCTGGGCCGCGCGCTGGATGCGCTGAACGCCCTGAGCGTGTTCGTCATTGGTCACGCCACCAGCGAGGTGCACATCGACACCGACCCGGCGCTGCCCGACCTGACGGAGTTTCCCCTGCTGAGCACGGCCGCCCGGACCGGCAGCGGCATCGACGACGAGGCCCGGTTCCGGTTCGCGGTGGACGTGTTCCTGACCGGGCTGGCCGCACTGGGGCCCGAATAAAGGCTTGACCGAGGAATCTTTTCACGGTCAAGCTTTGTGCATGGAACCTTACCGAATGACGGTTGCCGTGACCGGGGCGTCGGGCACGCAGGGCGGGGCGGCGGCGCGGGCGTTGCTGGCGGCGGGGCATCGGGTGCGAGCGCTGAGCCGCAGGCCGGAGGCGGTGGAGCTGCCGGGGGCGGAGGTGGTGCAGGCCGACTTCGACCGGCCACGAGAGCTGGACCGGGCGTTCCGAGGGGCGGACGCGGTCTTCCTGGTCACGACGCCGTTCGGCACGGACCTCGACACCGAGATCCGGCACGGCGTGGACGCGGTCGACGCGGCGGTGCGGGCCGGGGTCGGGCACATCGTGTACACCTCGGCGACCAACGCGGACCGCGACACCGGGATCCCGCACTTCGACAGCAAGCGGGTGGTGGAGCGGCATCTGGCCGCCGTGACCGACGCCTGGACGGTGATCGCCCCGGCGGCGTTCATGGACAACATCGCCGGCGGCTGGGCGATCCGGTCGCTCCGGCAGGGCCACTTCTCGCTGCCGCTGTCGCCGGGCACGCCGCTGAAGCTGATCGCCGCGGCGGACATCGGCGCGTTCGCGGCGCTGGTGATCGGCCGCCGGGAGGAGTTCCGCGGCCGCCGCGTCGACATCGCCTCGGACGAGCGCACGGGCCGGCAGATCGCCCGGGCCCTCGGCGAGGCCATCGGGCGCGACATCGAGTACGACGCCGGCAACGTCGAGGACGTCGCCCGCTACTCCACCGACCTGGCGGCCATGTTCGCCTACTTCGAGCGGGTCGGCATGGACGTCGACATCACCGGGCTGCGCGCCGCCTACCCGGAGGTCGGCTGGCACACCTTCGCCGACTGGGTCCGGCTCAACTCACCTCGACTGGCAGGCTCTCCACTGCCCGGCTGAGCCGGGTGAACTGCCACGGGATCTGCCCCGCCGGCACGGCCAGCCGCAGCCGCGGAAACTCCCCGATCAGCCGTTCCAGCACGGTTTCGGCCAACACCCGGCCGAGCAGCGCGCCGACCCGGTACTGCACGCCGTGCCCGACGGTGCCGAGGTCGAGCCGATCTGACGGCCCCTCGGCCAGCATCACGAGCTCGCCGGCCGGAATCACCTTGTCGCCCAACCGAATCGGCGCAACGGTGCGGCGGAAGCTGCCGACCCGCAAGGGATCGCTGCCCCGGACCAGTTCCGCCACCAGGTCCGGCACCATGGTCGGCGCGTTGCGGGCCAGCGCCACCTGACGCGTGCTCTCCAGCAACGCCGACATGGCGTTGGCCACGAAGCTGCCGGCGATCTCCACGCCGCCGACCACCAGCATCGCCACCAGGTTCAGCAGCTCGTCGGCGCCGGTCTCGGCGGCGGCCAGCGCCGCCACCAGATCGCAGTCGGCCACCGCCGCCACGTAGCGCGGCAGCGACGAGCCGGCTCGTCCGTGCACGGCGAGCAGAATCTCCGTCCACGACAGGATCTTGTCCTCGACCGGCAACCCGAGCAGGCCGCAGACGAGCCGGGCCGGCAGCGGCCGGGCGACCTCGGCGACCAGGTCGACGGACCGCTGGTGACGCAGCGGCGTGAGCAGCTCCCCGGCCAGTTCGGCGGTCCGGGGCCGCAGCCGCTCCGCCCGTTCCGGCGTGAACACCGAGGCCGCGAGCCGGCGCAGCCGGTCGGCGGATTCGGTGCGCAGCAACGGATCGGCCAACTCCAGGGGCAGCGCCCGCAGCGCCTGGCCGTCGAGGCCGCCGCCGTCGATCACGTGCGCGGCGGCCCTGGTGTCCCGGCTCAGCCGCGGGTCGGAAAGCCCGGCCCGCACGTCCCGAAATCCGGTCACCAGCCACACTTTCGCGCCGCCGGACGTCACCGTCGGCACCACCCGCGGTCCCCCGACCGTCGGCCGCTCACACATGTCCCCCGCACCCCCGTGCCGTTCGCGTCAAGTGTCGATGACACGAACAGCACGGGCGTTCGGTTCACTCCCGAACGAATTCGGCTATCCGGGTGGCGATCTCGGCCGGCGACGGCAGCGCCGCGATCTCCGCGCCGACCTCGGCCGCCTTGGCGCGGAACTTCTCCTCGGACAGCAGCTGGCCGATCACCCGCGCGTCCAGCTCCGCCTCCTCGACCTGAAGCCCGACACCGTGGTTGTGCACGGCGGCGGCGTTGATGTAGCGGTCCGCGCCGCTGGGCGCGACCAGCTGCGGCACGCCCATGGCCAGCGGCGTCAGCGCGGTGCCGGCGCCGCCGTGGTGGATGAGCAGGGAACTGGTGGCCAGCAAGGAGTTCAGCGGCACCCAGCCGGCCGCGCGGACGTTCGGCGGCAGGGTGCCCAGGCCGTTGAGGTCGACCTTGTCGCCCAGCGCCAGCACGAACTCCGCGTCCACCTCGGGCGCGGCGGCGATGATCCGCTCCACCGGGCCCAGCCCGCTCATGTCCGGCGCGACCGTGCCCAGCGTGACCGCGACCCGCGGCCGGTCGCCGGCCCGGCCCAGCCACGACGGCTCGACGCCGCCGCCGTTGTAGGGCACGTACCGCATCGACCAGCCCTCCGGCTCGCCGGCGAGCATGCTCGGCGGGGCCACGTCGATGTAGGCCCGGCGTTGCGGCAGCTCGACGCCGTGCTGCTCGAAGTCGGCGGCCATGTGCTCGCGGAACAGCTCCGGCACGCCGTCGCCGCGCACGAAGCCGAACCCGTGCCCCACCCACGGCACGCCGAGCTTGGCCGCGGCGATCAGGCCGATGCCGCCCATCATGCCCTGGACGACGACGTCCGGACGGAACTGCTCGGCCGCCGTCAGCAGGCCCGGCAGCAGCGGGCGGCTGAGCATCGGCAGGACCGGGCCCATCTCCCGGACGTCGGTCATGCGGCGGGTGATCACCTCCTCGTACAGGGCCGGGTTCTGCTCCCTCAGCCGGGTGAACTCGGCCCGCATGTCCAGGCCGGGCAGCACGTCGGCCACCGGCAGGCCGGCCTTGGCCGCCACCAGCGCGTCGCCGGCCGTGGCGACCAGGACGTCGTGTCCGGCCGCGCGCAATGCCCAGGTCAACGGGACCATCGGGAAGACATGCCCCACACCCGGGGCCGAAACTACGAGAACACGCACGATGACTCCCCCATAGAGAACGAAACGTTTTCTATTCTCAGGGTAGGCACGAGCGTTAGAGAACACCAAGTACTCTAAGGGCAGAGATGAGTGGCGTGGATCACCGCAAGGGGCCGCGACGGCGCGGCGACGAGCTCAACCAGGCGATCTTCGCGGCCGCCCTCGACGAGCTGACCGAAGTCGGCTACCCGCGGCTGACCATGGAACGGATCGCCGAGCGGGCCCGCACCAGCAAGGCGTCGCTGTACCGCCGCTGGGCCGGCCGGGCCGAGCTGGTCATGGACGCCGTGATGCACCAGCTGCCCACCGTCGACGACCTGCCCGACACCGGCGAGCTCCGCGGCGACCTGCTCACCGCGCTGCGGGCCATGGCCGTCACCCTGAACAGCCCGGTCGGCACGGCCACCCGCGGCATGATCGCCGAGATCAGCGGCGACTCCGACACCGTGCGCCAGCAGCGGGAACGCTTCATCGAACGCCGCAACCAGCTCATGGTCGGCATCGTGCGCCGGGCCGTGGCCCGGGGCGAGGCCCGGGCCGGGGCGCTGAGCCCGCTGGTCGCCTCGGTCGGGCCGGCGCTGATCCGGGACCACTTCCTGTCCAGCGGCGGGCCGATCCCGGACTCGGTCATCGTCGACGTCGTGGACCACGTGGTCGTGCCGCTGATCAAGGCCGTCTAGTACGCGTGCGGCCGGACGATCCCGTCATCGTCGGGAACCTTGAAGTTCACCGCGCGCACCCCGTCGTTCTCCCAGCCCGGGCACCGCCCGTAGTAGATCCACGGCTCCGGCTCGAAGTCGGCCAGGAAATCGTCGGCCTCCTCGAGCGCGCTGGGGTAGTCCACGGTCATGTGCAGGGCGTCGTCGTCGACGTGCCCGACCACAATGGCCCCGGTCTCCCCCGGCAGCCCGCCCAGGTAGTCCATGAAACGGGCCATCTCGGCCCGGGTCCGCGTGGTGTAGCGGCGGTGCGCGAACCGGTCGCCGAAGAAGAAGCTGACGTCGCTGCCGTGCCGCAGCTCATCGGCCAGCGCCTCCAGCGCCGGCTGGTCGACGCATCGGTACCAGTTGGTCGAGCCGCCGCCGTAGGCCAGCCGCTCCAGGACGATCGCGGGCCCGCCGGCCAGCAGCCGGGGCACGGGACTGGTCATGACGGCCCGCCGCCGCCAGCCGCCGCCCTTCGACCTCGCCGCCCGAGTCCACCGCATCAGGTTCCCCCTAGCTGCCACACCGCCGGAGCACGTCGATCTGTGCCGGGTTGTAGAGGTCGAGGGTGGCATGATCCACCGCCTGCTGCATGAACCGGGGCCCGTGCGGGGCATCGGCCCAGGTCTCGGCGTCCATCGGCATGTCGGCGAAGACCTTGGCCACGAAGGCCTTGAGCCGCTCGGCCAGGTCGGCGCGGGTCGCCTCGTCGGCGTCGGCCGGCAGGTTGTCCAGGTCGGCCACGACCGGGTCGCCCAGGCCCGCGCGCATCCGCTCGGCGATGGCCTCGGTCGCCTTGGGCGGGAAGACCTGCGCCATCACGACGATCATGGCGCGGTCGGCGGCGCTCAGCTCGGCGCCGGCGATCAGCTCGGCCAGCCGGGGCGGCAGATCGGTGGGTGTGGCCTGGCGCAGGATCAGGGCCAGCTCGGCCCGGACCCGTCGCAGCCGCTCGATGGTGGCGGCCAGCTCGCCGTCGAGCACCCGCAGCGCCTCCTCGGGATGCTCGTCGGCGTCCCCGAGGTCGGCGATCTGCGCGAGGGACAGGCCCAGCCCGATCAGGCGCTTGACGCGCATCACCCGGACCAGGTGCGCCACGCCGTAGCTCTTGTAGCCGTTGGCCCGGCGTTCGGGCTCGGCCAGCAGGCCGACGTCGTGGTAGTGCCGGACGGCCCGCACGGTTGTGCCGGCCAGCTCGGCGAGCTGACTGGTGCTCCACCCCACGACTGCGTGCTCCTCACTGACGGCGGTGTGTCCCATTCAAAACCATGCCGTCACGACAGGGTCAACCCCGGCGCCAGTGCCCCTCGATCACCTTGCTGCGGACCAGTTCTCCCGACGCGTCGGCCGAGCGCTCTTCTGTCCTGGCCCCAGCCTCACAGCCGGACGCCCGCGCTCGCGTCGGTGGTTTTTGCCTCAGCGCGTGGCGTGTCCGCCATCAGCTGAACCGCTGCCGGCCGATCCCGGACCGGTGCGACCATGACCGCATGGCGGACATCCTTCAGTTCCACCGGGCCCCGGGTCCCGAGCCGGAGCCGCTGTGGCGCGAGCTGCTCGGGCGCAGCCTGCGCGCGGCCCGGGAGGAGCAGGGGGAACGGCTCGTCGACATCGCCGAGCGGGCCGGCATCTCGCCGCAGTACCTGTCGGAGATCGAACGCGGCCGCAAGGAGCCGTCCAGCGAGATGATCGCCGCCGTCACCGGCGCGCTCGACGTGGACCTGGCCCACCTGCTGGTCGAGATCGCCGGCGACGTCCGGCGGCTGCGCGCCCTCGGCCGGGGTCCCGCCGTCCGTCGCCGTCCCACGGGCCCCGTGCTCATGGCCGCCTGAGGTCACCGCTTCTCGATCACACGGTCGGCCAGGCCGTAGGCGACCGCCCCGGCCGCGTCGAACACGCGGTCCCGGTCCGTGTCGAGCCGCAGCTGCTCGACGTCGTGGCCGGTGTGCTTGGACAGGATGCGCTCCAGCTGCGTGCGCACCCGGATCACCTCGTCCGCCTGGATGATCAGGTCCGGGATCGTGCCCCGGCCCTGCGCCGCCGGCTGGTGCAGCACCACCCTGGTGTGCGGCAGCACGTAGCGGCGGCCGGGCGCGCCCGCGGCCAGCAGCACCGCGCCGGTCGCCACCGCCTGGCCCACGCACAGCGTCGACACCGGCGCCTGCACGAAGCACATCGTGTCGTAGACCGCGAGCATCGCCGACGGGTCGCCGCCCTCGGAGTTGATGTAGAGGCTGATCTCCTGCTCGGGGTTCTCGGCGTCCAGGAACAGCAGTTGGGCGATCAGCGCGTTGGCCACCCCGGCGTCGATTCCCGTGCCCAGGTAGACGATCCGCTCCGAGAGCAGGTGCGAGTAGACGTCCATGATCCGCTCGCCGCCGGCGACCCGCGTGATCACGTTCGGAATGGTGTACGTGCTCATGCGTTGGCCCCCAGTCCCAAAGCCTGCTTGCGCACCGGCACGATCTGGTTGATGTCGCCCACAATGTGGTCGACGAAGCCGTACTCACGGGCCTCTTCCGCCGTGAACCAGTGGTCGTGGCGGGAGTCCTCGAAGATCCGTTCCAGCGGCTGGCCCGTGTCGTCGGCGACGAGGCTCAACACCGTGTCCCGGGTGTGGCGCAGGTCGTCGGCCTGCACCTCCACCTCCACCGCCGACCCCCCGATGCCGGCCGAGCCCTGGTGCATGAGGATCCTGGCGTGCGGCAACGCATACCGCTTGCCCGGCGTGCCCGCCGACAGCAGGAACTGGCCCGCGCTGCACGCCAGGCCCAACGCCAGCGTCGCCACGTCGCACGGCACCAGCCGCATCACGTCGCGGATCGCCAGCATCGACGGCACCGAGCCGCCCGGGGAATGGATCCACAGCGCGATGTCCTTGCGTGGATCCTCACTGGCCAGGGCCAACAGCTGGGTCGCCAGCACCGTGCCGTTGTCGTCGTCCAGCACGCCGTCCAGCACCAGCACCCGCTGGCTGTAGAACCGTTCTCGGAGCCGGTGATCGAACATCGGCTGCTTCTCGTCGTTCGCCATGCCGACGACGATGCCGCGTCCACCCCGGTTTCCGGGGGCCGTGCTGCTGTGAGCAGATCAGCTCAGGGCAGGAATCTCGGCGACGTCGTGGAACACCGGGATGCCCCGTTCCCGCGCGATCCTCACGTCCTCGTCCGCGCCGGTGGATTCGCCCGGCAGCCGCAGCACCGCGTCGCAGTGCTGGAGCAGCCGGTGCGCGGTCGGGTACAGCACCTCGTCGGCGTGCACCCCGTCGGGTTCGGAGCCGCGCAGCACCGGCAGCGCCACCCACTCGCCGATCATCGGCACGTGGCCGGCGCGGAACACCGGCCACGCCGCCTCCTCCAGCCGGGCCAGGTTCCGGGCCATCAACGCGGGGTCGTCGCCCGTGCCGGAGCGGTAGGGGCCGGCGATCAGGATCATCAACGGTCTCGCCATACCCCGACCATACCGTGCATAATTGCGGAAGAACAGGAAGGAGTGTGCAGATGCTGGTCGCCGAGCGCCAGGAACTCCTGCTGAGCCGGCTCGCCTCGGCCGGCAAGGTCGTGGCCAAGGACATCGCCGCCGAACTCGGCGTCTCCGAGGACACCATCCGCCGTGACCTGCGCGAACTAGCCACCGCCGGCCGGTGCCAGCGCGTCTACGGCGGCGCCCTGCCCGCCTCCCCGGCCGTCGCCGACTACGCCGCCCGGCAGGCCGTGGCCCCCGACAGCAAGCAGCTCGTGGCAAAACGTGCACGATCGTTGATCGAACCCGGCATGACCGTGCTGGTCGACGGCGGCACCACCGCCCTGGCCGTGGTCCAGGCGCTGGACGTGGCCTGCACCGTGATCACCCACAGCCCCACCGTCGCCTGCGCCCTGCTCGACCGTCCCGCCGTCGAAGTCTTCCTGCTCGGCGGCCGCCTGTTCCGCCACTCCGCCGTCACCTGCGGCGCCGCCACCGTCGAGGCCGCCCAGTCCGTGTCCGCCGACCTCTTCCTGCTCGGCGTCACCGGCGTGCATCCCGACGAGGGGCTCACCACCGGCGACGCCGAGGAGGCCGCCATGAAACGCGCCCTCGCTTCCCGCGCCGCCGACACCTACGTCCTGGCCAGCGCCGAGAAGATCGGCACCGCCTCCCGCTACCGCGTGCTCGGCGTGCCCGAGGTCGCCGGCATCATCACCGACGTCCCCTCCGACCACCCCGTGGTCGCCCGCCTCCGCTCCGCCGGCGTCTCCGTCCTTCTCGCCGCCTAGCTCCCTGCCCCATCATGGTGTGCGGAGGTCCCCGATGATCAAGATCACCTACGCGCTCCGCCGCCGGCCCGAGCTCTCCCCCGAGGAGTTCCACCGCTACTGGCGCACCGAGCATGCCGCCCTCGTGCTCCACCACGCCGCCGCCATCGGTCTCCGCCGCTACGTCCAGTCCCACACCGTCACCACCCCCGTCGACGCTCCCCTGCGCGCCGCCCGCAGCCCCGACCCCGAGCCCTACGACGGCGTCGCCGAGCTCTACTTCGACGACCTCGACGCCCTCATCTCCCCCTCATCCCCCGAAGACGCCCTCGCCGCCGGCATCGCCCTCGTCGAGGACGAACGCCGCTTCATCGACCTCTCCCGATCGCCCATCTGGCTCTCCGAGGAACACGTCATCCTCGACACCACCCTCTGACCCCGCCACACACACAACGCCGGCACACCACGACAATCACGTTGTGGTGCACCGGCGTCCCAGCTCCCAGTCGAGCTTGAGTGGCCGCTATCCCTTGCAGGCGTCCAGCTTCTGCTTGGCGTCCGCCGCCGCCTTGGCCGCCGCGTCCGCCTTGGTCTTGACCTTGGCCTGGTCCTCCTGCGCCGCCTTGACCGTCGCGATCGCCTCCGCCGACTTGGCGATCTCCTGCGCCGCGTCCGCCATCGCCTGCGCCGCCTTCGCCGCCGACGCCGCGTCACCCCCGGCCGCCGCCTGCGCCGCATCCGCGTCCGCGTTCGCCTTGGTCATCGCCGCGTCCGCCGACGCCTGCTCCGCCTGCGCCTTCCCCACCTTGCCGTCCGCCGCCTTCAGCTCCGCGTCCGCCGCCGTCCTGGCCGCCTCCGCCGACGTCACCGCCCCCTGCTCCTGCGTGCACGACTTCGCCACCGGCGCTCCCCCGCACGCCCCCGTCACCAACGCCCCGCCGAGCACGACCGCAACCAGCACAGCACGCATCAGGTCTTCCCCCTGAATCAGTCAAAACGTGTCAGTGCCTCACTCTACGGATACCGGACAAGGCGTTATCGACGGCTCAGCACTGTCAGACCCGTGCGGCATCATGACTCCGATCACAGAAGCGAGGGGACCATGGCGAACGCCGCACGCGATGACCGAGACCCACACGTCGGCAACCATTTCGACGGAAGCTCGAACGGCTTCGTCGTGCAGGCCGACTCGATCCACGGCGGGGTCTACTACGACCAGTCGCACACCGTCTACCAGTCCGTTCACGTCGAACGGCCCAGAAAAGGCAGCGCACTTGTCGGCCTGGTGGTCCTGGGCGGCGCCGGGTACACGGCGATGGCGCTCCCTGGACTCTTCAACGTCGTCACCGGCCAGGTCTTCGTCGTGGACGGAACATCCGGCTCGGTCACGTGGCCCGGCGTCGCTCCGGGGCTGGCGATGCTGGGCGCGATCTACGGGCTCATCCTCGCTCTCCTGACGCGCCGCGGGATCCTCCCGCGACTACGCCGCAGAACGCTGGTCTTCACCGGCGCCGGCACCCTGATTCTGCCGCTGGCCTTTGCGATTCCGGACGCGGAGCACGCGAAGGTCAGCGGGTGCTTCTGTCTCGTCGGCGTCGCCGCTCTCCTCGTCTACAGCTGGATACGAAATCGCCGATAGAAGTCAGACCAACAGGGCCGGTAGGTCGCGGATGGAGTCGAGGATGTGGGTGGCGCCGGCTTCCTCGAGCTGGGCGCGGGTGCCGGCGCCGGTGAGGACGCCGGCCGAAATCGAGGCGCCGGAGCGGAGGGAGCTGAGGATGTCGGAGGGGGTGTCGCCGACAGCGGCGATCTCCCGTACGTCGTCGATGCCGAGCTGGAGGGCGGCGGTGAGGATCATGTCGGGGTAGGGGCGGCCGCGGACCGAGGACGACGGGGTGAGGGCGAGGTCGGGGAGGGACTGCCAGCCCAGCGCGGCGAGGATGGCCTCCTGGGTGGGGCGGGAGAAGCCGGTGGTGAGGACAACGCGAATGCCCGCCGACTGCAAGGACTTGATGGCGGATTCGGCGCCGGGGATGGGTTCGCACAGGCCGGACGAGACCAGGCGGGAGTAGGCGGCCTCGAAGGCGGAATTGGCCTGCTGGGCCGAGGATTCCGGCAGCAGGGCACGGAAGACGACGATCTTGGACTGGCCCATGGTGCGGCGGACGTGGTCGAGCATGGCGGGGAAGCGGTCGTCCGAAGTGGACACTCCGACGGAGGCGATGGCCTCGGTGAAGGCCCGCTCGACGAGGCCGTCGTCGGCGACGGTGGTGCCGGCCATGTCCAGTGCTGCCAACGATAACGTCACAGTCCAGCCTCCACGGCGGTGCGCTCGGCGATCGCCGGCGAGCAGGTCATGCCCCGGCCACCGGGTCCGGTGACCAGCCAGGCGTTGTCGGAAACCCGGGCCCGGTGCACGACGGCGGCGGGATCGGTGTGCTGGGCGTAGACCCCGGCCCAGCGGCGGCGAACGGGCGGCAAAGACCGGCCCAGCAAGGACTCCGCGACCGAGGCCAGGTGTTCGTAGGGCGCGGAGTCGACGTCGAACGTGAACGGCTCGGCGTACTCGTGGGTGTCGCCGATGGTGAGGGAACCGTCGAGCCGTTGCACGAGCAGGAGCTGCATCTTGTGCTCGGCGGCGACGGAGGGCTGCGGCTGCCCGGCGCCGAGGGCGTCCAGGGCAGGGCCGCGATAGGCGGGGTAGTAACGGAAACTGTCGCCATCGGCGACGGAGGTGGTCAGCACGGACTCGAGGGGATCGGTCTGCATCATCTGGAGCCGAACCCGCCGCACCGGCGCCTCGCCGGCGATTTCCCGCACCAGGCCGCCGAGCGCGGCCCCGGTGCACAGCAGGACGAGGTCGGCCTCGAAGACGTCGCCATGGTCGTCCCGCACGCCGTGAGGCAGCAACGCCCGGACTTCCCGGCCGGGCAGCCAGGTGTAGCGGCCGCTGGCCAGAAGGTGTTGGCGCAGCGCGGGTTGGGCCACCCGAGGCTCCACGGCGGCGTCCATCGAGCAGTGCAGGCCGCCGAGGAAGTCGCCCCGCAGGGCGGGGTTCAAGGAGCGAACCTCGTTGGGCGCCAGCAGTGTCAGGCCACGGTCGGCCGAGTCGGGCCTGGCCACGACGTCCGAGGCGACGGCCAGCTCCAACGGGGTCCGCACGAGCGTGAGGGAGCCGTTGGCCCGGAACCCGACCCCGGGGACCTGACGGCCGATCTCCTCCCACAGCTCACGCGCCCGCCGGGCGGTCGCCAGCTCCTCGCCGGGCGCCCGACCGCCGACCCAGACCAGCCCGAAGTTGCGCACGGAAGCGCCCCGGGCCTGCTGTTCCCGTTCGATCTGCACCACGTCGTGGCCACGGGAAACGGCCTGCCACGCGTGCATCGTCCCCAGCACGCCGCCACCGACCACGATCACTCGCACGGACACGACCGTAGCATGGACTAGAGCAGTTACCAATACGTGACCTAAGGGCCAATCGAGGCCGAACAACCCCAGACGGCAGAATCGTCGCCGTGATGTCGATTGAGCAGAGGATCGCCGACGAGCTCGGCGTGCGGGACGGGCAGGTGACCGCGGCCGTCGGCCTGCTCGACGGCGGTTCGACGGTGCCGTTCGTCGCCCGCTACCGCAAGGAAGCAACCGGCGGCCTGGACGACGCCCAGCTGCGCACCCTGGAGGAGCGCCTGCGCTACCTGCGCGAGCTGGAGGAGCGCCGCACCGCGATCCTGGAGTCCATCGCCGAGCAGGGCAAGCTGGACGACGCGCTGCGCGAGCAGATCATGTCCGCCGACTCCAAGGCGCGGCTGGAGGACATCTACCTGCCGTACAAGCCGAAGCGGCGGACCAAGGCCCAGATCGCCCGCGAGGCCGGCCTGGAGCCGCTGGCCGACGCGCTGATCGGCGACCCGACGCTGGACCCGCAGGCCACCGCGGCCGGGTACGTGGACGCCG
Source organism: Kutzneria sp. NPDC052558 (assembly GCF_044547355.1). Classification (NCBI taxonomy): domain Bacteria; kingdom Bacillati; phylum Actinomycetota; class Actinomycetes; order Pseudonocardiales; family Pseudonocardiaceae; genus Kutzneria; species Kutzneria sp. NPDC052558. The sequence continues at coordinate 373,417 of NZ_JBIUAG010000004.1, forward strand.
AGAAGGGCGTCGCCGACGCGGCGGCCGCGCTGGAGGGCGCGCGGGCCATCCTGGTCGAGCGCTTCGGCGAGGACGCGGACCTGATCGGCGCGCTGCGCGAGCAGATGTGGACCCGGGGCAGCCTGGTGGCCAAGGTCCGCGACGGCCAGCAGGAGGCCGGGGCCAAGTTCAGCGACTACTTCGACTTCGCCGAGCCGTTCACCAAGCTGCCCTCGCACCGCATCCTGGCCATGTTCCGCGGCGAGAAGGAGGAGGTCCTCGACCTCACCCTGGAGCCGGAGGAGCCGGTCGAGGGCCAGCCGTCCGACTACGAGGTGCGCATCGCCTCCCGGTTCGGCATCGACAACCAGGGCCGCCCGGCCGACAAGTGGCTGACCGACACCGTGCGCTGGGCCTGGCGCACCCGCATCCTGGTGCACCTGGGCGTGGACCTGCGGGCCCGGCTGCGGTCCGAGGCCGAGGACGAGGCCGTGCGGGTGTTCGCGGCCAACCTGCGCGACCTGCTGCTGGCCGCCCCGGCCGGCACCCGCGCCACCATGGGCCTGGACCCGGGCTTCCGCACCGGCGTGAAGGTCGCGGTCGTGGACAGCACCGGCAAGGTGGTGGCCACCACCGCCATCTACCCGCACCAGCCGGCCAACCGCTGGGACGGGTCGCTGGCGACCCTGGCCAAGCTGTGCGAGCAGCACAAGGTGGAGCTGATCTCGATCGGCAACGGCACGGCGTCCCGGGAGACCGACAAGCTGGCCGCCGACCTGATCAAGCTGCGGCCCGAGCTGAAGCTGACCAAGATCGTCGTCTCCGAGGCCGGCGCCTCGGTGTACTCGGCCTCCGCGTTCGCCTCGGCCGAGCTGCCGGACATGGACGTGTCGCTGCGCGGCGCGGTGTCCATCGCCCGCCGGTTGCAGGACCCGCTGGCCGAGCTGGTCAAGATCGACCCCAAGTCCATCGGCGTCGGCCAGTACCAGCACGACCTGGCCGAGACCAAGCTGTCCCGGTCGCTGGACGCGGTGGTCGAGGACTGCGTGAACGCGGTCGGCGTGGACCTGAACACGGCGTCGGCCCCGCTGCTGACCCGGGTGTCGGGCATCGGCTCGGGCCTGGCCGAGAACATCGTGCAGCACCGCGAGGCCAACGGCCCGTTCCGCTCCCGCGAGGCGCTCAAGGGCGTGGCCCGGCTGGGCCCCAAGGCGTTCGAGCAGTGCGCGGGCTTCCTGCGCATCCCCGGCGGCGACGACCCGCTGGACTCCTCCAGCGTGCACCCCGAGGCCTACCCGGTGGTGCGGCGCATCCTGACCGCCAACAACCTGGCGCTGACCGAGCTGATCGGCAACGGCGCCAAGCTGAAGGCGATCAAGCCGGCCGAGTTCGTCGACGACAAGTTCGGCCTGCCCACGGTCACCGACATCCTCAAGGAGCTGGAGAAGCCGGGCCGGGACCCGCGGCCGGCGTTCAAGACGGCGACCTTCGCCGAGGGCGTGGAGAAGCTCGGCGACCTCAAGCCGGGCATGGTGCTGGAGGGCGTGGTCACCAACGTGGCCGCGTTCGGCGCGTTCATCGACATCGGCGTGCACCAGGACGGTCTCGTGCACGTGTCGGCGATGTCGCGCACCTTCGTCAAGGATCCGCGCGACGTCGTGAAGTCCGGGGACGTGGTGCGGGTGAAGGTGCTGGACGTGGACATCCCGCGCAAGCGGATCTCGTTGACGCTGCGTCTGGAGGACGAGCCGGAGCGCGGCGGTCCCGCCCAGAACAAGGGCGGCGGCGGTCCTCGGCGGCAGGATCAGAACCGCGGCGGTGGCGGCGGCAAGCGTGGCGGCGGCGGACAGCCGCGCCGCGAGGAGCGTCCGGCCAACGGCTCCATGGCCGACGCGCTGCGCAAGGCCGGTTTCGGCAAGTAGCGCCTGGTCGGGGTAGCCGCTTCGGCGGCTACCCCGCCAACACCTTCGCCAACGTGTCGAGCTGGGCGTTGACGCCCTGCTCGCGCCACTCCGGCTGCTCCATGTCGTCCAGGTACGCGCCCTGCTCGGCCAGCACGAGTCGCGTGCCCTCGCCGTCGGCGACGAACTCGACCGTGGTCTGCGAGACCGTGGACAGCTTGTCGCCGTCGTGCAGCGTGGCGCTGTAGACGATCCGCTCGCCGTCGACGATGTCCCGGTACGTGGCCTCGTACCGCAACTGCCCGCCGGCGGCGACTTCCGTTCCCCCGACCCGGAAATCCAGCTCGTGCCGGTGCCCGGGGGCCGTCAGCCAGCGGCCCTTGACCTCCGGGTCGGCCCAGGCGGCGAAGACCTTTCCGGGCGGCTGCGGGTAGTTCCGGTCGATGGTGAACGTCGAGTGCTTGACGGTCATGTCATTCCTCCTCGTCCAGTACGTCGGCGAGCCGGTCCAGCTTTCGCTCCCAGGCGGTGCGCCGCTCGCGCAGCCAGTCCTCGGCCGCCCGCAGCCCGGCCGGCTCGATCCGGCAGGTGCGGACCCGGCCGACCTTCTCGGTGCGGACCAGCCCGCACGCCTCCAGGGCCTGTAGGTGCTGCACGACGGCGGCGAGCGTGATCGGCAGCGGCGCGGCGAGCTCGCTCACCGACGCCGGTCCCCGGGTCAGCCGCTCGACCAGGCCCCGCCGGGTCGGGTCGGCCAGCGCCTGGAACAGCCGGTCCAACTCATGGTTAAGCACACACTTGAGTATCACCGTCTCCAACACTCAAGTCAACCCTTAAGTGTGCGGGCCCGAACGTCATGAAGGGCCCCTTACTGACGTCCAACGTCAGTAAGGGGCCCTTCATGACACAAAAATGGCGGGGGTCAGGCGGCGTCCTGGTCGAGCTGGGTGGCCTTGACGGCCTTGGCGACCTGGGCGCAGTCGTCGGCGGTGATGCCGGCGGCGCCGGCCTTGGCCAGGGCCTGGCACGAGGAGTTCAGCGCGTCGCCCACGTCGTGGAAGGTGGCGCTGGGGGTGAGGGTGTTCTCCACGCCCCACCAGACCTGGATGGCCTTGGCCAGGCCAAGGCCCCGCACGGTCTGGCCGTTGAAGGTGTCGCCGTCGGTGATCAGGTAGTCGGCCTTGTTGATCACGCCGTCGTTGATGTGCACGTCGGGGTTGTCGGTGTCCCAGCCCGGGCCGTTCACGCGGTCGGGCTGCGCCTTCTTCGAGGAGCGAGGGTCCTTCATGTTGCGCACGGCGCCGATCGCGGAGCCGGCGCCCAGCTGCCAGCGGTTGGAGCCCTGCACGTTGGGGTCGTTGGCGGTGATGGCGATGAACTGGCCGAAGACGTCGGACAGACCCTCGTTGATGGAGTCGGCTTGGCCGCCCTCCAGACCCGAGGTGTGCTGGGTGACGCCGTGGGTCAGCTCGTGACCGGTGATGTCGTCGGTGGTGACGCCCTCGCCGAAGGCCATCTGCTCGCCGTCCCAGAAGGCGTTGAGGTACGGGCAGTCCTCGCCCTGCACGCAGATCCGCACGGTGCCGCGCAGCGCCTTGCCGGTGCCGTCGTTGTAGTTGGCGCCGATCAGCGAGGTGAGGTCGACCCCGACCGAGTTCTTGTAGAAGTCCTGGGCGTTGCCGAAGAAGGTGTAGACGTTGTTGACGTCCTGGACCGACGAGGCGGCCCCGCCTTCCTTGCGGCTGAGCTTGAACGTGGTGCCGCAGCGCACCGAGTTGTTGGTGCCGGACACGACCTTGCGGTTGGCGTCGCAGACGTCGCGGTTGACCGCCTCGCGGACCTCCGACCACGAGGTCAGCACCTGCTGCGAACCGGCCTTGACGACCTCGGTCCACTTGTCCTCGATGGACGGACCGTGCACCACGACCTGGTAGGTGGGCACGGCGACCGACTCGCCGCGGGCGCCGCCCAGGGTGGCGTCGTACCAGTAGGCCTTGGGGGTGTCGGCGGTCAGCTTCGCGGCCGACAGGCCGCTGCGCTTGGCCACGTCGGCGATCGCGGTGGCGGCGGCCCCCGCGTCGGTGGCCGGGAACTGGCCGGCGGTGCGCTGCGTGGTCCGGCCGTGCCGGGCGACCACGTTCCCCTGCTGGTCCAGCACGTTGACCTGCTGGCCGCCGAACACCGGCACGCCGCCGATCGTCTGCTGGTAGCGGACCACGCTGCCGAACGGCATGGACTGCGCGGCCAGCTGCTGCATCGCCGGCGCCGCCATGGCCGGGCCCGCCGCGACGGCCGCGCTGGCCGCCATGGCGGCGACGGTCGCACCCGCGACCACCGCACCCGTGATAACTCGATTGCGTGACACTCACACACCTCCGCAGGGATCCAGTCACCGGAAGCGACTGAATGCGCAGTGTGCGTAATCCTCACGTGTGAGCGCCCCCGCCGAAAGTATGAAGATCACCCAACGACCGGGGGAAGCAATTTCGGCATCCGCCAGCTATGGCGTGACCCCGGCCCGGGCCAGCGCCGCCGCCGTCTGGGTGTCGGTGACCCGCCGGACCAGCAGCACCGCGAGCGTCGCCGCCACGGCCTCGACCGCCGTCATGACCAGCCACAGCGGCAGCTCGGAGTGCAGCGAGTAGGACCGCACCTCGGACGACACCACCAGCTGGCCCGCGTACTCGCGATGGAAGAACGTGATCGGCGGCACCCGGCCGATGACCTCGGCGAGCAGGAACAGCAGCCACCACAGGGCGACGAAGCGCCGGGACGACGTGCGCCAGCCCGCGCTGGCGTCGACGACGCTGAGCACCACCATGAACGGCAGCACGAAGTTGGCCGCCGGGATGAACCAGCTGCCGATCGTCCACCCCGGACTCCAGGGCATCGGCCTCGGCGCGGCGATGACCGCCGCGTTGGCCCAGGCCTGGTGCAGCCAGGCGATGAAAACGCCGGCCGCCACGAACAACACGAGGTAGTCCAGCGCCCCGAACACCGCCGGCCACCCCGTCCGCCACTCGCCCACGGTGTCGGCGGCGTGCAGGACGGCGGCGGCCACGATCAGGATCTGCGCGGCCATGGCCAGACCGCGTGGCGGCCGGATCACCGCAACCGGCATGCACATCATTTTCCGTCCCCTCCCCGACCGCCAAAGTACGCCGGTCAAGGCCGCCGGGGAGAGGCAAAAACGGTGTCAGGCGCGGGCGACCGACTGCCATTCGGTGACGCGCCGGATCACCAGCACCGCGAGCACGGCCGAGACGACGTCGAGCCCGGCGGCCACGAAGACCACCCCGATGCCGTTGCCGTAGGTGGCGATCCGGGCGCAGACGTTCGACGCGAAGAAGCACAGCCACCAGCCGAGCACCAAGCCCTCGCCGCTGTCCTCCCGGTTCGGCGCGCTGGCCCGCCACACGTCGACCACGTACTGGTACGGGAACCAGAAGTTGACGATCGGGCAGATCCAGGCCCCGATCGCCCACCCCCGGCCCAGCCGCTGGGTGGCCGGCCCGGCCGCGATCTCGGCGTTCGACCGCACCTGCCACAGCCACACCACGAACACCACCGCAGCGGCGGCCAGCGCCAGCAGGTAGGCGACCGCGAGCGCCCCGGCCGGCGAGCTGAGCCCCCGCGCCTCCGCGATCGTCTCCAGCACATCGACCAGCGCCACCAGTCCGACCAGCGCGGACGCCGCGATCGAGATCGCGCCGACCGACCGCCACTGCCGGTGGTTGCGCCGCTGGTCAGCGGACATCGGCGCGCCCAGCGGCGCACCGTGATTCGGTTCCATTCCATCCCCTCCGGGTAACGAGCTTCCCGACCCGGAGCGGGACAGTACCGCCGAAAGGTCACGGATACGCCGGCATTTCGCGGCTCAGGCGACCGGCCGGCGCTTACGCGGTGAGCGCCTGCCAGTCGGAGATGCGGCGGATAACCAGCAGCGCCAGCACGCCGGAGGCCAGGTCCAGGACGCAGGCGGCGACCAGCGGCACGGCGTCGACGATGCCGGCCAGCGTGATGAACCGGGTGAACAGCCACGACACCACGAAGGCCACCCACCACCACATGACCAGCCCTCCGGCGCGATCCCGGTTCGGCGTGCTGGCCCGCCACACGTCGACCACGACCTGGTACGGGAACCACAGGTTGACCACGGGGCAGATCCACGCCCCGATGACCCATTCCCGGGTCAGGCGCTGCCCGTGCGGGCCGACCAGCAGCTCCGCGTTGGCCCGCGCCCGCCACAGCCACATGACGAAGGCGACGGCGGCGACCAGCATCACGCCGGCGTTCACCCACAGCAGCACGTTGTCCAGCCCGGCCGCGCCGCTCACGTCGGCGATCGTCTCGGCCACATCGGTGACGAGCACCAGGGCGATCAGCGCCGAGGCGGCGATCGCGCGACGGCCGACCGGCTTCCAGTTCTTGGGCACGCGCCGGCCACGGGCGGTCGGCACAGTGGTCTTTGTTCTACTCACGGCTCTCCCCTGACGTCCTGCCGACGACCTTAGGGAAACAACGTCACAAATCGAGCTGTGTTATGAAGCTGAAACGGTCGCCGCGATAGAGAGAACGGACACGCTCCACCGGCACGCCGGCGTCGTCCCTGGTCACACGGTGCAGCAACAACATCGGCACCGCCGGATTGGTGCCGATGAGCAGCGCTTCCCGCGGGGTGGCGAGCACCGTCTCCACCCGTTCCTCGGCGTGCGCCAGCACGATACCGACCGACCCTGTCAAATACGCGTACAACGACGTGGCCGGATCGAAGACGGACAACAGATCGGGAAAACGGCGAGCGGACAGATAGGTCGATTCCAGGCCGATCCGCTCCGAATCGGCCAGCAGCACCCGCTCGATGTGCAGGGCCGGGTCGCCGGGCTCGATGCCCAGGTCGGCGGCCAGCCGCTCGTCGGCGGCCATGTGCTCGCCGGTGACCAGGTAGCGGCTGGGCTCCACGCCCTGGCTGCGCATGCCCTCGGTGTAGCTGACCAGCGCCAGCGGCTGCACCAGCTTCGGCGGCGCGACGAACGTGCCCGCGCCCTGCCGGCGCACCAGCCGCCCCTCCAGCACGAGTTCGCTCACGGCCTGCCGGAACGTCACCCGCGACACCTCGAACCGCTCGGCCAGCTCCCGCTCCGACGGCAGCGTCGCGCCCTCGCCCAGCTCCTCGATCAGGCCCAGCAGCCGTGACTTGACCGCGTAGTACCGCGGCACGCGCCCGTGCTCGGGGATGCCCGCGCGAACGGGCTCTCCGGCGCGGTGCGAGGGCGTTGGCATGGTTGTCCAGCTTAGAGTGGGACGGGTGGAGATCGACGAGGGGTTGCGGCGGGTCACCGAGCTGGCCAGCCGAGAGAACTGGCTGGCGGTGCTGGTCACCTTGCGCGCCAACGGAAAGCCGAGCGTGTCGGTGCTGAACGCGGCGGTGTTCCCGCATCCGGTCACCGGGGAGCAGGTGGTGGCGTTCGTGTCCCGTGGCAACACGGCCAAGCTGGCCAACCTGCGGGGCGGCGGCGAGGCCACGCTGGTGTTCCGGGCCGGCTGGGAGTGGATCTCGGTGTCCGGGCCGGCCGAGATCGCCGGCCCCGACGACGAGCTGCCCGGCGTCACCGACCTGCGGCAGCTGCTGCGGGACGTCTACCACGCCGCCGGCGGCCAGCACGAGGACCTGGACGAGTACGACCGGGTCATGGCCGAGGACCGGCGCGCGGCCGTGTTCGTGACGCCGAAGCGGTTCGCCACTAATCCGTGACGAGTGACCTGAGGCGGCGGGGGCCGGTGTCGGGCTGGGACGGCGGTTCGCCGACGGTGATCCGCGCCGAGCTGACGAACGCCCCCGCCGCCGAGGCCAGCACCGGCTCCAGCACCAGCCGCCGCACCTCCGGCAGGTCCTCGGCCAGCGCGGACAGGCGCAGCGCCAGGTCCTCCAGCGCGGCCAGGTCGGCCGGCTCGCCGCCCCGGTAGCCGGCCAGCAGCGGGGCCGCCTTCGGCGCGCGGACCAGGGCGGCCGCGTCGACGTCGGTCATCGGCACGGCCCGGTAGGCGCGGTCGCCCAGCAGGTCGCTGACCACGCCGCCGAGCCCGAAGCTGACCAGCGTGCCGAACGACGGGTCGTCCTGCAGGCCCAGCTGGCAGGAGACGCCCTTCGGGGCCATCCGCTGCACGTACACCTCGGCCGAGCCGGAGACCTCCAGCAATCCCTGGTACGCCACGCGAACTGCCTCGGCGCTGGCCAGATCCAGCCGCAGGCCGAGGAAATCGGTGCGGTGCCGCAGCCGCTCGCTGGTGGACTTCAGCACCACCGGATAGCCCAGGTCGTCCGAGGCCCTGAGCGCGTCGTCCACAGTGGACACGGTACGGAACGGCACCACCTCGATGCCGTAACAGGCAAGCAGGGCAACGAGTTCCTCGTCGGTGGAGGTCTTCAGCACCAGCTCTCGCGCCCGCTCGGTGTCGATGCCCTCGGGGCGGGCGAACTCGCCGCGCGGGCGGGACCGCCACTGCGCGTACCGGGTCGCACGGACCAGCGCCGACACCGCGCGCTCCGGGCTCGGGTACGACGGCACCGAACCTCGCGACGGCGACCCGTCCGGACCAGGCACCGCCAGCTCGTCGGGCACGCCCTCGACCGCCAGGAACGTTGTCACCACAGGCTTTCCGGTGGCGGCCTCGCGCAGCGCCTTGGCGTAGTCGGCGGCCGGCATGGCGATCGGCGGCACAAAAACCACCACCAGCGCGTCCACGTCCTCGCACTGCGCCGTCGAGCGGACGGCCTCGGCGAACACCTCAGGGCCGGCGTGCACGCCGACGTCCACCGGCTCGCGGGCGAGCTCCAACCCCTGTGCCAGCAAGGCATCCGCGGCCAGCAGCCCGATCGCCGTGGAGTTGCCGACCACCGCCACCCGCGGCCCGGCCGGCAGCGGCTGGTGGGCCAGCAGCAGCGCCGTGTCGAACAGCTGCCCCAACGACTCGACGCGGATCACGCCCGTCTGCTCGAACAGCGACTGGAGGCTGAGCTCGTCGACCGCCACCGTGCCGGCCAGGCCCGGATTCACCGCGTGCCGCCCGGTCTTCACGGCCACGATCGGCTTGCTCCGCCCCAATCTCCGGGCCAGGCGGGCGAACTTCCGCGGATTGCCGAAGGACTCCAGGTACAGCAGCACGACATCGGTCGCCGGATCATCGGCCCAGTACTGCAACAAGTCGTTGCCGGAGACGTCCGCGCGGTTGCCGGCCGACACGAAAGTGGACAGCCCGAGGCCACGCTCCGCCGCCGTGGCCAGAATCGCGATGCCCAGCGCGCCGGACTGGCAGAAGAAGCCGGTGCGGCCGCGCCCCGGCAGCTTCGGCGCCAGCGTCGCGTTCAACCGCACCTCGGGATCGGTGTTGACGACGCCGAGCGCGCTCGGCCCCACCACCCGCATCCCGTGCGCACGGGCCTGCGACACCAGCCGCCGCTCCGCCTCCGGGTCCGACACCGTGGACACCACCAGCAGCGCCTTCACGCCCTTGGCCAGGCAGGCGTCCAGCACGTCCTCGATGCCGGCGGCGGGAATCGCCACCACCGCCAGGTCCACGTCGTCGGGGATGTCCAGCACGGAGCCGTAGGCGCGGACCCCGCGCACCGACCGGTGCTCGGGATTGACCGGGTACACCGGCCCGGCGAAGTCGGCGACCAGCAGGTTCGTCAACACCGCGTGCCCGATCTTGGCGTGGTCCGTGGACGCCCCGATCAGCGCCACCGACCGCGGCGTGAGCAAGTTGCGCACGCTGCGCGCCTCCGCCGCCTGCTCACGGGCCCGCGCCACCGCCACGGACTGCTCCGTGGGATCCAGCGCGAACTCCAGGTGCAGCGTGCCCTCCTCGAACGAGCGCGCGATCTGGTAGCCGGCGTCCCGGAACACCCGCACCATCTGCCCGTTCTCGGCCAGCACCTCGGCCACGAACCGGGTCAGGCCGCTCTCCCGCGCCGCCGCGGCCAGGTGCTCCAGCAGGATCGAGCCCAGCCCCCGGCCCTGGTGCGAATCCTCCACCACGAACGCCACCTCGGCCGAGTCCGCGCCCGCGAGCCGGTCGTAGCGGCCCACGGCGACGATGTCGTCCCCGAGCATCGCCACGAACGCCGCGCGGTCGCCGTGGTCGACCGTGGTGAACCGCTCCACATCGCGCTGGGGCATCCGCGGATACGGCCCGAAGTAGCGGAAGTAGCGCGTGCGCTCGGACAGCCGGCCGTGGAAGGCAACCAGCCGGTCCGCGTCGTCCGGGGTGATCGGTCGCAGGTGGACGGTGCCGCCGTCGGACAGCACGACGTCGGCTTCCCAGTGCTTCGGATAGTCGTACGGGTCCATGCTCAGTCTCTCGGGTCATCGGGATCGAGCCCGTGCAACGGGAACACCGCGCGGCGCGTGCCCAGCACCGCCATGTCCACCGGATCGCCGCCACCGCCCGACCACGGCAGAAACGAAGTGCCGCCGCCGTCGGTCATGTCCGGCACGCCCAGCCGCTGCCCCCAGTCGCCGGGCAGCTCCGTCTTCACCGGGATGTCGCGGTCCAGCGCCGTGGCCAGCAGATGCGTCCACGACCGCGGCACCACGCGCCGCAGCTGGTAGCCGCCACCGCCCAGCGCCAGCCAGCGGCCGCCGTGCTCGATCGACAGCTCACGCAGCGCCATGTAGATCGCGCGGTGGCCGTCGACCGTCAACCCGAGGTGCGCGAGCGGGTCGTCCCGGTGCGTGTCCACGCCGCACTGCGTCACCAGCACCTGCGGCCGGAACGCGCGCAGCAGCGAGGGCACCACCGCGTGGAAGGCGCGCAGCCAGTGCTCGTCGGTCGTCCCCGGGGGCAACGGAACGTTCACGGAAGTGCCGTACGCGTCGCCCGTGCCCAGCTCGCGCGCGTAACCGGTGCCGGGCCACAGCGTCGCCGGGTGCTGGTGCAGGGAGATCGTCAGGACGCGTGGGTCGTCGTAGAACGCGACCTGCACGCCGTCGCCGTGGTGCACGTCCGTGTCGATGTAGGCCACCCGCTCCACGCCGCGGTCCAGCAGCCGGTCGATCGCCGCAACGCAGTCGTTGTAAACGCAGAAGCCGGCCGCGTGGTCCCGCATGGCGTGGTGCAGCCCGCCACCGATGTTGACCACCCGGTCAGTCTCGCCCGCCAGCAGCAGCTCGGCGGCGGTCAGCGAGGAGCCCAACACCAGGCTGGATGCCTCGTGCATGCCGGCGAACACGGGGTTGTCGGGCGTGCCCAGGCCGTGCCCGACCTCCAGCGGCGACTCCGGCGCCGCCTTCACCGCCGCGATGTACTCGGGCGAGTGAACCCTGAGCACCTCCTGCTCGGTGGCCGGCGCCGGCCGGAGCGGCTCCACCCCCTCCAGCACGCCCAGCGCCCGCGCCAACCCCATGGTCAGGTCCAGCCGGACCGGATTGAGCGGGTGGTCGGCCCCCATGTCGTAGCCCAGCAGAGTGTCGTCCCACACGACTCCGGCACGCTTGCCCATGACGACCAAGGTAGGCGCTCGACGCCGGGGTTGCCCGGGTGTGCCTGCCTGGTGGACTCTTGAGGGGTGAGTGAGGAACTGATCAGCCTGGATCTCGATGACTCCGGCGTCGGTGTCGACCTGCCCCGCCCGAAGAATCAGAAGGACCAGGTTCAAGGGGTCCCCTACCGTCCCGTCGAGTTCCGGGACGACGATCTGCCCGCGGCGTTGGAACGGGCCGCGGCCTGGCTGCGACAGGCGCAGGAGTGGCTCGGCGAGCCGATCGACGTGATCGCCATCCATCTGGACTACGACGACACGCCGAGTGCGCCGTACTACGACGTCAAGCTGCTCTGCAACGAGGAGGACCTGGCCGGCGCCCCACTGGCCCTCCGCGAACGGGAGCAGACGCCAAAGTAGTCCGTTGAGAGCGCCCGTGGGCCCCATGGCCCACGGGCGTCCCCTTCACCGGTCGCCGTGGATCGCCCGGTACACGGCGTCGCGCAGCGCGTTGGCCCGCTCGTCGGTCAGCGTCCGCTCCAGGTCCCGCAGCACCACCCGGAGCAGCACGTTCTTCTCGCCCGCGCGCAGCCCGAGTCGCTCCCGCGCGGCCGGCGGCAGCAACTCGCCCGCGGTCTCGGACAGCACCCGCACCTCCTCGACGACGTGCGCGTCCGGGCCCAGCGCCTCCCGGACCGCCTCGCCCAGCTGCTCGGCGTCCACCTCGGCGTCGACCGCCACCGACAGGTCCCGGCGGATCGGCGGTCGCATGGAGACCGACCGGTAGCGCTGGAGATCCAGCATCTGCTTGGCGATCCTCGGCTCGGTGGAGCGCAGCAGCCGGATGTCGTCGATTCCCTTGCGTAGCATGAGAAGCCGGTCCAGGCCGAAACCCAGCGCCAGGCCCTGGCACAGATCCGGCCGGGCCAGGCCGCCCTCGCCGACCTCCACCCCGTTCACTCGGATCTCCTTGCCGTGCACGGTGTACGGATGCTCGGACGGCTCCAGCCGGGCGTGCGCGCCCGGCGCCGCCGCATCGACCACGACCTGGGCCAGCTCCTGGAAATCGTTGTCCGACAAGCCTTTCCGCACCAGCCAGAGATCCAGTTGGTGCGGCTGGCCGACATGCTGGCGGTCGATGGCGTCCCGGCGGTAGCAGATGCCCGGCACGCTCAGCAGCGTGTCCCCCTCGATGCCTTGCAGCAGCGGGGGAATCATCGCCGTGGTGTGCGCCCGCAGCATCAGGTCCGGCCTGAGATAACGGGAATAGCGCGCGTCGCGGGCCACCGCGTCGGCCGGGTAGCCGAGCCGGTCGTAGTTGTCGGCCGTCGGCACCACGGGATTGCCGCGGTGTCGGCGTACGGGCAGGCCGGCCCACGCCGCGACGGCTTGCTCGATCTCGGCCAGCAGCAACTGCATGGCGTGCGGGCCCTGGTTGGAGTCGGTGAGGTCGCGCACGGACAGCGCCGTGCGCACCTGTTCGGCGGTCATCAGCTTCATGGGTTCGGTCCTGACGTGAGCTGGGGGTGGCCGCTAGCCCCCTCGGCTCCCGGTCAGAACGCGCGACTCAACGCCCCCGGGACACCGAGGGGCGTCGAAATCGCCTGTGGCCGCTCACAACTCCATGGTGACGGTCGAGTCAACCGTTTTCACCCACGAGAGCGCTCGGCCGAGCCGCCCTGCCGGAGGCGGGGCCGAAAACACCGTCAACCGGTTTCCACGGGGCGCTGCGGGTCCACGCACCAGTGCGACCAGGAGCCGGCGTACATTGGCGCCGTCCCGAGGCCCGCCACCTCCAGCGCCAGCACCACCGAGGACGCCGTCACGCCCGAGCCGCAGTACGCGCCGACGTGGCCCTCCTGGACCTTCAGCTCGACGAATCGGGCCTTGAGCTCCTCCGGCGTGTGCCAGCGGCCGTCCGGTCCGATGTGGCCGGCGAACGGGGCGTTCACCGCGCCCGGGATGTGCCCGGCCCGCGGGTCGATCGGCTCCACGTCGCCGCGGTACCGCTCCGGCGCGCGGGCGTCCAGCAGCACGCCGGTGCGCGCCAGCTCCGCCGCCTCCTCGGCCGTGAGCACCGGCATGTGGCCCGGCGTCACCTCGATGTCGCCCGGCACCGGCGTCGGGACCTCGGTGTCGACCGGACGGCCCTCCGCCGTCCACGCCGCGTAGCCGCCGTCCAGCACCGCCACCTGCGCGTGGCCGGCCCAGCGCAGCAGCCACCAGGCCCGTGCCGCCGTCGAGCCGTCACCCGCGTCGTACGCCACGACCGGGTGATTTCGCCGCACGCCCGCGGCCCGCAACGCCGCCTGCAACCGCTCCGGCGTCGGCAGCGGATGCCGACCGCCCGCGCCCGGCGCCTCGGCCAGGTCCCGGTCCAGGTCCACGAACACCGCGCCCGGCAGGTGGCCGGCCCGATAGTCCTCGACGGCCGGCGGCCCGGCCAGCCGCCAGCGCACGTCCAGCAGCACCGGCGCCTCGGCGAGACCGGCCAGCTCGGTAGGGGTGATCAAGGCACGCACCCCGCCATCCTGCCCGGTCGCCGTGGGCCACGACCAGGTAACCCGCCGCATACGGCACGGACCTTGTCGGTGTCACCCATTAATATTGACCCCACACGTGCGGGAACGGCTGTGGCGACCTCGCGACCCCTGAACCGGGAGCGCGCCCGCGCCGTCAAGAAAGCGGAAGGAGGCGGCCCATGCCCACCACCCAGCGGGGCCGCCGCCCGGCCGCCGGGCCCGTGCCCTCAGACCACCACACACCCCCGTTCCGCAGCCTCCGACAGTCCCGGCCGTCCCGACGGCCCGTTACCATCGGATCGGCTCCTGCCGGCCCCGTTGGCCGCAGCCTCCGCCGATTGGAGTCTTGGTGAACGACCTCATCGACACCACCGAGATGTACCTGCGCACCATCTACGAGCTCGAAGAAGAGGGCGTCGTGCCGCTGCGCGCCCGCATCGCCGAGCGCCTGGCCCAGAGCGGGCCCACGGTCAGCCAGACGGTGGCCCGGATGGAACGCGACGGCCTGCTCATCGTCGCCGGCGACCGCCACCTCGAGCTCACCGACGCCGGCCGCGAGCTGGCCATCGCCGTCATGCGCAAGCACCGGCTGGCCGAGCGGCTGCTGGTCGACGTCATCGGGCTGGAGTGGGAGCAGGTGCACGCCGAGGCCTGCCGCTGGGAGCACGTGATGAGCGAGGCCGTCGAGCGCAAGCTCGTGGCGCTGCTCGGCCACCCCACCACCTCCCCGTACGGAAACCCCATTCCCGGGCTGGACAAGCTGGGCGAGGGCGGCAAGCCCGCCCCGTCGCCCGAGCCCGGGCTGGTCCGGGTCGACGAGGTCGCCCGCCGCGGCGGCGGCCAGGTCGAGGTCCGGCGCATCGCCGAACACGTGCAGATCGACGAGGAGCTGATGGCGGAGTTGAAGACGGTCGGCCTGATCCCGGGCAACACCGTGCAGGTGCAAGGCGGTCCCGCCGCCGCCGCGGTGGTCGAGGTGCACGGGCTCGGCGCCGTGGCCAAGATCGACGCCTCTGTCGCCCACGCTGTCCTGGTTACGGCCCGTTGAGCCGGGCGAACGCTGGGGAAGGTGTGTTCGCGGAGAGCGCGAACCACGGCGGTCGCCCCGATGACACTTCCTGGGGGCGAAGCCCCCAGACCCCCTCTCCCTCCGTCCACAAGGCTGAAAAAGCGTTCACCGAGCTCCACGGCCACGCCCCCGCGGGGGTGTGGTCCGCTCCGGGCCGCGTCAACCTCATCGGCGAGCACACCGACTACAACAACGGCTTCGTGGCGCCCTTCGCGCTGCCGCACCGGGCCGCCGTCGCCGCGTCCCCGCGCACCGACGGCGTGCTCACCGTGGCCACCCTGGGCGACGACGGCCAGCTCCAGGCCGCCGATCCCGCGGTCATCGCCGACCTCGCTCCCGGCGCCGTCACCGGCTGGGCCGCCTATCCCGCCGGCGTGGCCTGGGTGCTGCGGGAGAACGGCTTCGAGCTGGCCGGGGCCGACCTCGTCGTCTCCGGCAACGTGCCCACCGGCGCCGGCCTGTCGTCCTCGCACGCCCTGGAGTGCGCCACCGCGCTGGCCCTGCTCGGCCTGGCCGGCCGTGAGGTCGACCAGCCCGGCTCGCCCACCCGGCCCGAGATCGCCCGGTTCGTGCAGCGCACCGAGAACGAGTTCGTCGGCGCCATGACCGGTCTGCTGGACCAGACCGCCTCCCTCTGCTGCGTCGCCGGGCACGTCCTGTTCCTCGACGTCCGCTCCGGCGAGTCCGAGCAGGTCGCCTTCGACGCCGAGGCCGCCGGCCTCGAGGTGCTGGTCATCGACACCCGGGCCAAGCACGCCCTCGTCGACTCCGGCTACGGCGACCGCCGCCGCGGCTGCGAACAGGCCGCCTCCCTGCTCGGACTCCCCTCCCTTCGCGAGGTCACCGACCTGGACGCCGCCCTGGTCCAGCTGCCGTCGGAGCTCCAGCCCCTGGTCCGCCACGTCGTGACCGAGAACGCCCGGGTGCTGTCCGTCGTCGACAAGCTCAAGTCCGGCCGCCTCGACGCCATCGGTCCCGAGCTCACCGCCTCCCACGTCAGCCTCCGGGACGACTACCAGGTCTCCTGCCTGGAGCTCGACGTCGCCGTCGACGCCGCCCTCTCCGCCGGCGCCCTCGGCTCCCGCATGATCGGCGGCGGCTTCGGCGGCTCGGCCATCGCCCTCATCCACGCCTCCGTCCGCCCCGCCGTCGAACAGGCCGTCCTCGACGCCTACGCCGCCCACTCCCTCACCCCTCCCCGCCTCTTCGCCGGCGTCCCCTCCCCCGGCGCCGGCCGCGACGAGTAGCCGGCGCACCCTTTCCCGCCTTTCGACGTATCCCCGCCACCCCCGTGGCGGGGATACGTTCGTGTTCCGCCCCCGTCCCCACGGGCGCCCCGCCCACCACCGCCACAACTGCCGGCCCTGTCCCCATCGCGACCACCCCAGGCACCGCACTCAACGATTCAGCGCCCTGGCGACTGCCCCACCAACTCCCGGGCACCGTGCCCCACCACCGATCCTGAGGCCTGGTCCCGCCACTTTCCGCCCAGCTCACCGGGCGCGGCCCACTCTGGACACCGGTCCCGGTCACATCCCCTCCCCCGCCCGCCTTCGACACCTCCGCCCGACGCCGCCGCCCGCCTTCGATACCGTCGTCACGTCAGACCTTCCCTGCCTTCCCTGATCCCTTCCCCTGCGACACCTGAATCGAGAGGCTGAGACGCGTGAAGCTGGTCGTCACCGGCGGAGCTGGCTATGTCGGAAGCGTGAGCGCGGCGCGGCTGGTGGAAGCCGGCCATGAGGTCGTGGTGGTGGACGACCTGTCCACCGGGCACGCCGACGCCGTACCGGAGGGGGTGCGCTTCGTCGAGGGCGACATCGCCGAGGTCGCCGGGCCGCTGCTGGCCGAGGGCTTCGACGGTGTGCTGCACTGCGCGGCCAAGTCCCTGGTCGGCGAGTCCATGCAGGACCCGGCCAAGTACTGGAACGGCAACGTGGTCACCTCGCTGCGGCTGCTGGAGGCGATGCGCGACAACGGCACCCAGCGGCTGGTGTTCTCCTCGACCGCGGCCACCTACGGCGAGCCCGAGCAGGTCCCGATCGTGGAGACCACGCCGACCCGGCCGACCAACACCTACGGCGCGACCAAACTGGCCATCGACTACGCCATCACCTCGTTCGCCACCGCGCACGGCCTGGCCGGCATGAGCCTGCGCTACTTCAACGTGGCCGGCGCGTACGTGGCCCCCGAGGTCAAGCACCTCGGCGAGCGGCACGCGGTGGAGACGCATCTGATCCCGATCGTGCTCCAGGTGGCGCTCGGCCAGCGCGAGAAGGTCCAGATGTACGGCGACGACTGGCCGACCGAGGACGGCACCTGCGTCCGCGACTACATCCACGTGCTCGACCTGGCCGAGGCGCACCTGCTGGCGATGGAGCACGCCAAGCCCGGCCGGCACGGCATCTACAACCTGGGCAGCGGCTTCGGTTTCTCCGTCAAGCAGGTGATCGACACCTGCCGGCAGGTCACCGGGCACGAGATCCCGGCCGAGGTGGCGCCGCGGCGGGCGGGGGACCCGGCCGTGCTCGTCGCCTCCAGCGAGCGGGCCCGGCAGGAACTGGGCTGGCAGCCCAAGCACGAGGACCTGGCGTCGATCGTCGGCGACGCGTGGGCGTTCGCCCGCGCCAGGCGGGGGGACTGAGCAATGACCGATTTCACCGATCTGGACGCCGTGGCCAAGCTGCCGCGGATCGGCTCGCTCGCGCTGTCGCCGGACGGCACGCGGCTGGTCGCCACCACCGCGGAGCTCGCGCCGGACGGCAAGAGCTGGCAGTCCGCGCTGTGGGAGGTCGACCCGGCCGGCTCACGGCCGGCGCGCCGGCTCACCCGGGCCGCCAAGGGCGAGTCCTCGCCGGTGTTCACGCCCGACGGCTCCGTGCTGTTCGTGAGCTCCCGGGCCAACGCCGAGGCCAAGCCCGGCGACGACAAGGAGACCTCGGCGCTGTGGCTGCTGCCGTCCTCCGGTGAGGCCCGGCAGGTGTACGCCCCGGCCGGCGGCGTCTCCGGGGTCTGCGTTGCCCGCGACGCCGGCACCCTCGTCGTCACCACCGCCGCGCTGCACGGCGCCGCCGTCGGCGACGAGGACAAGGAGCGCCGCAAGGCCCGCGAGGACGCCGGCGTGACCGCGATCCTGCACGAGGCCTACCCGGTCCGGTACTGGGACCACGACCTCGGGCCCGACCGGCCGCGCGTCGTCTCCGCCCCCGCCATCACCGGCGAGGACTGGGTCACCGACGTCGTCGAGCTCACCCGGGACATCCCGCACCCGGTCTCCGGCGCGGTCGTCAGCCCCGACGGGCAGTGGGTCGTGTACGGCGTCAGCGAGGAGATCACCGCCGCCTACGGCCAGCGTGACCTGCTTCGGGTCGTGCGCTCCGACGGCACCGGCGACCGCGAGCTCGCCGCCGACCGCACCCTCGGCGACGGTCCCGCGTACGCGTACTCGAACGCCGTCTTCCTGCCCGACTCCTCCGGTGTCATCGCCATCCGCGGCACCGAGTCCACCGAGCAGGAAAGCCCGCGCTACGACCTCGTGCTCATCACCCTGGCCGACGGCGCCATACGGCCGCTGACCGCCGATTTCCCCGACTGGTCCGAGGATCCCTCCGTCTCCCCCGACGGCCGGGTCGTCTACTTCTTCGCCAACCGCTCCGGCCACCGTCCCCTGTGGCGGCTCGACCTGGAGTCCGGCGAGATCACCCGGCTCACCGGCGACGGGCACTACAGCGGGCTCTGCGTCGCCGCCGACGGCTCCGCCCTCTACGCGCTGCGGGACTCCATCGCCCATCCGCCGCAGCCCGTCCGGCTCGACCCCGTCGCCACCGAGCAGGATCCCGCCTTCCTTCCCGCGCCCGGCGTCGTCGAGTCACTGCCCGGCACGCTCACCGAGGTCTCCACCACCGTCGCCGACGGCCGCGCCGTGCGGGCCTGGCTCGCCCTGCCCGCCGGGGCCTCCAAGGACTCGCCCGCGCCCCTGGTCCTGTGGGTGCACGGCGGTCCCATGATGAGCTGGAACGCCTGGTCGTGGCGGTGGAACCCGTGGCTGCTGGTCGCTCGGGGCTACGCCATCCTCATGCCCGACCCCGCCCTGTCCACCGGCTACGGCCGCGACATGATCCAGGCCGGCTGGGGCTCCTGGGGCGGCGCTCCGTACACCGACCTGATGGCCATCACCGACGTCACCGTCGAACGACCCGACATCGACGAGGGCCGCACCGCCGCCATGGGCGGCTCCTTCGGCGGCTACATGGCCAACTGGATCGCCACCCAGACCGACCGCTTCGACGCCATCGTCACGCACGCGTCGCTGTGGAACCTGGACGCCTTCACCGGCACCACCGACGCGTCGTTCTACTGGATGCGGGAGATGACCGATCCCCTTCGGTCCACCGAACGCATCCTCGCCAACTCCCCGCACCTGCGCGTCGCCGACATCAGCACGCCCATGCTCGTCATCCACGGCGACAAGGACTACCGCGTCCCCATCGGCGAGGGCATCCGCCTCTACTTCGACCTCGTCCGCCACGGCGTGCCCGCCAAGTTCCTGTACTACCCCACCGAGAACCACTGGATCCTCACCCCGGGCAACTCCAAGGTCTGGTACGAGACCGTCCTCGCCTTCCTCGCCGAGCACCTCCTCGGCGAGAAGTGGGACCGCCCCGCCCTGGTCTGAGCCCCGCCACCACGCAACACCGTCACCGCGCAACGGCCCGCCGGCATCCGGCGGGCCGTTTGCTTTGTGCCCCAATCACCATCGAACCACCACCGGAGCCCGTTCGCCTGTGCCGAGCACAGCCGCGACAGCACCGCCTGCCAGGCTTCTCTCCACACACCGGGCTTCCCGGTCGGGCAGCCCCCCTTGGTTTCCTTGCCCGGCAAGCACTTTCCGACCCCTGCCGCTACTCCGTGCCGGGGTCCCGCATCTCGGCGGCCCAGCGGGCACGGATCAGGTCGGCGCTGCGGCGGCACCAGTCCAGGTTCTCCTGCTCGAACCGCTTGCCACGCAGGCAGGTCAGGTAGGGGCCGACGCGTTCACCGGTGGCGAGAAAGGTGTCCTCGTCGAGGTCGCCGCGCAGGGCCTGGAGGGTGCCGTCGAACAGTTCGACCTTGGCGGCGGCCTGCACCGCCCGCTCCTCGAGCTGCGCGACCACGGCCCGCGCATCGGTCCGGTCCACTGCGTGGACCTTGACCAGGAGGTCGTCCCGGATGACCGCGGGCTTGGCGTCCGTCTCGGCGAACCGGAGGAGCTCGGCCACCCCGGCCTCGGTCACCGTGTAGACGCGCTTGTTGGGCCGGTCGAGCTGGATCACCAGCCGACCGTCGACAAGGCCGGACTTCTCCAGCTTGGCCAGCTCGAGATACAGCTGCTGCGGCGCCGCGTACCAGAAGTTGGCCACGCCGGTGTCGAACACCTTGGCCAGCTGGTACCCGCTGAACTCACCGCCGAGCAGCACAGCCAGCACCGCATGCCGCAACGCCATCGGCCGCCCTCCCTCTCCCGCCCGCTCATCTCCGCAGGCCCTCGCCCCGCACCGTCGACCGGACGGTCTTCGGCCGCGGTCGGCCCAGGTCCGGCCACTGCCGCCGGCAGCCGCCACAACGCGCGACCACATCCACGCCCAACCACATCCACATCCGTGGCCACACCGCGTCCACATCCGCGTCCACATCCGCGTCCACATCCGCGTCCACATCCGCGTCCACATCCGCGTCCACATCCGCGTCCACATCCGCGTCCACATCCGCGTCCGCGTCCGTGGCCGCGTCCGTGGCCGTGGCCGTGGCCGTGGCCGTGGCCGGCTCAATCCTTGACCGGCGCGGGCACACTAGGCAAGACTGCGACTAGTCAATTTTATGACTAGGGAGGCCTACCGTGTCCACCACCCCAGCGGCCGAGACCCGGGCCGCGGATTCCACCAGCGCGGACACACCGGCGGCCAGGTCGACCGCCCGGCTGCGCGCGGCGGTCGAGCAGGGCGACCACGACGCCATCGTGGAGCTGTTCCGCGAGGACATCGTGTTCCACAGCCCGGTCAAGTTCCGGCCGTTCGAGGGCCTGCCCACCGTGAGCGCGCTGTTCACGGTGCTGCTGCGCACCTTCGAGGACTTCCGCTACGTCGGCGAGCTGTCCGGCGATGTGGAGGGCGACGCGGAGTCGCGCGTGCTGGTGTTCCGTGCCAGGGTCGGCGACAAGCAGATCCACGGCATCGACATGATCCAGTTCGACGACGAGGGCCGGATCGCCACGTTCACGGTGATGGTGCGCCCCCAGTCGGCGGCCATGGCGCTGAGCGACGCGGTGTTCGCCGGACTGGTCGCCGACGGCGTCGTGCCCGCCCCGCAAGGAGGTCAGCAGTGAAGCTCGGCTACCACACGGGATACTGGTCGTCCGGGCCGCCGGCCGGCGTCGCCGAGGCCGTGGTCGAGGCCGACCGCCTCGGGTTCGACTCGGTGTGGACGGCCGAGGCCTACGGCTCCGACGCGCTCACCCCGCTGGCCTGGTGGGGCGCGGCGACCAGGAACATCAAGCTGGCCACCAACATCATGCAGATGTCGGCCCGCACCCCGGCCGCCGCCGGCATGGCCGCGATCACCCTGGACCACCTGTCCGGCGGCCGTTTTGTGCTCGGCCTCGGCGCGTCCGGCCCCCAGGTCGTCGAGGGCTGGTACGGCCAGCCCTACCCGCGGCCGCTGGCCCGCACCCGCGAGTACATCGACATCGTGCGCAAGGTCGTGGCCCGCGAGATCGTCGACTACCAGGGCGAGTTCTTCCAGCTGCCCTACCCGGGCGGCGCCGGCCTCGGCAAGCCGCTCAAGTCCACCGTGCACCCGCTGCGCGCCGAGATCCCGATCTTCCTCGCCGCCGAGGGCCCGAAGAACGTGGCGCTGGCCGCCGAGATCGCCGACGGCTGGCTGCCGCTGTTCTACTCGCCCAAGGTCGACGGCTTCTTCCGGGCCGCCCTGGCCGAGGGCTTCGGCCGCCCCGGCGCCCGACACACCCTCGACGACTTCGAGGTCGCCGCGAGCGTGCCGGTGCTGGTGCACGACGACGTGGAGCAGGCCGCGGACTTCATCCGCCCCATGCTCGCCCTCTACATCGGCGGCATGGGCGCGAAGGGCGCCAACTTCCACCGGGACGCCATCGCCCGCCTCGGCTACGAGGCCGAATGCGATCGGATCCAGGACCTGTACCTGGCCGGCGACAAGAAGGCGGCGATCGCCGCCGTGCCCACCAGGATGGTCGAGGACCTCGCGCTGATCGGTCCCGCGGCCAAGATCCGCGACGAGCTGCCGGCCTGGGAGGAGACCGTGATCACCACTCTGCTGGTGCAGGGCGACGTCAACGCCGTGCGCAAGATCGCCGAACTGTTCTCCTGATCCACCACCACCTTTCTGATCGGCGCCGCTCGTCCCGGGGCCCGTCCACCACCGGCCGGGCCCCGGCCCGTCGCCGCCGGCCTGAGCAAGAGGCAACGGCGAACCGTCGGCGGGGGACCCGTGGTCGATGGACGGGCCCCGGCTCCGGACCGGATCGCCCCTGGGCGGCGACCGCGATCCTGAGCAGTGCGGCCCGGAATCGTCTATCGGCTGAGAAACCCACCAGAAGACAGGCCACGGTTGGCATCGAAGTCACGCGCACGGGATCGGACCGCGCCTTCGACAGCACACCGTGTGCCAGACCTGGTGGCAGACAACGGCTATAGCCCGGTTCGGTCGTCAGCAGGCGATGAGCTGCCCTGACCGCGACCGGTGGATCCACCGACAGACGGTGATCCGAGGGCTGGGCAGGCGATCCGAGTGTCGATCGCCTTGGGTGGAACCTAGTCGGGCTGGACCGGTGGGCTGAACCGGTGGGCTGGGGCCCGCCTGACCAGGGCGGGTCCCAGCCCGGCCCCGCCCCCGGACGCGCCGGTGAGGGGTTGCGACGCGAGGGGGCGCGGCCACTTCTGCCGTATCCGATCGGCAGAAGGCATGGCGGCCGGACGACGAAGGTGGTGCGGGCAAGCCGATCGTCCGGCCATCCGGGTTCGGGGCCGGGACCCGGGCTGCGGGGCGGGTCCCGGCCGGCCCCGTGCCGTTCGCGCGACAGCGGGATGTCGCGGCGGGCGCGGCTCGGGGCGGCGCCTGCCGGGGGCCGTCCGGCAGGAGGTTCACCGGCCTCAGGTGGACATGTCGTGCTCCTTGCCTGTGTGGTCTCGTTCCTCGGGCGGGCCGGCGGATTTCGCCGCTACACCACCGAGTTCGCGTGCCGGGCTGGCAGGACCGCCCGCCAGCGGGGACAGGTCAGGCCGAGGGATCGTCGGCCGGCGCGCCATCGGACCCGGCCGCCTCGGCAGGTTCTCCCGAGGAATCGGCCGGCTGGTCCGAAGGACGGGCCGGGGCGGCCGTGTCAGTGGCCTCGTCGACCGTCCCGTTGCGCTCGGTGGCGATGTCGATCTGCGCGTCGACGGCGGCGTCCGTAAGGGCTTGATGGATCTGGGCGAGGGGCATGCCGTACTCGATGGCGCCCTGGAGCAGACCCGTGAGGTTGTGGTCGGCCTGCGAGTTGCGGGCCTGTTCGAGGGCGACGTTGGCCAGGGCGCCGTCGCCCCGCAGGTAGGCGGAGGCGGCGAGCAGGGAGGCGGCCTCGGCGCGTTCGGGCGGAGGAAGGTGGCGGGTGAGCTGGAGCCAGAGTTTCTCGGCGGCGGGCATGGTCGCGGGGTCGAGAGTGAAGCCGAGGCACGCGTCGCGGACCCGCGGGTCGGACAGGGCGAGGGCGAGCCGGACGAACTCCTCGTCGGCGGACGGTCGGGCGCCGGCCTCGACGGTGGCGCGAACGACGGCGAGGTGTTCGGCGCTGAGCGCGCGGCCAGCCTGGCTGGTGACGTCGAGCAGGCTGCTGAGCCTGATCATGCGCTCGGGCTCGGGCGGTTCGAGGAGCCGGGCGAGGTCGTCTCGGCTCTCGTAGGTGACGTGTCCGGCAAGCGTCATCGCGGCGGCGCACTCGGTCCCGGCCGGATCGGGCACCTCGCCCTGACAGTCCGAATGCAGGTAGCAGCGCCAGGGCGCACCGCCGATGGCGGCGGGTGTCCACAGGGCGTGCAGCACGAGTATGCCGGCGGCGGTCATGGCGGCGACCGTCCGACGCACGAGGGCCCGGTGCGCCGGATCGCGATCGGCGCACACCACCAGAAGCACCACGTGCTCGGCCTGAGCCTGCCGTACCGGCCGCATGAGGCGTCCGACGACCGCGGCGTGGATTTCGGGCGGCGGCACGTCCACTCGCACGGTGTGGCTGACGATGCTGTTCCTCAGCGACACGACGAGGAACGAGTTGGCGGGGTGGAAGCCCAACAGCGACGGGGTCGCGGCGATCAGCGCGCCGGCGTCGGCGAGCTTGACGACCTGGTCCTGGTTGGGGCGTGCGGCGGTGTCCATGCCGCCACACTGCTCGCACGCCGGACCGCGACCGGGGCCGTGAAGATCGAGATGTGGACAACTCGGGCCCTGTGGACAACTCGGCCGTTTCCGGTCGTTTTCCGCCGGGGCCGGCCGGGATGTGTGCTAATGGCCGAGGTGACCCGTGGACGGCCGGGATCTGTGCAGCTCAAGGCCGGTGTCGACGAGGTCGACCCTGGCCAGCGCGGCCACCTCCGACAGCGGAATCCAGGCCGCTTTGTCGGTCGAGCCGTCGATCTCGTCACGGAGCTCGCCACCGACGATCCGGGCCTCGTAGACGACGCGCAGGGCGTGGAAATCCGTCTCGCCGCCGAACCTGCGGGCATACCGGCGGCGCATGGTGTGCACGCCGAGCAGGCTCTGCACCTCGGCCTGGTAGCCGGTCTCCTCCTCGACCTCGCGGCGCACCGCGTGGAACGGGTCCTCACCGTGCTCGATGCCGCCGCCGGGCAACGTCCACAGCTTGCCCTCCGGCCCCACCCACCGGGCCAGCAGCACCGCGCCGTCCCGCACGCAGACCGCGTACGCGGCGACCCTCAACCGCTCGTTGGCCATCCAGCCCTCCTGTCCTCCACCCACGGGTTGATACCGCATTCAACCCCGCTCCCACCTGGGGACCGACGAAATCCGCGCCGCGCGGGACGAGTCTTGGACCCGTGCCGGAGCGGCACAAGGAGATCGAGGAGAAGGCGAAATGTCCACGCTGGTGTTCATCCTGATCGGCGCGCTGGTGGTGCTGCGGGTCCTCGGCAAGCAGCTGGTGGGGTCGGTGGTCACGGCACGGTCGCTCGTGCTGATGCCGGCGATCCTGATCGTGCTCGGACTGGGCTCGGCGGCCTCCGCGATCGGCCTCGCCCGCCCCGGCGAGATCCTGTTCTTCCTGTTCGACGCGGTGCTCGTGGTGGGCCTCGGCCTGGCCCGGGGCGCCTCCACCCGGCTCAGCCTGCGGGACGGCGCGCTGTTCCAGAAGGGCACCGCGCTGACCCTGGTGCTGTGGCTGGCGACGATCGGCGTGCGGGTCGGCGCCGCCTTCCTCGGCCAGTCCCTGGGCGTCGAGGGCACGCTGACCTCGGCGACGATCCTGCTGCTGTTCGGCGCCACCATCGCCGCCCAGAACGCGGTGATCTACCTCCGGGCGCAGCAGCAGCGGCTGCCGCTCGCGGTGGCCGCGCCGCGCCGCTAGAACCTGCGATGATGACGACCATGTTCGACGAACAGGGCTTCGTGCCGCCCGACCGGGCGCACGGGGCCTTTTCGGCGATCCGGCTGCTGCCCGCGGTGCTGGTGGTGACGCTGTTCCTGCCGCACCGGCTGGTTCTCGGCGGCGAGCCCATCCCGTCGGACGAGTTGCCGCTGCTGATCGTGCTGGCGGCGGTCGTCATCATCGGCAACGTCACGCTGCTGCCGCTGCGCTGGCCGGTGCGGATGCCGCCGGTGGCGTCGCAGATCGGCCTGGTCGCGATGGCCGCCGCAGCCGTCGGAATCCTGCTGCTGCACTCGAACGGTCTGGTCTACGGGCTGCCGTTCTGGACGGCCCGGATGGCCGTCCGCTATCGCGGCCCGGCCCCGCTCGGCTACGTCGTGATCGGACTGTCGCTGGTGGCCGCGGCGCTGCCGATGCTGTTGCAGAGCTTCAACTGGCTGGCCGCGCTGGGTCTGACGCTCGGTGTGCTGGCTCTGGTGCTGCTCACGGTCAACCGGCAGGGGCGCGAGGAACGCCTGGAGCAGGCGGAACTGCTGCTGGCCCGCCGGCAGCAGGTGGTCGAGGAGCACGCGCGCGCGGCGGCGCTGGCGGAGCGGGCGCGGATCGCCCGCGAGGTGCACGACGTGCTGGCGCACTCGCTGGCCGGCTTGTCCCTGACGTTGCAGGGCACACGGCTGATGTTGCAGCGGGACAACGCGTCGCAGGAGGTCATCGATCAGGTGACCAAGGCACAGAAGCTGGCCGCGGACGGCCTCGCCGAGGCGCGCCGGGCAGTCGCGGCGCTGCGTGATGACAAGGTGCCGGACGCACGGGCGATCGCCGACCTGGTCACCGCGTTCCGGCTGGAGACAGGCGCGCCCGCGGACCTGACCATCAACGGCGAGCCGCGCGACCTGCCGGCGGACGCGGCGTCGGCGCTGTACCGCACGGCGCAGGAGGCGCTCACCAACGCGCGCAAGCACGCCCCGGGCGCGCGGGTGGACGCGGTGCTGGACTTCAAGGACGGGCGCACGGTGCTGACCGTCACCGATCATCCGGGCAAGCCGCCCGCGCACGCCACCAGCGGCGGCTACGGTCTGCTGGGGATGCGTGAACGCGCCGAGCTGATCGGCGGAGAACTGGAGACGGGGCCGATGGAAGACGGGTGGCGCGTGCGCCTCGTGGTGCCGGCGTGAGTGCTTTGCGAGTGGTGCTCGCGGACGACCAGACGGTGGTGCGCGAGGGCCTGGTGACACTGTTGAAGCTGCTGCCGGGCGTGGAGGTCGTGGGGGCGGCGGCGGACGGGGAGCAGGCGGTGGCGCTGGTGGCGGCGCACCGACCGGACGTGCTGCTGGTGGACCTGCGTATGCCGAGGTGTGACGGGGTGGAGGCGACTCGGCGCGTGCGGGCGGAGTACCCGGACACCGAGGTCGTGGTGCTCACGACGTACACCGACGACGACAGTGTGCTGTCGGCGTTGCAGGCGGGCGCGCGGGGATTCCTCACCAAGGACGCGGACGCCGAGGCGATCGCACGGGCCCTGCACGCCGCGGCAGCGGGGCAGTCGACAGTGGACGGTGAGATACAGCGGCGGCTGGTGGCGGCGGCGATGGGCGGCGGCCAGCCGCCCAAGGTGGCGGAGCCGGTGGACGGGCTGACGCCGCGTGAGATCGACGTGCTGCGGCTGATCGCGGCGGGCCTGTCGAACACGGAGATCGCCCGCAAGCTCGTGGTGAGCGAGGCGACGGTGAAGACTCACGTGAACCACCTGTTCGCCAAGGCCAACCTGCGGGACCGGGCGCAGGCGGTGGCGTACGCGTACAAGACGGGGCTGGTGACGGACTGAATGGACATCGAGGCCTTCGTCGCCGCCCTGCCCAAGGCCGAGTTGCACGTCCACCTCGTCGGGGCGGCGTCGCTGGACACGGTGCTGGAGCTGTCCCGCCGTCATCCCGAGCGGCACGTGCCGACCGAGCGGGCCGAACTGGAGCAGTACTACGAGTTCCGCGACTTCCCGCACTTCATCACCGTCTACAGCGCGGTGAACAAGCTGGTGACCACGCCCGAGGACGTGCGGACGCTGCTGCTGGGACTCGCACGGGACCTCGCGGCCAACAACGTGCGGTATGCCGAGGTGACCGTGTCGGCGATTGCGCACTTCCCGTACGGCGTCTCCCCGGAGATGCTGTCCGAAGCCCTGGTCGCAGGCCGGCGGCAGGCCCTCGACGAGCACGGCGTCGAGCTGGCGTGGATCTTCGACGTGCCGATGCCGTCGGACCACCGCGACGGCTACAGCACCCTCGACTACGTGCTCGACCAGCGGCCCGAGGGCACCGTGGCCCTTGGCCTGGCGGGCTTGGAGGCGCCGTTCCCGCGCGCCGGCTTCAGGGCCGCGTTCCAGGGCGCGATCGCCGCCGGGCTGCACAGCGTGCCGCACGCCGGCGAGACCACCGGCCCCGAGGAGATCTGGGCGGCGCTGCATGATCTGGGCGCGGAGCGCCTCGGGCACGCCGTCAGCGCCGCCAGCGACGAGAAGCTCCTCAAGCACCTCGCGGAGACCGGGATCCCCGTAGAGGTGTCGCTGACGTCGAACCTCCGCACCCGCGCAGTGCCATCGCTGGCCGAGCACCCGCTGCCGCGGCTGCTGGACGCCGGCGTGACCGTCACGCTCAACACCGACGACCCGGGCATGTTCGGCACCACCCTCAACCACGAATACCTGCTGTGCCACCAGGCGTTCGGCCTCGGCCCGGCCGACCTGGCCGAGCTGGCCCGCAACGCCGCCCGAGCGGCCTTCTGCTCGGAGCAGACCCGCTCACGCCTGCTCGCCGACATCGACGTGGTCGCCGGTCACGCCTCCTGAAGGGCGTCGACACGGTCGAGAGCGCGGCGACCGAGCATCACGAGGACGGCCAGCAGGGCGACGGCGGCCACGACGGCGACCCAGGACCACTGTTGGTACGCCTCGCTCGCGCCATAGCCGACGGCGACCCACACCAGGCCCCACGCCGCCGCGGACGGCAGGTTCCACGGTAAGAACCGGCGGTAGGACAGGCCGGCAGCGGCGGCGAAGCGGGGAGTGAGGGTGCGTGCCCCGACGACCCACTGCCCGATGAGCACGGCGGAGCCGCCGGAGCGGCTCAGCACGGCCCGAGCGCGCCTCCCCTTGGCCCCAGCGAGCCAGCGGCTGCTGAGGGCCCCAGGGCGGTACCGGCCGGCGGCGAACGACAGGTTGCTGCCGGCCAGTGCGGCGACGGTGCCGGCGGCGAGCGCCACCGGCAGCGACACCACGCCGTTGTCGGAGAAGACGCCGAGGGTCAGCAGGGCGCTGGAGCCGGGCAGCACGACACCTATGACCAGGGCGGCCTCGGCGACCACCAGGACGGCGATGGCCAGCACGACCAGCGGCCCGGGCAGGCCGGTGAGCAGGTCAGCCAGCATCATCGCCCATGGTGGGCCGCCGGCAGACGTAGCTGATCGCGGGCGGCACGTTGGCCCACACCACCCGGGACACGATGACCTCGTCGAAGCTGCGGTCCAGCAGCGCCCGGAACTGCCGCGCCTGCCTCATGCCCAGGGCGTGCACGTACGCGAACGTGGTGAACGCCCCCGCCGGGGTCAGCACCGCGCCGACCTGGCGCAGGATGGCGCGCTGCAGGTCCGGCGGGAACAGCGCCCAGGGCAGGCCGCTGATCACCGCGTCGACCTCCTCGACGCCGCGGTCGGCGAGCAGTTTGCCCAGCTCGGAGGCGTCTCCGTGGATCACGTCCAGCCGCGGGTAGCTGGACCGCAGGTGCTCGACCAGGGTGCTGTCGAGCTCCACGGCCAGGTGCCGGCCACCGGCCGGGATCCGCCGCTGCACGGCCCTCGTCGCCGAGCCGGTGCCCGGCCCCAGTTCCACCACGGTCGGCGCGCCGGTGCTGGGCACCACGGTGGCCAGCAGCCCGGCGAGGGCCGGCCCGCTGGGGGCGATCGCGCCGACGGCGGCCGGCTGGCGGCGGACGGCCCCGAGGAAGACCCGAAGGTCGTGGAACGTGGTCATGCCGCCCATGGTGCCCGGTCCGGTGCTGCGCTCGCGTCAAACCCCGGTCGCTCGTCGGATGGGCTGAGATCATCCTCAGGTTCGACCCCGGGAAAACCGTTCGCCACGACGCCGCGCGGTGATCCAGATTGGTCCCATGACCACACGGGGAACAGCGCTGGTGACAGGGGTCGGGCGCACGGTGGGAATCGGCGCGACGGTGGCCGTCGACCTGGCCCGGGCCGGGTGGGACGTCGCGATCAGCCACTGGAGCCCCTACGACGAGAAGATGCCGTGGGGCGCCGAGCCGGACGCGCAGCGAGAACTGGCCGATCGGATGACCGGGCTCGGCGCGCGGACGACGGCGATCGAGGCCGACCTGAGCGACCCCGCCGTCCCGGCCCGGCTGTTCGACGAGGCCGAACGCGCGCTCGGCGCCGTCACCGCGCTGGTGATGTGCCACTGCGAGGGCGTGGACTCGGGGCTGCTCGACACTTCAGTTGTGAGTTTCGACCTCCATTTCGCGGTCAACGCCAGGGCGACCTGGCTGCTGGTCAAGGAGTTCGGGCAGCGGTTCCGCGGTGATCACGGCAGTGGCCGGATCCTCGCGTTCACCAGCGACCACACCGTCGGCAACATGCCCTACGGGTCCAGCAAGGGCGCGCTGGACCGGATCACCCTCGCCGCGACCCACGAGCTGGCCCATCTGGGCGTGACGGCCAACGTGATCAATCCGGGCCCGATCGACACCGGTTGGATGACCCCGGAGCAGCGCAGTGGCGTCGAGCGGGACACGCCGCTCGGTCGGATGGGCACGCCTCAGGACTGCGCGAACCTGGTGACGTTCCTGTGCTCGCCGGAGGGCGGCTGGATCAACGGCCAGCTGCTCTACAGCAACGGCGGAATCAAGTGACGGCGGAACCAGTCGCTGAACGCCGCGTCCACGCGCGTGGCGTCGATCTCGGCGGCTAACGAGTGCTCCATGCCGGGGACGTCGACCAACTCGGCGTCCAGCGCCCGGGCGAGCGCGCCGAGCGGTTCGCGGAACTCAGGCTCGTCCCGGTCGCCGCGGACGAGCAGCAGGGCGAGGTCAGGATGCCGCTTGGCGAGCTCGCCGGCCCGGGCCACGAAGTCCAGGCGCGCCGCGGCGGCACGGGACTGGGCGGTCCACGGATACGGCGTGCCGAACCACTTCGAGGCGCCGTCGGCGACCTTCTCCAGCTGGGCCACCGGATTGACCAGGGCCGCCGCGGTCACGTCGACGTCCTGCTCGGTGAGCACCTGCAACGCCACCGCGCCGCCCGCGGAGCCACCGAACAGGCCGAGCGGCCCGTCGGTCTCCAGCCGCGAGCGCAAGGCGTGCAGCACGACCGGGAACTCGCCGGACGCGGCGCTGACGACGGGGTCGATCAGCTTGAGCACATAGTCCTCGGCGGCCCGACGCGTGATCTCCTGCTGCCCGCCGGCCGGCGCGCGTTCGCCGTGCTCGGGCAGCCCCAGGTAGACCCGCCAGGCCGGCACGGCGGCCATCGGCACCGCGGCCGCCATCGCCGCCTCGCTGCGCGGCGGATCCATCATGTGCCAGCCGAGCACCAGCGGCGTCGTCGAGGTCGCTCGTTCGGGCGGACGGGCCAGGAACGGCACTCCGGCGGCCGTGCCGCGAATCATCTCGTTCATGCCCCCACCCTCGCAGAGGGGTCTGACAATCCCGGCGCGACGGCCTCCCGGGCGTGCTTCCTGAGAGCATCGTGAAGGGAATCTGTCGGCGAGCAATCGACTCTAAGAGCTTCGTGAAATGACTCTGTCGGTTCCCAATCGACGGGGATGCCCGCCGGTCACACCCCGTTTGACCAGGCATGAAGCGTCTTCCGGCCACCTTGGCCCTGCTGTCGGCGACCGTCGCGGTCGGCGTCGTCCTGCTGGCCTCGACGCCGGTCACGGCGACGCTGGCCGCCGAGCGCGAACCGATCCCCTCGGCCACGACGAGCAGCCCGACACCCACCACGACAACGCCGTCGACCACCACGACGACACCCACGCCGACGGTGCCGCCGGAGGAGATCGGGCAGCTCGTGCTCAAGGCGGTGGACAGCATCGCGCCGGGCAGCGAGGTCGGTGTGCTGGCCGTCGACACCCAGACCGGCCAGCCCGTCGCGAGCTACAACGCCGACGATCCGATGTACACGGCGTCCGTGGTGAAGCTGCTCATCGCCATCGACCTGCTGCACAGCCAGAACTGGACGCCGGACGCGGCCACCTCCGCCGAGCTGGAGCGGATGATCTCCTACAGCGATGACAACATCGCCAACTCGCTGTGGGTCAAGGACGGCGGCAACTCGATCGTCAGCCGCGCCGCGTCGCTGATCGGGCTGACCGGCACGCAGCCGCCGGACGACCCGTCGCAGTGGGGCGAGACGACGATGTCCGCGCAGGACGTCGTCACCACCTACCAGTACATCCAGGACGACGTCCCGGCGCAGGCGCAGGACGTGCTGCTGACCGGCATGAGCGACGCCGCGTCCACCGCCGCCGACGGGTTCCAGCAGTACTTCGGCATCCCCGACGGCCTGCCCGGGACCAGCTGGGCGATCAAACAGGGCTGGATGCTGCTGCGGTCGACGACGGTGCTCAACACCACCGGCATGGTCGGTCTGGGCCCGACGATGCCCTACGCGGTGGCGATCATGACCGAGTTGCCGGCGGGAACCTCGTGGACGACCGGGAGCAAGGCGGTCACTGCTGCCGCTGCCGCACTCAAGGCCGCCTTCACTGCGTGATGAGATCCGCCGCCGTGACGCCGGACAGCGCGCCGCGCAGCGTCGGGGCGGCCCGCACCAGCTGACGCGTGTACGGGTGCTCCGGCGTGCGGTAAACCCGTTCCACATCACCGATTTCGACCAGCTCGCCGCTGCGCAGCACGGCCACCGTGTCGCAGACGTGCCGGATCACCGACAGGTCGTGGGACACGAACACCAGCGTCAGCGCGAACTGCTCGACCAGGTCCGCCAGCAGGTTGAGGATCTGCGCCCGCACCGAGACGTCCAGCGCGCTGACGGGCTCGTCGGCCACCAGGACCTTGGGCCGAGGCGCCAGGGCCCGGGCCAGCGAGATGCGCTGCCGCTGCCCGCCGGAGAACTGGTGCGGGAACCGACGCCCGGCGTCGGCCGGCAGCCCGACCGCCGCGAGCACCTCGGCGACCCGCTCGCTCCGGCCGGGGATCCGTTGCGCCACCAGCGGTTCGGCGATGATGTCGCGCACCCGCATGCGCGGGTCCAGCGAGCCCATGGGGTCCTGGAACACGACCTGGAGATCGCGCCGCAGGAACGACAGCTGCCGCTCGGGGCGACCGTCCACCCGCTGCCCGTCGAAGGTGACCGTGCCGGTGGTCGGCTGGTCCAGGCCGGCGATCAGCCGCACCAACGTCGACTTGCCGGAACCGGACTCTCCGACGACGCCGAACCGCCGGCCGGCCTCGACCTCGAACGACACGTCCCGCAGCGCGTGCACCTCGGCCCGCGGGCCGAACGGCGAGGTCCGCGACCGGTGGTAGACGCGGCCGAGGTTCTCGATCCTGATCATTCCTCACCTCCGACCGGATGCCAGCACGCGTGCCCGCGGGCGGGTTCGCCGAACCAGGGCGGTTGCTCGCCGCACCGGTCGTCGGCACGGGAGCAGCGGGTGCGGAACACGCAGCCGCCGGGGAACTGTCCCGCCGCCGGAACAGCGCCGGGGATGGCGTGCAGGCGGCCGCTCTCGTCCGCGGACTCCAGGTCTGAGGCGTCGAGCAAACCCTTGGTGTAGCGGTGTTTCGGCGCGGTCAGCACCTCGGCCACCGGTCCCGACTCCACGATCCGCCCGCCGTACATCACCAGCACTCGGTCGCACACCGTTGCCACCACGGCGAGATCGTGCGTGATGAACAGCAGCGCGGCGTCCCTTTCCTTTACTCCCTTGACAATCAGGTCCAGCAGCTGAGCCTGGACCGTCACGTCGAGAGCAGTGGTAGGCTCGTCGCAGATGAGCACGTCCGGGTCATTGGCGAGAGCGATGGCCAACAGCACGCGTTGCCGTTGCCCGCCGGAAAGTTGGTGTGGATAGGCCTTTCCCAGTTCAGCGACATCACGCAGGCGCACCTGTTCCAACAGCCGCAAGGCATCCCGGCGCGCGGCGGCCCGATCCACGGCCGCGCGGTGGATCAGCCGGGCTTCCGCGACCTGGTCGATGACCCGCATCGAGGGGTTCAGCGCGGTCATCGGCTCCTGGAACACCATCGCCAGTCGCGAGCCACGCAGCCGCGACAGCACGCTCTCCGGGGCCCCGACCAGGTCCTCCCGCACACCGTCGAGCCGAACCGAGCCGGCCGCGGTGACGTCGTCGGGCAGCAGCCCGAACACCGCCGACGCGGTCAGCGACTTGCCGGAGCCCGATTCCCCGATCAGGCCGACGCGTTCGCCGCCGCCCACCGTGAAGGAGACATCACTGACCAATGGCAGGTCGCCCGCCGCGACACGCAGACCGTCAACCTTGAGCACGGCGGCCCTCCAACCGGGGGTCGAGGCGATCGCGTAGACCGTCGCCCAGCAACGTGAAGCCGAGCACCGCGACCGCGATCGCCACGCCCGGCACGATCAACAGCCTCGGCTGCACGGCCAGGAGTTCCTGTGACTCCTGGAGCATGCGCCCCCAGGACGGCGTCGGCGGTTGCGTGCCGAGGCCCAGGTAGGACAACGCGGCCTCGGCCAGCACGGCGATGCCGAACGACACCGAGCACTGCACGATCACCAGCCCGGCGATGTTGGGCAGCACGTGTCGCACCGAGATGGCCAGCCCGGTGCGGCCGGCCGAGCGGGCCGCCAGCACGTACTCCGTGCTCAGCACCTGCAACGCGGTGGCCCGCGCGAGCCGGGCGAAGGACGGCACGGTGGCGATGCCGATGGCGATCATGGCGGTGAGCGTGCTCGCGCCGAACGCGGCGCCGAACATGATCGCCAGCAGCAGCGCCGGGAAGGCCAGCACGATGTCGTTGGCGCGCAACACGATCTCGCCCAACCAGCGCGGGCCGGCGGCCGCGAACACGCCGAGCGGCGTGCCGACGAGCGCGGCCACGCCGACCGCGACGATGCCGACGTAGAGCGTGGTCCGCGCGCCGACCATGAGCTGACTGACCAGGTCGCGGCCGAACCGGTCCGTGCCCAGCCAGTGGGCCCCGCTCGGGCCCTGCAACCGCAGCGCCGCGTCGACCTGCGTCGGGTCGAACGGCGTCCACAGGAAGGAGACCAGCGCCGCCAGCACGATCAGACCGACCAGCACGGCCCCGATCACGAGGTTCCTCACCGCGCCCTCCGCAGCCTCGGGTCGATGACCGTGTACAGCACATCGACGAGGAGGTTGACCACCAGCACCGCCGCCACCAGCACCATCACCACGTCCTGCACCACGATCAGGTCGCGGCTGCCGACGGCGTCGAGCAGCATGCTGCCCAGGCCGGGGATGACAAACACCCGCTCCACCACGACCGCGCCGATCAGCAGGGTCGCCAACTGGAGGCCGAGCACCGTCACCACGGGCACCGCGGCGTTGCGAAGTCCGTGCCGTATCAGGGCTTGCGCGGGCTTGAGACCCTTGGCCCGCGCGGTGCGCAGGTAGTCCTCGCGCAGGACCTCCAGCACCGCCGAGCGGACATAGCGGGTCAGCACCGCGGCCTGCACGAGGCCGAGCGACAGGGCCGGCAACACCAGGCCTTTCAGGAACGCCACCGGATCCGCGTCCGGAGGTGTCCACCCACCGGACGGAAGGATGCGTAGCGACACAGCGAATATCTCCACCAGCACGATGCCGGCCAGGAAGGCGGGAATCGCCGCGCCGAGCTGGCTGAGGCCGGTCACGACCGTGCCGGACGCCTTGCGGTGCCTGGCCGCGGCCAGCGCGCCGAGCGGCACCGCGACCAGCACCGCCACCACGGTGGCCGCGCCGACCAGCCACAGCGTGACCTCGAACCGGTCGACCAACTGCGGTCCGATCGCGTCGCCGGTCACGTAGGACCGGCCGAAGTCCCCGGTGAACAGGCCGCCCATCCAGTCGAGGTACTGCACCGGCAGCGGCCGGTCGATGCCGAACGCGTGCCGGGTCTGGGCCAGCAGCTCGGGCGTGGCGTTGACGCCCAGGGCGACCTGGGCCGGATCACCGGGCAGCACGGCCATGAACGCGAACACGACACAGGAGGCGACCGCCACTGTGAGCAGAAAGACGCCGGCCTTGCGCAGCAGCGCCATCACGACCTCCCGATGGTCGGGGACATGAGGACACCGACCTTGGCCGACGATCCCATCAGGACCTCCCCAGGGCCGACAGGTCGAAGGACTCGCCGACCTGGTTCGGCGG
Source organism: Kutzneria sp. NPDC052558 (assembly GCF_044547355.1). Lineage (NCBI taxonomy): Bacteria > Bacillati > Actinomycetota > Actinomycetes > Pseudonocardiales > Pseudonocardiaceae > Kutzneria > Kutzneria sp. NPDC052558. The sequence continues at coordinate 409,395 of NZ_JBIUAG010000004.1, forward strand.
AATGCCGGTGATGCCCTTCTTGACGACGATCAGGTTGGGCAGCAGGAAAAGCCAGTCGGCGGCGGCGTCGGCGTTGATCGTGCGGGCGACCTGCTTCATGTCCGCGATCTGCTGCTCGGGCGTGCCGGTGTCGGCGGCGGCCAGCAGCTGGGTGACGGCGGGATTGTCGTAGCCCCAGTAGTACTTGGGATTGCCGAAGGTCGCGATGTCGCGGGCCTCGACGTGGGCGACGATCGACATGTCGAAGTCGTGGCCGGTGAAGACCTGCTTGAGCCAGACCGCGGGGAAGTCCAGTTCCTCGATGATGACCGTGACACCGATCGCGGCCAGCTGGGAGCGGATCACCTGGGCGGAGTCGACGGCGTACGGGAGAGTGGGAATGCGCAGACGGAGAGTGAGGTGTTGCTGGCCGGCGTCGGCGAGGAGCTGTCGCGCCTTGGCCGGGTCGTAGGGATAGACCGTGGAGAGGTCCTCGTACCAGGGATCCGACGGCGGCACCATGCTGCCGATCAGCAGGCCCTTGCCGGCCCAGGCCGTGTCCAGCAGGGCGCGGCGGTCGATGCCGTAGGTCAGCGCCTGGCGGACCCGCTTGTCGTTGAGCGGGGCCTTGGCGTCGTTGAAGGACAGCACGACCTCGGCCGTGGTGGTGCCCTGGATGGTGGTGAACCGCTCGTCGCTGGCGAACTGGGCCAGCGCGTCCGGCGCCTGCACGGAGCTGATCACGTCGATTCCGTTGCTCAGCAAGGCGTTGTTGAGCGCGGTCGGGTCCTGGAAGTACTTGAGGACCACGCGGGCGTAGGCCGGTTTCGGGCCCCAGTAGCCGGGGTTGGCCTTCAGCACGATGGAGTCGCCGCGGTTGAAGCGGTCGAGCTGGTACGGGCCGGTGCCGACCGGCGTGGTCGCCAGGTTGCCGACGCCGTCGGGGGCGAACATCGCTCCGACGCGGCCGGCCATGGAGAACAGCCAGCCGTTGCTGGGCTGCTTGAGCACCACACGGGCGTGCGTCGGCGAGACGGCCTCGACGTGGTCGACGACAGCCATCGCGGACTTCAGCGAGATGGTCCAGTTCGTGCTGACCCGGTCGATGCTGAACTTGACCGTGTCGGCGGTGAACGCCTCGCCGTCGGTGAACGTCACGCCGGGGCGGAGCTGGAAGTCGTAGGTGCGGCGGTCCGGGCTGACCGTCCACGAGGTGGCCAGCTGGGGCACGATCGCGCCGTTGGCGTCGAGGCGCACCAGGCCCTGGTAGACGTTGTCGAGCAGGGCCTGCGGAATCGCCGCGCCGTCGGTTCGGGTGAAGTCCAGGTTGGCCGGCGGGGCCGTGAAGCCGATGGTGATCGAGTCCGCGCTCGGCGACGAGTACGCCGTCGAGCCCGCCGAACAGCCGGCGAGGGAGGCGACCAGCACCAGGGCGAGCAGCGCGCGGACCACGGTGATCACCCTAGCCAGGCGCACGCCGCGGTGTCCCACCATGTGGGTGGCGGGTGTCGTGTTCCCGCCACGATGCCGCCGCCGGCGATGAACTCCGCCGGGTCGACCGAGGCCGAGTTGGCCAGGGCCGGGTCGGCGGGCTGGCCATGCGGGGCTTCGCTAGACGGGGCTTCGCTAGGCGGGGTTGGTGGGGGCGGTGCTTTCCCGAACCACGAGGGTATGGCGGGCGGTCACCTCGCGGGGCGGGCAGTCCAGGCCGTTGATGCGTTCCAGCAGCATGGCGACGGCCACGGCGGCGATCTGGGCCTTGTCGGGGGCGACGGTGGTGAGGGTGGGGGTGCTGAAGCGGCCGTCCTCGATGTCGTCTACGCCGACTATGGCGACGTCGTGGGGGACGCGGAGGCCGGCGGCGAGGAGGGTGCGCAGGGCGCCGAGGGCCAGCAGGTCGTTGAAGCAGAAGACGGCGTCGGGCGGCTCGTCGAGGGACAGCAGCAGGCGCATGGCGGCGGCGCCGTCGGGGCGGTGGTAGGACTCGGCGGGCACGACGAGGTCGGGGTCGTAGCCGATGCCGGCGGCGGTGAGGGCGTCGCGGTAGCCGCGCAGGCGGACGTTGGCGGTGCCGGCGGCGGAGACGCGCTGGTCGCCGATGGCGGCGATGCGGCGGCGGCCGAGGGCGATCAGGTGCTCGGTGGCTTCCCGGGCGGCGGTGACGTTGTCGATGGCGATCAGGTCGGCGGTGCCCGGCCCGACCTGCTCCCCCAGCAGCACCAGGGGCAGGTCGGCGCGCAGCCCGGCGAGGTACTCGGCGTCCAGGGCCAGCGGGCTGATGATCAGGCCGTCGATGGTCCGGGACCGGGCCCCGGACGAGGTGAGCCGCTCCCGGTCGCCGCGGCCGTCGGTCTGGTCGATCAGCACCGACCAGGACTCCCGCTCGGCGGCCCCGATGACCTGCTCGGCCAGCTCGGCGAAGTACGGGATGCCCAATTCGGGCAGGGCCAGCCCGACGATGCCGGAGCGGCCGTAGCGCAGGTGCCGGGCGGTCAGGTTGGGCTGGTAGCCGAGCTGGTCGATGGCCTGCCGGACGCGGCTGCGGGTGGCCTCGCTGACGTGTTGGTAGTCGTTGACCACGTTCGAGACCGTCTTGACCGAGACCCCAGCCAGTCTGGCCACGTCCTTCAGGCTGGCGCCCACCCGCACCTCCTTCTGCCATCGCCATCTTCCCTGGCACCCGACTGTACGGCTACTCTCGCGACAGCCCGGTTTACAACGTTGAAAACCGGGCGGCGGGAACAGCACGCAGAACACCAGGAACAGAGCGCCACAACTGGAATCGGGAACACCGACGAGTGCCGAGGCCCCCGGAGGGTCGGGGGACCACCGGGTGCCGAGGCACCAGCGGAACCGAGAACGGCGCGGTCGCCGAAGGACGCCACCCGAATCGGGAAGGGCCGTCGAGGCACCGAAGGCGAAGGGCAGCGCTGGGAGACCGAAGGGCGAAGGACCGGGAACGAGGGGCAGAGCACCGGGGAGGCCGTCGTGGACCGTCGGAGGTTCCTGCTGGCCGGCGCGGCGTTGGCGGCGGCGGGTGGGGTGGGCAGCGGCTGTTCGGGGCCGGCGGGGCTGGCCTACTGGAACCTGTTCAGCGGGGGCGACGGGGCCAGGATGACGGAGATGGTCGGGGCGATCGGCACCCGGCTGGAGGCGGTGACGCTGGCCTGGGGGACGCCGTACTACACGAAGCTGGCGATGGCGGCGGCGGGCGGGAGGGCGCCGGATCTGGCGGTCATGCATCTGTCGCGGTTGCCGGGGTTCGCGCCGTTGGGGCTGCTGGATCCGTTCGATGACGATCAGTTGGCGGAGCACGGCCTGAGCCAGGATCGGTTCCCGGGGGCGGTGTGGAGCAGGGCGAGGCACGACGGCCGGACGTATGCGGTGCCGTTGGACACGCATCCGCTGGTCCTGTTCTACAACACGGAACTGTGCGGCAAGGCGGGGCTGTTGCAGGACGGCAAGCTGAAGCCGATGAGGGGCGAGCGCGAGCTGCTGGAGGCGTTCGGCAAGGCGGGGCTGGCGTTGGCGGCGGCGCGGGACGTGAACCCGTGGCGGCTGTTCTGGACGTTGTACCGACAGCAGAACGGCCAGGGTCTGCTCGACGACGGCAAGGCGCTGACGGCGTTGCGGCTGCTGGAGAAGATCGGCACCACGGCGAGGTTCACGGACAACAGCGCGGCGGTGGCGTTGTTCGGCAGCGGGCAGGCGGGCTTGTTCTGGAACGGAGAGTGGGAGCTGCCGACGTTCCAGGAGCAGCGCACGCCGTTCGACGTGGCGCCGTTCCCGCAGGTCTATGACCGGCCGGCGGTGCACGCCGACTCGCACTCGTTCGTCCTGCCGCACCAGCGGGAGCGAGATCCGGCGCGGACGGCCCGAACGGTGGCGGCGATCGCGGAGCTGGTCGGCCAGAGCCTGACCTGGGCCCGCGGCGGGCACATTCCGGCGTACCAGCCGGTGGCGACCTCGTCGGCATACCTGAACCTGTTGCCACAGGCCAATTACCGGTCAGCGGGGGCGGAGGCGGAGCTGGATCCGCCGGTGTGGTTCGCCGGAGCGGCCTCGGACCTGCAGAGCTCGGCGGGTGCCACGATCGGCGCGGTGTTGGGCGGCACGACGACGCCGGAGGCGGCGTTGGGTGAGCTCAAGACGACCCTGGCACGCCTGCAGAACACGCCGAGTCCGTCATGAAGCGGTCGGGATTCTGGTTCGTGGCGCCGTTCCTGGTGCTCTACGCCGCCTTCCTGATCGTGCCGATGGTGATCGGGCTGGGCGCGAGCGTCACCGACGAGGGCATCACCGGGCACGCCGACTTCGTCGGGGCGGCCAACTACGTCGAGCTGTTCGGGGACCCGGCGGTGTGGAGTTCCCTGGGCCACACGCTGATCTTCACGGTGGTCAGCACACCGGCGATCGTGCTGGTCGGCCTGGCCATGGCGTTGCTGGCCAACCGGGCGACGCCGGAGCGCTGGCTGTGCCGGCTGGCGTTCTTCGCGCCGTACCTGCTGCCGGTGTCGGTGGTGGTGCTGATCTGGAGCTGGCTCTACCAACCGGGTTTCGGCCTGATCAACGACCTGCTCACCCGGCTGGGCCTGGGCGAGGTGGGCTGGCTGTCCACCGACGGCATGGCGATGACGTCGATCGTCATCACGACCGTGTGGTGGACCGCCGGCTTCGGGTTCCTGCTGTACCTGGCGGCATTGCAGGAAATTCCGCGCCAGCTCTACGAGGCGTCGGCGCTGGACGGGGCGACGCCGTTCCAGCAGCTGCGCCGGATCACGCTGCCGTTGCTGTCACGCACCCACCAGTTGGTGATCGTGTTGCAGGTGCTGGCGTCGCTGAAGGTGTTCGACCAGATCTACCTGCTCAGCGGGCAGGGCGGCATCCCCGGGGTGCGCAGCATCGTGCAGTACATCTACGAGAGCGGCTTCACGCGGTTCCGGATCGGCTACGCCTCGGCCATCTCCTACGTGTTCTTCGCGCTGATCGCCGCGGTAGCGCTGCTGCATTTCCGGCTGACGAAGGCGGAGCGATGAAGGGGGCGGCCACGGCGCAGCGGGTCCAGGGCGGCCGGAGGGTGAGGGCTGGGGCAGGCAAAGCAGTCGGAGCGACGGCAGTGGGGGTAGATCGGGGAAGCGCGGCGACGAGGGTGGTCGCGGCGCTGCTGGCGGTGATCTGGCTGGTGCCGCTGGCCTGGGCGCTCGACACCGCCCTGAAGCCCGAGTCGGAAACCACGCGGATCCCGGTGAGCTGGGTCGTGCCGGGCATGGGCCTGGACGCATTCGGACGGGCCTTTGCCGATGGGACTCTGGTGGCGTGGTTGGGAAACAGCCTGCTGGTGGGGGTCGCGGTGACGGTGTTGACGGTGGCGGTGACGAGCCTGGCGGCGTACGGCCTGTCCCGGACGCGGTTCCGGGGGCGGGGCGTTGTGATGGCCTTGCTGATCGCGGGCATCGTGATCCCGCCGCAGGTGCTAATCGTGCCGCTGTTCGCCGAGATCGTGGGGCTGGGCCTGGCCGACACGTACTGGGCGCTGATCCTCCCGCAGGTGGTGCTGCCGGCGATGGTGTACGTGTTGAAGAAGTTCTTCGACGGCGTGCCCAGGGAACTGGAGGAGGCGGCGGTGGTGGACGGCGCGGGACGGCTGCGGGTGTACTGGAGCCTGATGCTGCCGCTGGCCCGGCCGGCGCTGGCGGCGGTGGCGATCTTCACCTTCGTCACGACGTGGAACAACTTCCTGTGGCCGTTCGTGGCCGTCAGCGACCCGCACCTGATGACCTTCCCGGTGGGCCTGGCGACCGTGCAGAGTTCCTACGGAGTCCGCTACGCCCAGGTGCTGGCGGCCGCGTTGCTGGGCGGGCTGCCGCTGGTGGCCCTGTTCCTGGCGTTCCAGCGGCAGCTGGTGACCGCGATCAAAGGATGACAACACGGTGCGACAGGCACGACTGACGCTCGACCCGGGCTTCGCCGTCGGCGACGTGGACCCGCGGCTGTTCGGCTCGTTCGTGGAGCACATGGGCCGCTGCGTCTACACCGGCGTGTACGAGCCGGGGCACCCGGCCGCCGACGAGGACGGTTTCCGCGCCGACGTGCTGGAACTGGTGCGGGAGCTGGGCGTGACGGTGGTCCGCTATCCCGGCGGCAACTTCGTGTCGGGCTACCGCTGGGAGGACGGCGTCGGCCCGCGCGGCGAGCGGCCGAGCCGGTTCGACCTGGCGTGGCGGCAGATCGAGACCAACGAGTTCGGCCTGAACGAGTTCGCGCAGTGGTCACGCAAGGCCGGGGTGGCGCCGATGATGGCCGTCAACCTGGGCACGCGGGGCGTGCGGGAGGCGGCGGACCTGGTCGAGTACTGCAACTTCCCCGGCGGCACAATGCTTTCCGACCTGCGGGCCAAGCACGGCCATCCGGAGCCGCACGGAATCTCGTTGTGGTGCCTCGGAAACGAGCTGGACGGCCCGTGGCAGACCGGCCACAAGACGGCGCACGAGTACGGGCGACTGGCCAACGAGACGGCGAAGGCCATGCGCATGGTGGACCCGAGCATCGAACTGGTGGCCTGCGGGAGTTCGCACAGCGGCATGCCGACGTTCGGCGCGTGGGAGGCGACGGTCCTCGAACACACCTACGACAACGTCGACTACATCTCGCTGCACGCCTACTACGAGGAGCGCGATGGCGATCTCGGCAGTTTCCTGGCCAGCGCGGTGGACATGGACCGGTTCATCGACGCCGTGGTGGCCACGAGCGACCATGTCGGCGCGAAGCTACGCAACCGCAAGCGGATCCGGCTGTCGTTCGACGAGTGGAACGTCTGGTACATGAGCCGGTTCGTCGGCGAGAGGAACCTGGCCGCCGAGCGGGTGCCCAGGCTGATCGAGGACAACTACCACGTGGCCGACGCCGTGGTGGTCGGCTCGCTGCTGATCACCTTGCTGCGCCACGCCGATCGAGTCGGCGTGGCCTGCCAGGCCCAGCTGGCCAACGTGATCGCGCCGATCCTCACCGAGCCGGGCGGCGGCTCGTGCCGTCAGACCATCTTCTATCCCTTCGCCCACGCCGCCAAGCACGCGCGGGGACGGGTGCTGCGGGTGGAACCAGATTCGCCGCGCTACGACACGGCCCGGTTCGGCGATGTGCCGCTGCTGGAGGCCGTGGCCACGCAGGACGGCGACGACGTCACGCTGTTCGCGGTGAACCGTTCGGTCGAGGATTCGTTGGGGCTCACGGCGAATCTCCGCGCTCTACAAGAGTTCCAGGTGATCGAGCACGTGGCGCTGGCCGAGGACGACCGGTCGCTGACCAACACCGTCGCCGAGCCGGACCGGGTGCGGCCGCGACGGATCGACGGCGCGTCCATTGTGGACGGCGAGCTGACGGCCGAACTGCCGGCCCTGTCGTGGAACATGATCAGGCTGGGCCGAGCTCCGCGATGATCTGGTCGGTGGCCCGGACGAGCCAGTCCGGGTCACCGCCGTCGCGGCCCCACAGGGCCGACTGGTGGGCACGCAGCAGGGACCACCGGCGGGCACGCTCGCGGTCGATGCCGGCTGCTTCGCAGTAGAAGTCCAGCCACCACAAGTGATTGGGCGCCAAAATCAGGCGTGGACCATGGATGACGGTGAACGCGTCGTAGGCGGGATCGCCGGCGCAGCCCTTGGGATCGATGGCCAGCCAGGGTTCACGCGAGCCGGCCAAAACGTTGGCGTCCCACAGATCTCCGTGCACGACGGTGTCGCGCTGGTCGAGTTCCCGAACGGCGTCGAGGACCCGAACCGGCCGCCCGGCCGCGAGGAACTCGGCCTCCCACAACGGAAACTGGTCGACCAGCCGCGGCAGGCCGGCCGGGGCGGGGACGGCGAGGCGGCGGGAGAGCTCGCCGAGGATGCCGACGGCCCGCTCGTCGTCGGCGACGCAGGCGAGGGTGTCGGGCCCGGCGCGTTCCAGCAGCATGGCGAACTGATCGTCGTCACGGGCGAGGAGTCGAACGGCGCCACGGCCCTGCCAGGCGGCGAAGGCGTCGGGCTGGTCGACGTTGCCGGGATGGGGAAAGGAAACCTTGATGACCGCCGAGGGCCGAACCGGCAGCACCAGGCCGACGCTGCCATGGGTGGCCGGCCCGTCGGGCGCCAACGACCACTGGCGCAGCAACGATTCGACGATGGCCGGCAGCGACGCGATCCAGGCCCGGCCGGCCTCGCCCTCGCGGCGGATGATGGCCTGGGCGAAGCCGGTCGGAACCGTGATCATGCCCCGACGGTGGCGAAACGGGGGAAAAGCGCCTCGGCGTTGCCGCGGTTGACGGCGTCGAGGTCGAGATCGGCGGTGTCCAGCAGGCCGTTGAAGTAGGCGCTGCCGGCGCCGGCGGAATAGGGCCAGTCGCTGCCGTAGAGCACGTGGCCGGGCGCGGCGAATCCGGTGAGCAGCTTGAGCGTGTCGTGGCCGGTGGACAGGGCCGTGTCGAAGTAGAAACGCTTGAAGTCGGCCATGATGTCCTCCGCCGCGAGCGGCGAGCCGAGCATCGGGATGCCGGTGGCGAAGCGTTGCGCGGCGTAGGGCAGGAACCCGCCGGCGTGGGACAGGATGATCCGAACCTGCTGGTGCCGCCGGAGCACGCCGTTGACGGCCAGGTCGACGGCGGTGCGTGTGGTGTCGGCGGGGAAATCGACCACGGCGGGGTTGACGCCGTCCAAGGGTGACATCGCGGTGACCGTGGGGTGGATGAACACGACGGCGCGACGCCGGTCGAGCTCGGCCCAGACGGGTTCCCAGCGCGGATCGCCGAGGTAGACGCCACGGCTGTTGGACATCATCACGACGCCGTCGGCGCCGAGGGTGTCGAAGGCGTGGCCGATCTCGTCGAGCACGCTCGCGGCGTCGTGGTCGGCCATCGGCAGGCTGGCGAACAGCCCGAACCGGCCGGGGTGGTCCTTGACCAGCTCGGCGGTGAACTCGTTGAGCTCGCGGGCCAGCCGGGGACCGCCGCCCTCGGCGACGGTGGGAATGCCGGGCGACGACACCGACAGCACCGCCGTGGCGACCTGGTGGTCGTCCATCCAGGCCAGGGAGGCCGCGGCCGACCAGGCCGGCCGGGGCGTGGCGGCGAAGGGCTCGAAGGCCGCCGGGATCAGGTGATGGTGCACGTCAAGCCGTGTGGACATCGTCCAACTCCTTAGCTTGCTAACCTTTGTGATGCTAATATACTCACATGAGCGAACCCGATGTCGAGGAGCTGGCCGCGGCGGCGGACGCCCTCTACGCGGCCATGCGCCGCGGCCGCACCGCCGCCGTCGGGGAGGGCGCGCTGACCCTGGCCCAGGCCGACCTGCTCGATCCCCTGCTGGACCAGGAGTCCCTGCCGGTCAGCCAGCTGGCCCGGCTGGCCGGCGTCAGCCATCCGACCGCGACCCGGATGATCAAGCAGCTGGAGACCCGGGACCTCGTGCTCCGCCGCCGCGGCACCGAGGACGAGCGGCTGGTCCTGGTCGCCCTGACCGAGACCGGACGGGAGCAGCTGCGCGCCGCCCGGCGCCGGCTGCGTGAGATGCAGAGCCGCACCCTGGGGCAGCTCTCCCCCGCCGACCGCCGACGCATCGCCGCCGACATCCGCCGCCTGACCAAGCTGGTCCGAGGCGAGTCGCTCTGACCGTCCACAAACGGGCAAGATCGTACTAGCGTCGTCGGCATGCCCACCGTGAAAGCGGCCGTCGTCCAGGCCTCGGCCCCGCTGTTCGACACGCCGGCGGCGTTATCCCGGGCCAAGGACCTGATCCGGCAGGCCCACGCGGACGTGGTCGTGCTGCCGGAGGCGTTCCTCGGCGGCTACCCCAAGGCCCTGGACTTCGACATCACGGTCGGCCGGCGCACCGACGCCGGCCGCGAGCTGTTCCGCCGCTACCACGCGGCGGCGATCGACGTGCCGGGGCCGGAGGTGGAGTCCCTCGCCGCGCTGACCCGGGAACTGGGCTGTCACGCCGTGGTCGGCGCGGTCGAGCGGCAGGGCGGAACCCTGTACTGCGTGGCGTTGTTCTTCGGCCCCACCGGCTATCTCGGCCTGCACCGCAAGCTGATGCCGACCGCCGCGGAACGGTACCTGTGGGGCCAGGGCGACGGCTCCACGCTCCCGGTGATCGACACCGGCGCGGCCCGGATCGGCGCGGCGATCTGCTGGGAGAACTACATGCCGCTGTTCCGGACCACCATGTACGCCAAGGGCGTCGACCTGTGGTGTGCGCCCACCGTGGACGACCGCGACCAGTGGCAGGCCAGCATGCGGCACATCGCGCTGGAGGGGCGGTGCTTCGTGTTGAGCGCCAACCAGTTCCTGCGCCGCGACGACCTGCCGCCCGACCTGCGGGTGGACGCCATGGACCCGGTGCTGATCGGCGGCGGCTCGGTCATCGTGTCCCCGCTGGGCCAGGTGCTGGCCGGGCCGCTGCGGGACACCGAGGGCATTCTCGCCGCCCAGCTCGACCTCGACGACCTGGCCCGCGCCCGCTTCGACTTCGACGCCGTCGGCCACTACGCCCGCTCGGACATCTTCACCCTGCACGTCAACGAGTCCGCCCACACCGCGGTGACCGGGCTGACCCCATGATCGAAATGAGCAGCCCCCCAAATCAATCCAAGCAGATCAACCTGGCAGGCGGCGCTCCGATAAGCCACATGCGCTTCCCACTTGGCATCGGAGCCCAAGTGGGAAGCGCATGTGGCAATCACGGCGGGGCTTTCGCCACATGCGCTTCCTATGTGGCATCAGGGCCCAAGTGGGAAGCGCATGTGGCGAAAAGCGGGTGCTACGACTGCGGCGGCTCGAAGTCGGGGCGCAGGGGCATGTGCGAGGTGGTGCCGTCCAGCTTCACGCCGAGGATCTGGTGCAGCTGGATGTTGTTGACGTCGAAGCCCCACTGGCAGGCGGCCAGGTAGAGGCGCCAGATGCGGGCCTTGGGCAGGCCGACCTCCTCGACGGCCTCGTCCCAGTGCTCGTCGAGGTTGGCGCACCAGCCGCCGAGGGTCTTGGCGTAGTGCTCCCGGATGTTCTCGGAGTGCCGGATCTCGAAGCCGGCGTCGTTCATCCGGGACATCAGGTAGCCGGGCCCCTCCAGCTCCCCGTCGGGGAAGATGTAGCGGGTGATGAAGCCGCCGGCCTTGAACGGGAACTTGTCGCTCGGCCGGGTGATGCAGTGGTTGAGCAGCCGGCCGCCGTCGCGGAGCTTGCCGTACAGGGCCGAGAAGTACGACGGCAGGTTGGCCCCGCCGATGTGCTCGGTCAGGCCGATGGAGCTGACGGCGTCGAACCCGGTCTCGGGCACGTCGCGGTAGTCCATGAACCGCACCTCGGCCAGGTCCTGCAGCCCCCGCTCGACGATGGCCTTCTGCGCCCACTCGGCCTGCGACCGCGACAGGGTGACGCCCAGGGCCTTGACGCCGTAGTGCTCGGCGGCGTGCATGACCATGCCGCCCCAGCCGCAGCCCACATCCAGCAGCCGCATGCCCTCGGTCAGCCCGAGCTTGCGGGCGACCAGGTCGTGCTTGGTGAACTGGGCGGTCTCCAGCGACGCGTCGTCGGTCGGGTACACCGCGCAGGTGTAGGCCATGGACGGCCCGAGCACCCACTCGTAGAACCGGTTGGACACGTCGTAGTGGTGCGAGATGGCCTGCGCGTCCCGGCCCTTGGAGTGCCGCCAGCCCTTGGGCCGCGCCTCCTGCGGCGGCGGGCTGACCGGCCACCAGAAGCGGTGCTTGGCCAGCAGGCCGAGCAGCTCCACCTTGGTCTTGTTGTCCAGCTCCCCCAGCTCGATGTCGCCGAGCAGGTGGAAGGCGTGGTGCAGGTCGCCGACGACCTCGATGTGCCCGGTCACGTAGGCCCGGGCCAGCCCGAGCTCGCCGGGCGCCGACGCCAGGTAGGACAGCGCGAACGGGGACCGGATCTCGATGCGGACCTCGGCGTCGCCGGGCCCGGTGCGGCTGCCGTCGTAGGCGACGAACTCGATCCGGTCGTCCGCCTTGAGCGTCCGGCTGAACAGCTCCGCTAGCCGCATGCGCGGCCCCCTCTCTTCGTTACCCCCGCGGGTGCTAGCGCCCTCGGACACACTTGTCATACAGGTCGGGCAGGCGGCCCGCAGGGTCGTAGTCCCGCTTCAGCCGTCCGTACGAATCCCCGTTGTAGAACTGCCAGAACTCCTCCGGCGAGTAGAACGAGTCGGAGTACAGGGACTTGTGCCCGCCCAGCTCGGCGACCACCCGCTCGATGCGGCGGTTGTAGACGCCCTCCTCCTCGCCGAAACCGAGCCGCACTCCCGACCAGAAGCCCACGTTGACGTACAGCGTCTTGGGGTCCAGCGGGTACAGCGGCCACGGCCGGTCGTCGACGACCTGGAGCGGGCACAGCCACACCGGGCTGATGCCGATCTCCTTGTCGAAGAAGTCCAGGAACTCGGGCAGCCGGTCGACCGGCACCTCGATGTCCTGGATCACCGGCTCGCTCGGGTAGCCGGTCAGCAGCGTCTCGACCCGACGGCTCAGGCCGTAGCGGCGGTCGAGCGCGACGATCTTGCGGTAGACGTCGGAGCGCAGGTACCGGCGGGGCACCAGCCGGCGCACCCACGGGTCCTGCACGCCCAGCGCCTGGGAGCACCAGAACCAGTCGGTGTCCCAGCGCCACAGGTAGTCCCGCACGGTCAGGTGGTCGACCTGCTTGAACGGAATCGACTTGTAGTAGATCTGCTGGCCGGTGTAGTCGCTGGTGTGCGGAGCGCTGTCGACGAACCGGCCCAGGGTCAGGAACATCGCGCCCCGGCTGAACACCGTGCCGTCGATGAAGTCCACGGCCTCGTCCTCGTACGCCCGGTCGGCGCAGATGCGGGCGATGGCGGCGGCGCAGTCGTGGGCGTTGCCGAAGCGCACGTGCCGCAGCCGCACGAACGGCTTGACCGGCTGGAGGTCGATCTCCAGCCGCAGCGAGTAGCCGAGGGTGCCGTAGGAGTTGGGGAAACCGGAGAACAGGGCCGAGTGCTCGTTGTCGGCCCTGGCCACCACCACCCGGCCGTCGCCGGTGAGGATCTCCATCTCCCGCACGGACTCGTGCGGCAGGCCGTTGCGGAAGGACGAGGACTCGATGCCCAGGCCGGACACGGCGCCGCCGAGCGTGATGGTCTTGAGCTGGGGCACCACGTGCGGCATGAGGCCGTGCCGCAGGGTCGCGTCGGCCAGGTCCTCGTAGGTGGTCATGCCGCCGACCTGGGCGGTGCGGGCCACCGGGTCCACGCTGAGCACCTTGTTGAACCGGCTGACGTCCAGGCCGGGGTGGGCGTTGGCGTCGCGGAAGCGGAACAGGTTGGAGGTCGGCTTGGCCAGCCGGACCGGGGTGCCGGGCGGTAGCGCGGCGTACTGCGCCCTCAGCGCCGCCACCTCGGCGTCGTGCTCCCTGGAAACGGCCGTCCCACCTGCTTGGTTGCCCACGGCAACCGACTCTATTGGGCCGGGTGCCCCGCGTCACGTCGGAATATCCCGATCCATTGTCATCCTCGACACACGGTGACCGTCGCGTCTCCCGCTTGCCGGGACGAGGACTGCGATACTCGGTCACATGCTTGCGCTCAGTGAGATCGCCCCGACATTCGTGGAGATGGCTCACCGGATCGTGTGGTGCACGGTGTCGACGGTGGACGGTGACAACCGGCCCCGCTCGCGGGTGCTGCATCCGTTCTGGGAGTGGGACGGCGCCGCCCTGACCGGCTGGATCGCCACCATGCGGACGGGGCAGAAGAAGGCTCAGCTGGAGCACAGCGCGTTCACCGCCTGCAACTACTGGGCGCCCAACCATGACACCTGTCTGGCTGAATGCCGGGCGGTCTGGGAGCAGGACCCGGCGGTCAGGGAGCGGGTGTGGCGGCTGTTCGCCGACGCCCCGGAGCCGCTCGGCTACGACCCGGGCGGCATCGGCGTTCCGGGCTGGGACGGCCCTTCGTCGCCGGCCTTCTCCGTGCTACGCCTGGATCCGTGGCGAGTGCGCGTGCTGACCGGCGAGCAGCTGGTGACCGGCAAGAAGGCCGTGGCGTGGCGGGAGTGAGAGTTCCGCTGCTGGTCGGCCTAGCGGCCCTTGCGCTGGCCGGCTGTTCGTCCACCTCGGACGCCAATCCGCCGCCGGTGAAACTGGACGAGCTCGACCTGACCCACTACATGTCCAAGCCGTGCTCGTTGTTCGACGCGGACCAGCTGTCCGATCTCGGCATGAGCCGGGCCGCGGTCGGGTCGATCCAGCCCGACCTCTCGATGTGCGTGCTGTCGGCCGCCGGCTCGAACGTCATCGTCCACCTGGCGACCAACTCGCCGTTCCCGAAGGCCGACGCCGGCCGGCAGGTGGCCGGCTTCCCGGCGCACGAGGTGGCCGGCAAGGACACCAGCTGCGCCGTCTGGGTGGTCGTCGCGGACACGCAGCGGATCTCGGCCAGTTCAACCGGCGGTGACGGCTGCCATTTGGCTGAAAACGTTGCGACATCGGCCATTGCCACGATCAAACGGCTGAGCCCGTGACCGCGTGTGGGGGATGATGGGACCGCTGTGGAGCCTCGACCGGAAGACCTCAACGCCTGGGTGAACGCGGGATTCGCCCGGGGGGAGGCGGCCGTCTGGCGCCGCTGGGGCTTCACGGTCGCGACCGCGCGGGCCTGGATCTCGGCCGGCGTGACCACCGGACTGACGGCGGCGCAGTGGGCGATCGCCGGGGTCACGCCGAGCACGATCTCCGGCTGGCGCGACGCCGGCATCAGCCCGGCCGACGCGGTGCGCTGGCACGAGTTCGGCGTGGGACTGAAGGCCGCCGCCGAGTTCAAGGCCCGCGGCGTCAGCCCCGAGCAGGCGTGGTCGCAGCGCACCCACGGCACCGACAACCCGGCCGATCTCGACGTGGTGCGGCGGTTCCGCGAGGCCGGCGTGGCCGGACCGGTGCTCAGCTCGTACCTGCTGCGGCAGTGGCTGGACGAGCAGGCGCTGGAGTGGGCCCGGCAGGGCGTGGACGCGGCCGACGCGATGGGCTGGCGGGAGCTGGGCCTGAGCGCGGCCGAGGGTGGCGAGCTGGCCCGGGCCGGCCGGCGGCCGGTGACCGAGCTGCGCGAGTGGTGGCGGGTCGGCATCCCGTTCGAGGAGGTCGCCGACTGGCTGGGCGCGGGGCTGGGGCCGGACGAGGCGGCCGGGCACCGGGCCAACGGGGTGACCGTCGAGCAGGCCGCACGGCTGCGCGACCAACGCCGCCGACGCCGAGAACCGGACGAATGACCGGGACCCGTAACGGGGACACGGGCGAATACGGGTCACCCTGCGAGTGAGTGCCCGGCAACTCTTTCGACTGACGGACCCACCCCATCCAGCGCCCATCACTTACCGTCATCACGGGGTGACGAGAAAGGTGATGTGCGGGTGGGGTCGATCGAACCCATGGTATCGGTGGCCGGCCGGCGCGTGCCGCTGGCCGAGTTCGTCGCCGACTGCCTCGATCCCGCCGGGGACGAGGAGCTGATCGCGGCCCGGCTGACCTTCCTGGCCGGCGGGCTGGACGCGCTGCGCACCGCGGGCGCGCCGCGCTGGACCCAGGTGGGCCTGGCCGGCGTCGACACGGGCCTGTATCCGGCGCTGCGGGACGCCGTGGCGCAGCTGCTCGCCGACGGCGAGATCACCGATTTCCTGTTCACGCACGGGTCGCCGGGCATGCGGGTGCGGTTCGCCGCCGCGCCGGGCCGGGCCACCCAGGTGCGGGCCGAGGTGCGCCGGCTGGCCGCGCGCTGGCGGCGGCGCGGGCTGGTGGCCGAGGCGGTGCCCGGCGTGTACGAGCCGGAGGCGCACCTGTTCGGCGGGCCGGACTCGATGCGCCACGCCTACCAGCTGTTCACCGTGGACTCGGTGATCTGGCTGCGCCACCACAGCGACATGGGCGACGGGACGCCGGCCTGGGTGGTGTCGCTGCGCATGCTGCGGGACGTCTTCGACGGCCTCCAGATCACCGGCTGGGAGGACCTCGACGTCTGGGCCCGCGTGCGGGACATCGCCGGCGGCGGCGAGCCGGGCCCGGTCTCGGCCGAGCTGGAGGGCTGGTGGACCGGCGACGAGGAGCTGCTGTCCCGGCTGCCGGAGCCGACGCGGGAGCTGCTGGAGCTGCACCGGGCGCGGGTCACGCCGGTGCTGGAACGGTGGCGGGCCGAGTACTTCGCCACCGACCAGGCCCGGGTCGGGCCGCGCGAGGCGGCGGCGTACCACGTGGTGCAGCACTGGAACCGAGCGATGCTCGGTCCGGCGGAGCGGGCGCTGGTCCTGGACACCCTGGTCGGTCGCCGTGCCGGATGAGGCCTTGACCATCGGGGCCGGCGGCCTGCTGCGGATCGCCGGCCTGCCGGCCCGGCTGTGGACCGCGGCCGGCAACCCGGAGCTGTTCACGCTGCTACGGGAGCGCACGTGTGAGCAGTCCTCGTACGCCCGCTTCGCCGACACGCTGGCCGGCCGGCTGGGGGCGGAGCTGGTGCCGCATCCGTATCTGGAGCCCGAGGAGCGGGCGGAGCTGCTGGCCGTGCGCCGGCTGCTGCACCGCGGCGAGCCGGCGCCGGAGCGGGACTGCTACCGGGTGGCCGGCGCGGTCGCCGGCCTGAACGCCGAGCTGGCCGACGACCTCATGCACGCCGGCGACTGGTCCACGGCGATGGTGGCCCGGCAGCTGGCGGCCGAGCAGGCGCTGGCGGCCGAACGTGAGCGTCTGTCCGATCTGCCGTGGCGGCTGGTGAACTCCTCGGAATTCGCCATGCGGGCGGTCACCGAGGCCGCGCCGGGCATGGTGGACGACATCAAGCGCCGCCTGTCGTTCGGCGAGACGTGGGACAGCAAGCGCTTGCGGCACCGGTCCGACTACCTGCTGCGGGTGTTGGCCCGCGGCGCGGCCAAGCCGACGCCCCGGGACTGGCTCGGCCACGTGGCGCTGCTCGGCGTCGGCCGACGGGCCGGCGCGTGGACGGCCGTCGGCGAGTCCGCGGCCAACCGGGTCACCGCCGTGCGCGGGGATCGCGCGCTGCCCGACCTGATCGGCGCGACCGTGGCCCTGACCGGCCTGAACTGGATCGACGGCGATCACCTGTGCTGCTGGGTGGTCGACGCCGTGGACGCCGGGGCCATGCGGCGGGTGAAGGTCCGGCGCACGCCGGCGTTGGACGCCATCCGGCGCACCCTGTCGGCCGGCGCGATGGAGGCCGACGAGCTGGTGATGCGGCTGTCCTCGGACGCGCCGGACGTGCTGCGCGGCTACCTGCGGCACCTGGCCGGCCTCGGCGTGCTGGTGGTGTCCGCGCCGCCGAGCAGCGAGCTGACCGGCTGGGGTCCGACCGCGGCCGCGCCGCCCCGGCCCGGCTTCGTCGACGTGTACCGCAAGGCCGGCGGCACCATGCCGACCGAGGCCGCGACCCGGCTGGAGAACCTGCTGGCCCAGGCCGGACGGGTCGGCGCGGTGCTGACCGCGGCGGCCGGGCCCGCGCCGGAGCACCCGATCCTGGCCCTGGTCGGGCCGCAGCCGCGACCGGTGACCGAGGTGCTGGCCGAGTTCCTCGGCCGACGGGAGGATTCCCGCGACCCGGCCCTGCACGCGTGGGACAGCGGCGTGCCGACGCAGCGGCCGGGCTGGCCGGCTCCGCCGTCCGATGTGGACACTCCCTACGGGCGGTTGCTGGCGCTGCTGGACACCGACGCGGACCAGGTCACGTTGACGCCGCAACTGTTGGACGCGATCGGCGCGCCGCCGGTGGCCACTTCGGCGTGGCCGGTGGACTGCCTGGTGCGGCCGATCGGCGTCGGCGGCGGTCACGGAGCGGTGCTGGAGGGGGCGGCGCCGGCCGGCGTGGTCGACGCCCGGTTCGTCGAAGCGCTTCGACACCTGCACGGCGAACTTCCCCACGTGGCGGCGTATCGGGCGTTTCTGGACGAGCTCGGCCGGCGGTGCGGGGCCGAGACGGTGGAGATCCTGGTGCCGCCGCAGGACCCGCAGGCGGCGGGCGCGGTGCGCAGGCCCCGGTACTGTCCGATGTGGACCGGCGACGGCGACTCGTCCGGCTACCAGCCGGCCGGCGGGCGGCACCTGCCGCTGGACCGGATCACCGTGCGCCGGGTCGGCGACCGGATCGTGGCCGAGGACACCGACGGGCCCGATGGCCTTGCCCTGTGGCCGATGTACCACTCGGCCCGAGCACCGCTCGCCCCGTGGGGCTTACTCGTGACCCTGCTGACCGCGGCCTCCCCGCTGCGCCGCCTGGCCGGGCCGGTGGCGCTGGGCAACCCGTTGGCCGCGCTGCCCGGCCGCACTCGATTGCCACGCCTGGTTCTCGCCGGCGGCCTGGTGCTGTCCGGCGCGCAGTGGCGCATCGCCCGCGAGCAGCTGCCGGCGGCGGACTTGCCGGCGGGGGAACGGATCCGGGCCATCGCCGCGCTGCGCATCGGCACCGGGATCCCGCGCTGGGTCTTCGCCCGCTCGCAGGGCGGCCACCAGCCGCGGCCGGTGGACCTGGACTGCCTGTCGGCGGTGCGGGCGCTGGACAAGCTGCTGGCCGACGATCCGGAATCGGGGCTGGTGTTCGAGGAGATGCTGCCGGACCCGCATCACCTGCCGCTGCGCGACGCCGACGGCCAGCCGGTGGCCGGTCAGCTGCTGGCCCGGCTGCCGGTGGAGGCCACGCCGGGACGGCTGGCGGCACGGGCGATGCTGGCGTGGAACGGGGTCGTCAATGCCGAACAGGAACGGGCACTCCCCCGACAGCGTGACAACGTGGACAGCGCGGTCCCGGTGTGACCGCCGCGACGGTCGTTCACATTCAACAGCCATCCGGGCGAAACATGTCTCATCTCCAGGCGGAACCGCCTGGTCAGAACGTAGAGACGGGCAACAAGTCGCAACACTTTCGGCGGTTGGGGTTTCAGCCGGCGACAAAGTAACGTAGAGTCGTAATCGGTGCGGTTCTAGTAACAACGATCATGTACTAACCTTGGGACCGGAACGTCGCACCGACAACCACAGACCAGATCTACCGCAGGCCCCCCGCTACTCCTCCCCCCGGTAGCGGGTTTCGCGAGACCCCCGTCCACCTCCCCCCTCTGGGACGGGGGTCTCGCCCTGTCCGGACCCGGTCACGTTTCGGTGCGGAGCCCCGGGTGTTGTGCACTCCGTGTGAGCTTCTTTCGGTGCGGTGCGGAGTTCTGCCGAATACGCGGCGGTTTACGTCCACCGCGGTACGGAGATACGGCGGTCACGCCGGCCGAGCGCCGAGTTGGCCGACGGCCAGGCAGGTCCGGTTCCGGCCGCCGCGCTTGGCCGCGTAGAGCGCGGTGTCCGCGGTGCGCAACAAGTCGTCCAGGCTGTGGCCGTGCTCCGGGTACAACGCGGCCCCGACCGACGCCGTCACCCGCACCACCGCCGTGTCGCCCTCGTCCCCGGTCACGGTCACGGCGAGCCGCTCGACCGTGCGCCGGATCCGATCACCGGTGTGCAGCAACGAGGTCTGGCTGTGCACGCCCGGCACCAGGATGCTGAACTCCTCGCCGCCGAAGCGGGCCACGAAGTCGAAGTCCGGCACCTCGGCCCGCAGCGCGTCGGCGACCGCCCGCAGCACGTCGTCGCCGGCGAGATGGCCGTAGCGGTCGTTCAGGTTCTTGAAGTGGTCCAGGTCGATGATCAGCAGTCCGACGCCCTCGTCGCGGCGGCCGGCCACCGCCAGCTCCTTGCGGGCCGCCTGCCGCCAGTGCACGGTGTTGGCCAGGCCGGTCTTCGCGTCCTGGCGGGCGTCGTTCTCGAACTGGCGGACCAGGATCGCCCGGTGCAGCACCACCGCCACCGGCACGCCGAACAGGATCACCAGCGGCGCGTGGGTCAGCACGACGGAGACCAGCACGCCCAGGCACACCGTGGCCACGTCGATGGCGTTCAGCTCAAGATCGCCGACCAGGTCCACCAACCGGGGCCGCGACGTGGTCAGCCCGATCGCGCCGCCGATCAGCACCACCTGCGCCACCCAGTAGGCGATGCTCGCCGTCGCCAGCACCGCCAGCTCGGCCAGCGACCCCGGCACATCGGTCAGCGGCGGCGGCCGGTGCCCCAACACCAGCAGCAGCCCGCTCGCCGCGCAGGCCGCCAGCGTGATCGACGCCGCCGAGAACACGTTCCGGTGCGCCGGGCGGTCGAAGGCCAGCCAGCGCTGGCCCCGGGTCAGCACCACCATGCCCAGCACCAACAGCGGCGGCAGGCAGCACACCGCCGCCACCAGCCAGATCGAGGTCAGGTCGACCTGCGGGCCGCCCGTGGTCACCCGGCGTACGCGCTCGATCCGCCTCGACGCCTGTAGGTGCACCACCGCGCACGCCGCCAGCACCCCGAACGCCAGCAGGTCCGCCCGCGTCACCGGGGCCGCCGCCAGCACCGCCAGCGCCGCCGCCACGGCCGCCGTCTCCACCGTGAGCACATAGGCCACCGCCGGCGTCGGCAGCTGCCACAGCGGCCAGGATCGAACCCGCCACCAGCCGTCGCCCATCCCGCACACCGCCCCCAGTCGTGGTCCGGCCCGCACCCCCGACGCTAGCCCCGTGCGCCTGGCAGGACCCCAGATCTGGCGAAGGGTGGCCGCGCGCTCGGTCAACCAAGGCACCTTCGCGCACCGCCATCACCCATCCGCACCACCACCCGATGCTTGGAAGGGGGCTTTCCTCCACTCGGAGTGGAGGAAAGCCCCCTTCCAAGCGTTGGCGGCGGCGGAGTGGGTTGGAAAAGGGGACTTAGGGGTAGGGTGGGGGCATGGCCGCGCGGGAGTGTTCGATCGCCAACGCCCTGGAGGTGATCGGCGAGCGCTGGACGCTGCTGGCGCTGCGCGAGGTGCTGCTGGGCAACCGGCGGTTCGACCAGATCGTGCGGCAGACCGGGGCCAGTCGGGACATCCTGGCCACCCGGCTGCGCAAGCTGGTGGAGGTGGGGCTGCTGGAGCGCCGGCAGTACGAGATGCACCCGCCGCGCTACGAGTACCACCCGACGGACGCCGGCAAGAGCCTGCACACGGTGCTGCTGACGCTGATGGAGTGGGGCGACCAGCACATGACCCAGGGCCCGCCGCCCACGGTCATGGAGCACAGCTGCGGCGAGGCCCTCCATCCCAAAGTTGTGTGTGCGCACTGTGACAAGCCGGTAGAACTGGGGGACAGCCGAGTGGTGCGGCTCGGCGGCCGACCCGTCGAGAGGTGACCCCATGCGTTTCGCCATCGCCACCCCGCAGTTCGCGGTCGACCCGGCCGAGGTGCGCCGGTTCCTGGTCCGGGCCGAGGAGCTGGGGTTCATCGGGGCGTGGACGCAGGAGCAGATCCTCGGCACCAAGCCGGTCATCAGCCCGCTGGAGCTGATGGCCTACGCGGCGGCCTGCACGGAGCGGATCCGGCTGGGCTGCGCGGTGTTCGTGACGCCGCTGCGCAACCCCGTGCACCTGGCCAAGAGCATCACCTCGCTGGACCAGCTCAGCGGCGGGCGGATCGACGTCGGCGTGGGGGTCGGCGGCCGGTTCCGGCCGTTCGCGGCGTTCGACTCCGGCCCCGAGCACCTGGTCACCCGGTTCACCGAGGGCCTGGACCTGATGAAGCGGCTGTGGACCGAGCCCTCGGTCACCTTCGACGGCCAGTTCTGGCAGCTCAAGGACGCCGGCATGGAACCGAAGCCGGTGCAGCGGCCGCACCCGCCGGTGTGGTTCGGGGCCAACCACCCCAAGGCCCTGCGCCGCGCGGTCCGGCTCGGCGACGGCTTCATCGGCGCCGGCTCGTCCACCACCGAGAAGTTCGTCGACCAGGTGAAGCTGGTCCGGGCGGCGACGGCCGAGCTCGGCCGGCCCGACTTCCGCATCGCCAAGCGCGTGTACCTGGCCGTCGACGACAGCGCCGAGCGGGCCAAGGCCCGCATCGGCGAGGCGCTCGGCCAGCTCTACGCCCACTTCGGCCTCGGCGACCTGACCTCGGTCGCCGTCTACGGCACGCCCGACGACGTGGTCCGCGGCCTGCGCGAGGTGCGCGACGCCGGCGCGGAGTGGATCCTGCTCAACCCCATGTTCGACGAGCACGAGCAGATGGAGCGCCTGGCCGCCGAGGTTATCCCACAGCTCAGCTGAGCCGCCCTCTTTTTGCCACATGCGCTTCCCACTTGCGCCCAGATGCCAAGTAGGAAGCGCATGTGGCATAACCGGGGCGGGTGCGCCACATGCGCTTCCCATGTGGGCCCAGATGCCAAATGGGAAGCGCATGTGGCGTAAGAGGGGGTGCGGCGGGGGTGGCTCAGGTAAGCTCGGCGAGCTGCTCGGCCGTCAAACCCAGCTCTGCCAACACTTCCCGGGTGTGCTCGCCGGAAAACGCCGGCGGGCCGGGGATTTGCGAGGGGGTGCGGTCGAAGCGGGGGGCGGGGGCGGGTTGCACGACGCCGGCCAGTTCGACGAAGTTCTCGCGGGCCTTGTTGTGCGGGTGGTGGGCGGCCTCGTCGGGGGCGAGCACGGGGGCCAGGCAGGCGTCGCCGCCGACGGCCAGGGCGGCCCACTCGTCACGGGTGCGGCGGCGCACGGCGTCGGCGATCAGCGTCCGAAGTCCCGGCCAGTTGGCGGGATCGTGGCGGTTGGCGGGCAGCAGGGCCGGGTCGAGTTCCAGGAGGACGACGAGTTCGGCGTAGAACTTCTCCTCCAGGGCGCCGATGGCGACGAACTTGTCGTCGGCGGTGGTGTAGGTGTCGTAGTACGGCGCGCCGCCGTCGAGGAGATTTCCGCCGCGGGGCACGGAAAGCGCGCCGGCGGCCTTGAGGCCGTAGAGGAAGGTCGAGACCAGGGCGGCCCCGTCGACCATGGCGGCGTCGATCACCTGCCCGAGGCCGGAGCGCTCGCGTTCGTACAGGGCGGCGAGGATTCCGGTGGCCATCAGCAGCCCGCCGCCGGCGAAGTCGCCGACGAGGTTGAGCGGCGGCACGGGCCGATCACCGTTGCGGCCGATGGGTTCCAGCGCGCCGGCGATGGCGATGTAGTCGATGTCGTGCCCGGCGGCGTCGGCCAGCGGCCCGTGCTGGCCCCAGCCGGTCATCCGCGCGTAGATCAGCCGCGGGTTGCGGGCCTGGCAGTCGGCGGGCCCGAGGCCGAGCCTTTCCGTGACGCCGGGCCGAAATCCCTCGACCAGCACGTCGCTGCGTTCGACCAGCCGCAGCACGGCGTCGATCGCGGCCGGCTTCTTCAGGTCCAGCGACACGGAGCGACGGCCCCGGGTCAGCGGATCGTTGGGCACCGGCGGCGGCGCGCCGGGCCGGTCGACGCGGATGACCTCCGCGCCCATGTCGGCCAACACCATGCAGCCGAACGGACCGGGGGCCAGGCCGGCGAGTTCGATGACGCGAAGTCCGGCGAGGGGGCCGCTCACAGCGACCGCCCGATGATTTCCTTCATGATCTCGTTGGCGCCGCCGTAGATCTTCTGCACCCGGGCGTCGGCCCAGATCCGCGCGATCGGGTACTCCTTCATGTAGCCGTAGCCGCCGAACAGCTGGAGGCAGCGGTCGGCGACCCGGCACAGCCGTTCGGTGGCCCACAGCTTGGCCATCGCGGCGGTCGGCACGTCCAGCTGGCCCAGCAGGTGCTGCTGCACGCACTGGTCGACGAAGGCCCGGGTGACCGCTACCTCGGTGGCGCACTCGGCCAGCTCGAACTTGGTGTTCTGGAACTTGATCAGCTCCCGGCCGAAGGCCTGCCGCTGCTTGACGTAGTCCAGGGTCAGCTCGAGAGCCGTCTGCATGCCGGCGATGGCGGACACGGCGATGATCAGCCGCTCCTGCGGGAGCTGCTGCATGAGCTGGACGAAGCCCTGCCCCTCCTGCCCGCCGAGCAGGTTGCCGGCCGGCACCCGCACGTCGTCGAAGAACAGCTCGGAGGTGTCCTGCCCCTCCAGCCCCAGCTTGTCCAGCACCCGGCCGCGGCGGAAGCCCTCGACCTGCTGGGTCTCCACGACGATCAGCGAGATGCCGCGCGCGCCCTGGTCGGCGTCGGTCTTGGCGACCACGATGATCAGCTCGGCCTGGGCCCCGTTGGTGATGAAGGTCTTGGCCCCGTTGATCACGTACTCGTCGCCGCTGCGCACCGCCCGGGTCCGCACCGCCTGGAGGTCGGAGCCGGCCCCGGGCTCGCTCATCGCCACCGCGGCGACCAGCTCGCCGCTGGCCAGCCGGGGCAGCCACCGGCTCTTCTGCTCCTCGGTGCCGTAGTTGAGCAGGTAGTGGGCGACGATGCCGCTGTGCACGGAGTTGCCCCACGAGCTGTCCAGGGCCCGGGCCTGCTCCTCGATCAGCACGGCCTCGTGGGCGAAGGTGCCGCCCCCGCCGCCGTACTGCTCGGGAATGCTGATGCAGACCAGCCCGAGCTCGCCGAACCGCCGCCACAGGTCGCGGTCGATCGCGTGCTGGGCGGCGAAGCGCTCCTGGTGCGGAGTCAGCTCCTTGGCGAACACGTCACGGGCCAGCCGGCGCAGCTGGTCCAGGTCCTCGGTCATCCAGGCGGAGCGGTGCGGAGCCACACGACCTCCCAAAGAAACAATCAGGTCTGCCGGTAAACTTACCGGCAGCCTGGATTGTTTGTGAAGACCTCGCTAGGATCAGCCTGGTGACCAGGCCGAGACTGACCCAGCAGGAGCGCACCGAGCGCACCCGCGAGCTGCTGTTGGACGCCACCGTCGACTGCCTGGTCGAACTCGGCTACGCCCGCACCTCGACCAACGAGATCTGCCGGCGGGCCGGGGTCTCCCGAGGCGCGCAGCAGCACCACTTCGCCACCAAGGCGGACCTGATGGCGCACGCCATCGAGCACCTGGTGTCCAAGCTGGTGGCCAGCATGAGCGAGTACCCGTCGGTGTCGCTGCCCGGCCCGGACCGGGTCGCCATGGGCATCGACCTGCTGTGGCAGGGCTACTCGGGCTCGCTGTCCACGGCCGTGATGGAACTGTGGGTGGCCGCCCGCACCGACCCGGAGCTACGGGCGGCGATGCACCCCATCGACAAGGCCCTGGCCCGCCGCACCGGGGAGCTGTTCCACGAGGTGCTCGGCGACCACGCGCCCCCGGACCAGCCCGACGTGCCGCTGTGGCTGACGGTGAACCTGATCCGGGGGCTGGCCCTGGACGCCATGCTCGGCGGCGACCCGACCCGCCGCGACCAGCTCCTTCAGGAGTGGAAGACGATCGCGGTCAAGACGTACGGGACGTGAGGTCGTAGCTGACGCCGGTCAGCCGCTCGGACTCCGCCCACAGCCGGCGCTGCGCCGCCTCGTCGTGCGAACGGGCGCTGGACTGGACCAGCTCGGGATAGCCGGCCCGCTCCCCCGGCCCGCCCGGTCCGTAGTACTGCCCGCCCCGCACGGCCGGGTCGGTCGCCGCCCGCAGCGTCGGCAGCGCCCCCTTCTCCGCGCCCTGCCCCATGAACCGCATCATCAGCCCGGCGATCGGCCCCAGCGGGCCCGGCATGTGCCGGCCGAGCTCGGTCCGCGAGATGCCCGGATGCACGGCCACCGCGATGGTCTCGACCCCGGCGCCGGCCAGCCGGCGCTGGAGCTCGTAGGTGAACAGCAGGTTGGCCAGCTTGGACTGGGCATAGGCCCGCAGCCGGCCGTATCCCCGCTCCGACTGGAGATCATCGAAGTTGATCACGCCGGGCCGGTGCCCGTTGCTGCTGACGGTGACGATCCGCGAGCCCGGCACCGCGGTGAGATGGTCGAGCAGCAGGCCGGTCAGCGCGAAGTGGCCGAGGTGGTTGACGCCGAACTGGAGCTCGAAGCCGTCCTCGGTGCGGCCAAGCGGCGGCATCATCAGCCCGGCGTTGTTGATCAGCAGGTCGATCCGCGGGTGGTCGGCCCCGAGCTGCTCGGCCGCCGCCCGCACCGAGGCCAGCGAGGCCAGGTCCAGGTGCGCGGTGCGGACGTCGGCCGCCGGGGTGTCGGCCCGGATCCGGTCGGCGGCCTGGTCGGCCAGGTCGAGGCGGCGGCAGGCGAGCACGACCGTGGCGCCCCGCCCGGCCAGCACTTTCGCCGCCTCGAAGCCGATCCCGGTGTTGGCGCCGGTGATGACCGCCGTCCGGCCGTGCTGATCCGGCACGGCCGCCGCGGTCCACCGGCCGCCGGAGTTGTCGTTGCCCATCGGATCCTCCATCCGACGCGGAACGGGACGCGGACAATCTACGGGCAGCGGTGACGCGGCGTCTTCAGGGTCGTGAGCAGCCGGGCGAGCACGTTCTCGTTGCCCGGAAGGGAGAAGTGGTCGATGCCGGGATTGTCGTCGAGCACGTAGCTATGGCACCTCATCGCCGACCACACCCGGTTGGCGTTGTTGGTGATGTCCTCCTGGTTGCTGTCCCCGCTGGCCAGGATGAACTGGCTCTGGTCGACCAGCTGTCCGACCTTCAGGCTCGGCAGGGTCGCGCCGACGATGGTCGGCAGCCCGGAGCCCTTCTCCGCGGTCACGTCGACGTTCGGGAAGTACCGCGGCGTGCTGAACTTGACGAAGCCGATGTAGTAGCGGGCGATCTGCTGTTCGGCGGTCAGCCCTGCGTCCTTGAGCAGCTGCGGCCAGTCCCGCGGCGTGTAGGCGCGGCCGGTCGAGGTGTCCCGGACGACGGTCTCGCGGTCGCCGAACACCGCCGGGTCGGAGGCGCTCATGTAGGTCGACGGCGCGGTGAGGTACATCCGAGCGCTGCTCACGGCGTTGTCGACCGTGGTGGGATAGCCGAAGTCGCGCACGTTCAAGCCGGTGAACAGCATCGAGTAGAGCAGGCCCTGGCCGGGGAAGTTGCCGGCCAGCGGCGTGAAGCCGTGGATGTAGGTGTCCCGCCAGGCCTGGCTGGTGTGGGTGAGCAGGTACTGCGCGTACAGGGGCCCGTTGGAGTGCCCGACCAGCTGCACGGGCGTGTTGCCGTTGTCGCGGTAGGTCCGCTCCACCAACTGCTTGGCCCGGGCCAGGAATCCGCCCTGGTCGGGGGTCAGCCGCGCGTCGTAGCCGGCCACCCGGATGTTCTTGTCACGCTGGTAGCCGGCCGATTCCAGCGTCCTGTAGAGCGTTTCGTAGAACGGGGCGCTGTCGGTCCGGCCGTAGTCGATCACGCTGACCGTGACGCCGGGCTGCTCGGCGAACCGCAGCGGCATCGGCTTGGCCGGGTTCGCGTCGTAGCGCAGGGTCTCCAGCTCGTCCTGGCACACCTGGCTGAACGCGCTGGTCTGCGGGTTCTGGTACCAGTCCTGAAAACTGCCCGAACTCGGGCAGTTCGGGTCGGTCTTCTGGTCGTGCACCGTCACCTGGAGCTTGGTGAGGTGGAACGCCGGGAACAACACCACCGGCGTCCGATGAGGTGAGGATGCCTCGGCTGTGCCCGCAAGCACGCCGAGAGCCACAACGGCGGCCACTGCCGCGCGAGTCAGGAACCTGGCGTTCATGCCGGCCAACATAGCGCCGGCCGGCATGGCCGGCGAGGTTCACTTGACGACGGTGTACGAGGCCTTGCCGGCGCCGAGCACGTTCGGGCTGTTCGGGTCGGGCGTGACGACCGCGGCGACCACGCCGCCGGTGCCGTTGCCCATGGTCTTGGCGTCGTAGGCGAAGCGGTAGCGGATGGTCACGGACTTGCCCTTGGGCATCGGCTGCTGGTCGAAGAACTGGCCCAGGTAGCCCGGGTCGTTGCCGACGTGCGGGTACTGCTGGGTGACCCACTGGCCCTTCTCGTAGCGCTGCACGGCGCCCTCGGCGATGTGCAGCGGCGCGGGCGCGGCGCTGCCGCGGTCCAGCGCGAACACGAACCCGGCCTGCGGGTAGTCGACCGGCGAGTCGTTGCAGAAGGTCACGTCGACCTCGATCGGCGTCCCGGCCACCCGCACGGTCGCCGGCGCCGGGCTGAGGCTGACCTGCATCTGGTCGGCCTTCGGCACCCACTGGTACGGGTCGGCGGTGGGCACCGCGGCGGTGGCCGGGTTGACCTTGCAGCCGTTGCCCGTGTCGGCCGCCGGCGTGCCCTTGGGGGCCGACGAGGTGGTCGTCGTGGTCGGAGCCGGCGCGCTGGAGGCGGTGGTGGACAGCACCGGCGCGGTGGTGCTCGGGGCCGGGGCGGCGGCCGGCGTGGTGGCCGGCGAGCACGCCGCCAAGGCGGCGATGCCCATTCCGACGATGGGAACGGCGATGAGGGCGCGCTTGCGCATGACTATTTCCCCCTGCTGAACTGTGAATTCCCCGTGGTGTGGCCTACACCGGGAAAGACGTGCCCACCGGGTGGCGGTTGCACACCGTTCCGAAGATCTTTTCGGGACAATTCCTTGAACGGCAGGGAATTAGCGGAGCCTCCTTCTCCCGCGCCACACCGTCGCCAGCCGCTGCACGCCCTCCAGCACCGTGTCCGGCCCGGCGGCGAACGACACCCGCACCCGGTCCAGCTGGCCGTCGGTCGCGGAGAACACCGAGCCCGGCGTGATCAGCACGCCGCCGCGGCGCGCGGCCTCGGCCACGGCCAGCGCGTTGCCCTCGGGCAGCCGCACCCACAGCGACGCGCCGCCGTCCGGCTCCACCCACGTCCAGTCGGGCAGGTGCCGGGCCAGCAGTTCCGAGGTCCACTCGTAGCCGGCGCGCAGCTGGCTGGCCCGCGCTCGACGAGCCCGCGGCACGTAGTCCAGCAGCCGCAGGGCGGCCAGCTGGCTCGGCACCGAGCTGCCCATGTCGGCCGAGGAGCGGTAGGTGGCCAGCTGCTTGACGAAGTCCACAGTGGACCGGATCCAGCCGACCCTGATGCCGCCCCAGAACAGCTTGGACAGCGAGCCGATGGCCAGCACCGGGGCGTCCGGCGCGAGCGCGGCGATGGTGGCCGGCGGCGGCCCGGCGAACATCGTGTCCACAGAGGACAGGTCCTCGACCAGGGTGGTGCCGGTCTCGGCCACCGCGCTGGCGATCAGCTTGGCCGCCGCCGGGCGCACGGTCACGCCGACCGGATTGTGCACGGTCGGCACCAGGTACAGCAGCCGTGGCCGGCGACTGCGCAGCAGCCGCACCAACACGTCCACGTCCACGCCGTCCTCGCGCAGCGGGATCGTGCGCAGCCGCGCGCCCCGGTCCCGGAAGGCGTCCAGTGCGCCCCAATTGGTCGGATCCTCCACCAGCACCTCGTCGCCGGGCGCGAGCATCGCGGTGGCGATCAGTTGCAGCGCCTGCTGCGAGCCGCTGGTCACCAACAGCTGATCCGGTTGCGAGACCAGGCCGTCCTCGGTGCAGTGCCGGGCCAGCGCGGCGCGCAGCGCCGGCAGGCCGGCGGGATGGTAGCCGTGGCCCCGAACCCAGTGCCGCAGATCGGCCGGGCTGACCGAGCCGACCACTTCGGCGACCCAGTCCTGCCCGGGCAGGGCCGCACTGGAAAGATCGGCGACGGTGCTGTCCGCCGTGCCGCTCAACGGATTGAGCCGGGTGGCGGAGCCAGGCAGCCGGGGCTGGGACACGCCGCGCACGCGGGTTCCGCTGCCCTGCCGTGAATCCAGTAAACCGAGCGAGCGCAGGGTGGTGTAGGCCGTGACGAGTGTGCCGCGGCTGACCGCGAGTGTGCTTGCCAGCGCCCGTTCCGAGGGCAGCAGCGTGCCCGGCGGCAGTTCGCCGGAGGAGATCAGGGCGGTCAGCGCGGCGGCGAGCTGCCGGTGCAGCGACTCGCGGGCGTCGGTGCACCAGCCGTCGAGCAGCCGGGCCAACGCGGCCTCGCCGATTCTGGGGTTGTCCACGAACGTCGTCCACTTTCACCGAATTGGACTCACCCAGGCGGCCGGTATCGGGCGAGTCTTGACCATGACCGTATCGCTGACCCGAAGGAGATGATCATGGAGTACGCCGGTCCCGCTGAGACCGGGTCGTGAGCGGGTCCCGGCTGCGGCCGGCCGATCCCGGACAGCAGCGGACTCTCAGGCAGGCCGCGTTGGGCTACGCGGCGCACGGATGGCCGGTTGTGCCGGCCGCTTTTTTCGATGGCACACGGTACGCCTGTGTGCAAGCGGACTGCGTCGAGGACGGTCCGCATCCGGTGTGGCGGCTCTGGCAGGGCCGCGCCAGCACCGACCCCGACGTCGTGGCCAGCTGGTACCGGCTGTTCTCGTTCGCCGTGGCACTGCCCACGGGCACGGTCTTCGACGTGGTGGAGATTCCCGAGCCGACCGCCGTCCGCGTGCAGGGCGCACTGGTCGAACACCGCACGCCAACGCCGATCGCGATGTGGCGCGAACGCGGCGTGCGATTGTTCTGGGTCAGCACCGGTTTTCCCTTGGACGACCGGCTGACCGCGGTGAACGGTCGCGTGCGCGGCGAGGGAAACTGGGTGCCCGCGCCGCCGACGCCGACCAGACGCGGGCCGATGGACTGGGCCCTGCCGCCGGAGCACGCGGACTGGGGCGTACTCGCGCACGAGGACATGCTCAAGGCCCTGGACGCGGTGAACTGAGAGCCACGGGAGGTGCTCGGCCCCGCCTGCGCCTGGACTGTCGCCGGATTTCGGTCGCCGCCACCCAACGCAACCCACCACCCGAACCGATGCGGCGGGCGAAGTCCGGCTGAGGAAGGCACCGGTCACGAGGGGCCGAGCCGCGCACGGAACGTGCGCAATAGACACTGTCAACTACACGATTCAGTGCTTAAGTGTGCCGAAGGTGCGGCCGATGCCGAGCACGTGCGGTGACTGAACCCCCGATCGAATGACCTCGTGGCATCGAATTGGTAACCGTTCTGGCGGTGCTTTTCGACCGTGACCGGGCCGTAGGTTCACACGCCATGACCGCCCCCACCGGATGCCCTGTCGCCCACGGCCGCGCCCCCGAGCCGGCGCCCGTGGGCGACATCAGGGCCGAGGCCGAACAGTTCCTGCGGCTGTTCCACGGCGAGCACCCGAAGACCGGACCGGTGCAGCCGCGGCTGGCCCAGGTGCTGGCCGAGATCGACGAGACGGGCACCTACCGGCATACGGAGGGCGAGCTGGCGTTCGGCGCGCGGGTGGCGTGGCGCAACAGCGCGCGCTGCATCGGCCGGCTGTACTGGCAGAGCCTGCGGGTGCGGGACATGCGCAAGGTCCGCGACGCCGGCACGGTGGCCGCGCAGTGCGCCGAGCATCTTCGGTCGGCCACCAACGGCGGCCGGATCCGCCCCACCGTCACGGTTTTCGCGCCGGAGGCGCCGGGAAGGCCGGCGCCGCGGATCTGGAACGAGCAGCTGATCCGGTACGCCGGCTACTGGGACGCCGAGACCGGGGCCGTCATCGGCGACCCGCGGTACCTGGACTTCACCGAGGAGGTGATGCGGCTGGGCTGGCAGCCGCCGGCCACCCGGGGCCGGTTCGACGTGCTGCCGCTGGTGGTCGAGACGGCCGAGGAGGGCGTCACCCTGCACGAGCTGCCGCGGGCGGTGATCCACGAGGTCGAGCTGAGCCATCCCGAGCACAACTGGTTCGCCGGCCTGGGCCTGCGCTGGCACGCGGTGCCGGCGATCAGCCACATGCGGCTGTCCATCGGCGGCGTGTCCTATCCGGCCGCCCCGTTCAACGGCTGGTACATGGGCACCGAGATCGGCGCGCGCAACCTGGCCGACCGGGACCGCTACGACCTGATCGGCCCGGTGGCCGAGCGGCTGGGGCTGGACACCTCGCACGACCAGACGCTGTGGCGGGACCGGGCCCTGGTCGAGCTGAACCGGGCGGTGCTGCACTCGTTCAACCGGGCCGAGGTGACGATCACCGACCACCACACCGAGTCCGCCCGCTTCCTGACCCACCTGCGCAAGGAGGAGGACGCCGGCCGCAAGTGCCCGGCCGACTGGAGCTGGATCGTGCCGCCGATGTCCGGCGCGCTCACGCCGGTGTTCCACCGCTACTACGACACCGACCAGCTGACCCCCGAGTTCGTGCTGGACCCCGACGCCGCCCGGCGCGGCACCACCGGCGCGCCCCGGGCCTTCCCCGAGCCGGCGGCCGCCGAGCCGAAGAAGCTGCCGCGGATCCGCCGGCTGAACTGGTTCACCCGCCGCGCCCCGGTCCCCGTGCCCTGAGTTGTGCTCCGGCCGCCGATGTCACTACCGTGATCGTCATCGCGGTTGAGAACCCAGCCGCAAGCTCCACGCGAGGCGCGGAAACGCGCCCGGGCTTGCTCGCTGGCGGCCGTTTCCTGTCCTCGCGCTGTGCTGACGACGGCGAGAGGTGCTGGACATGGCGGCTGCCTTGCGGCAGAGACCGACAGCGGGGCGGGCGTGACCTTCGCCCCGCCTTCCGATTCCGACCGGCTGCGGGCCCGGATCAGCGAGCTGGAGAGCGAGCTCGACGGCCTGCGCCGCGCGCTGCGCACCCGCACGGTGATCGCCCAGGCCACCGGCCTGCTCGCGGCCGTCGGCGAGCAGGCCCCACAGCAGGGCTTCCGGCTGCTGGTCGAGCTTTCCCAGCAGTACAACGTCAAACTGCACACGCTCGCGCAGCAGGTGGTGGACCTGGCCGCCGAACTGGGGCCCCGCCGGGCCGCCGCGCTGGTCGGGGCCGGGCAGGGCCAGGAGCTGCTGGACGCCACCGGCTTACTCGTGCAGGCGCACCGCGACCTGGTCGCCGCCGAGGGCACGCCGGAGTGGGAGCGCCGCCGCGACGACGTGGTGACGGCCAGCAGACAGCTGTGCGAGCGCCTGCTGGCCGCCGAGGACGACTAGGGTTTCGGCAGCGCGCAGCCCGCCTTGTTCAGGTTGATGGTGTTGCCGGTGTCGACGCAGGTGTTGATCAGGTACGTCTCCTCGGCGTAGCCGACGTTCGGGTGCACGGTGACGGCGCCGCTGGCGTCGACCTCGCACGGGTTGTCCAGGGTGCAGCGCTGGCCGCTCTCGTTGATGGTGTTGTTGACCGCCACCACCGCCCCGGTGGACGCGTCGATCACCGGCGAGCCCGAGGTGCCGCCGATCACCTGGCAGCCGGGCTCGGTGTAGCGCACCGAGTCCTTCCACACCCAGTCGCTCTCGTGCAGCTCGTGCACAAAACCGTCCACGGCGCAGGAGTAGATCTTCTTCCAGTAGCCGGAGACCACCCGGATCGAGGCGCCCTGCGTGGGGTGGGTGGCCGACAGCGTCAGCGGCTTGATCCCGTACTGGGACTGGATCTGGGCGTACGTGCTGGTCAGCTGGTACAGCGTGATGTCGGTGTCGGTCATGGTGGCGTAGGCCAGCTTGCTGGCCCGCAGCGTGGCCACGGTGCTCTGGCCGTTGGCCGAGAGCAGGCTGAAGGTGCGGGTGGAGGACTGGTTGACCAGGACCTCGCCCGGGTCGAGGAAGCCGCCCTCGTAGCAGTGGCCGTTGGACAGCACCAGGGCCTTGTCGTTGACGCCGGCCGAGGGCGGCTTGACCACCGAGCCGGAGCAGTTGCTGAGTTTCACCGTGCCCGTGAAGTCGACCGTCGCGGCCGGCGCCGCCTGCGCGGACGCCGGCAGCAGGGCCGTCACGGCTATCGCGACGGCGGCGAGGTGCTTGAGCATGGAGGTTCCTCTCTCGCAGGGAACTCCACTTCAGCGTGCCCTGAGCGAGCCTCGCTACCGTCGATCGGAGGTTTCCGCCAGGATCGCGTCGGTGAACGGCGGCCACACCTCGGTGGCCCACTGGTCGAACGGGCGGTCGGTGAGCGCGACCGCGGCCAGTCGGCGGTCCGGGTCCACCCAGAGGAACGTGCCGGCCGCGCCGAAATGGCCGTAGGTGGCCGGGGAATTGCCGTTCCCGGTCCAGTGCGGGCATTTGCGGGAGCGGATCTCGAAACCGAGGCCCCAGTCGTTGGGCCGCTGGTTGCCGAATCCGGGCAGCACGCCGTCCAGTCCGGGGAAGGCCACGCCGGTCGCCTCGGCCAGCGTTTCCGCGGCGACCAGCGTCGGGGCCTGAAGTTCGGTCGCGAACCGGATCAGGTCGGCGCAGCTGGCCTGCGCGCCGGAGCCGGCCGGGCCGGTGAGGGCGGCCGTGGCCATGCCCAGCGGCTCGAACACCGCTTCCTTGAGGTACTGGGGAAAGGCGATGCCGCTGGCCTTCTCGATCTCGTCGGCCAGCACCTCGAAGCCGGCGCTGGAGTACACCCGTCGGGTCCCCGGGGCCGCGACCGTCTGGTGGTCGTCGAAGGCCAGGCCCGAGGTGTGGGCCAGCAGGTGCCGGATCGTCGCGCCGGGCGGGCCGGCCGGCTGGTCCAGCTCCACCGCCCCCTCCTCGATCGCGATCAGCGCCGCGTAGGCCACCAGCGGCTTGGTCACCGAGGCCAGCGCGAACACGTGCTCCATCGGCCCGTACGTGCCCAGCACCGTGCCGTCGGCGGCGATCACGGCGACCGCCGCGTGCTCGGCCGACCAGGTGTCGATCATCGCCAGCGACTTCATGACCGCGAGGGTACTGGGCCTTTGCCGGCGGCTAGCCGCGCCATTCGTACTGGTGCTCGGGGCGGCCGGTCAGGCCGTAGCGCAGGCTCATGGTGGCCGCGCCCTCCTGGGCCAGGGCGGCGAGGTAGCGCTGCGCGGTGGCGCGGGCGATGCCCAGCCCGGCGGCGATCTCGGCGGCCGAGCAGGGACCGTCGGCGGCGCGCAGGGCGTCGGAGACGAGCTTGACGGTGACCGGCGACTGGCCCTTCGGGGCGTGGGGGTGGTCGCCGTCGTGCAGGGTCCGCGCGGCCCGGTCGATGTCCTCCTGGGTGAGGGCGCGATCGGCGGGCGAAAGCTGGTTGTGGAAACGGGAGTACGCCGCCAAACGCTCCCCCAGCTGCTCCGCGGTGAACGGCTTGACCAGGTAGTTCAACGCGCCGGCGGCAAACGCGGCGCGGACCGACGCGGCGTCGGAGACGGCGGTCAGCATGATCGTGTCGACGGAGATCTCGGCCAGCAGCTCCAGGCCGGAGCGGTCCGGGAGATAGGTGTCCAGCAGTACCAGGTCCGGTCTCAGCTCAACGATCATGGCCGAGGCCTCGGCGGCGGTGCGGGCCGAGCCGACGACGGCGAAGCCGGCCACCCGCTCGGTGAACGCGGCATGCACCTGGGCGACCCGGAAATCGTCCTCCACCACCAGAACACGGATCACGCCAGCACCTCCGGCAGGGTCGCGGCGAACACGGCGCCATGGTCGGGACCGCCCGGGCTGGCCAGCCGCACGTCGCCGCCGAGGGCGAGCGCGGCCTGCCGGGTCAGGGCCAGGCCGATGCCGTGGCCCGGTCCATCCTTTGTGGACACACCTTCGAGGAACACGCTGTCCCGCAGGAGTTCCGACACCCCGTCGCCGCTGTCGGCCACCGACACGTGCAGGGTCGACCCGTCGGCCACCAGGTCGATCTCGACCCGGGCCGGCCGCCGCGCGCCCAGCCGGGCCGCCTCCACGGCGTTGTCCACGAGGTTGCCCAGCACGGTGGTGACCTGCACCGGGGCGATCACCTTGGTCGGCACCCAGCTGGCCTCGCCGACCTCCAGCGTCACGCCTTTCTCGGCCGCCGCGACGGCTTTCGCCGACACGAAGGCCTGAAGGTAGGGATCGGGCACCCCGCTCGGGCCCAGCGGCACCACCGGCGTGTCGGACAGGGCCTGGAGGTAGTCGACGGCTTCGTTGTGATGTCCGGTCTGCAACAGGCCGGACAGGGTGTGCAGGCGGTTGGCGAACTCGTGTTGCTGCGCCCGCAAGGCATCGGTCAGCCGGTGCACGGAATCCAGCTCGCGGGTCAGCGTCTCCAGATCGGTCCGGTCCCGCAGGGTCAGCACCGTGCCCAGGTCGATCTCGTCCCTGCGCACGGGCCGACAGGTCGCCACCAACACCCGATCCCCGGCCACGGCAATGAGGTTGTCCACCGCCGCGCCGTCCGACACCGCCTCGCCGATACGCGTCGGCAGGTCCAAAGTGGACACCGGAGTGCCCGGAGACGGGGCGCTGCCAAGGAGACGGGCCGCCTCGTCATTGCAGACGGACACGCGGCCGGCCGGATCCACCGCCAGCACACCCTCGCCGATGCCGTGCAGCACGGCCTCCCGCTGCTGCACCAACTCCGACAGCTCGTGCGGCTCCAGGCCGAGAGTTCGCCGCTTCAGCAACCGGTTCAGCAGCGCCGATCCGGCCACGCCCAGGGCCAGCGCGCCGATCAACCCCAGCACGCACCACCCCAGCGCCGTCAGCAGGGAAACCCAGATGCTGCTGGCGTCGAAGCCGACACTGACCTCGCCGACGATGGCCCCGGTGTGGTCGCGCAGCGACACCTTGCCCCGGGCCGAGTAGCCGAGCGTGCCGGTGTCCATGTTCCAGACCTCGGCGCCGGCGATGGTCTGGCTGAAGTCGGTGCTGACCAGTTCGCCCACCTCGTCCGGATTGGGGTGCGCGTAGCGAATGCCCTTACGGTCCGTGACCACGACAAACAGCGCGCCGGTGCGGATGCGCACCGCCTCGGCGCGGATCTGCACCAGGCCGCTGGAGTCGGCCGCCGCCACCGCGTCGCCGATGTCCGGGTTGGCCGCGACGGCGCGGGCGACCGACAGCGCCCGCTGCTCGTACTGGTCGGTCAGGTTCGAGTTCAGCAGCCACCCGACCAAGGCGAACCCCACTCCGACGACCAGCACGATCACGCCGATCTGAAGCAGCAGCACCTGCCGGGCGAACCGCATCCGGGGCGGCGCCATGGGCGGACCCTACGCCGCGAACCCCCCGTGAGCAGAACGTGCGAAACACGGGAAACGCGCGATGGGCGAACAAGCGCGACAAGGGTTCGCAAGATACGCCTGCCACCTTACGGTCCTGCGCCAACGACGTAAGGAGCTGGCCAATGACGACCGGACCCGTCATCGAGTTACGCGCGGCGACCAAACGGTTCCGCGGCGCGACCGGCGGCGTGCACACCGCCGTCCGCGAACTGACCATGTCCGTGCAGCCCGGGGAGTTCGTGGCCGTGGTCGGCCCGACCGGCTGCGGCAAGTCGACCACGCTGTCCCTGGTCTCCGGCCTCGAACCGCCGTCCAGCGGCATCGCGCTGGTCCGCGGCGAGCCGGTGCTGGGCATTCCCGACGGCATCGGCTACATGTTCCAGAACGACGCCGTGCAGCCCTGGCGCTCGGTGCTGGACAACGTGGCCGCCGGCCCGCGCTACCGCGGCGCGTCCAAGGCCCAGGCCCGCGCGAAGGCCCGGGTCTGGGTCGACAAGGTGGGGTTGGGCAAGTTCGCGAGCTACTACCCGCACCAGCTGTCCGGCGGCATGCGCAAGCGCGTCGCCCTGGCCGCGACCCTCGTCAACGATCCGTCGATCCTGTTGATGGACGAGCCGTTCAGCGCCCTGGACGTGCAGACCCGGGCCCTCATGCAGGACGAGCTCCTGCGCCTGTGGTCGGGATCCAACGCGGCGGTCATCTTCGTGACCCACGACCTCGACGAGGCGATTGCCTTGGCCGACAAGGTGATCGTCATGACCGCCAGCCCGGCGACCGTGAAGGCCAGCTTCGAGGTGAAGCTGCCGCGGCCGCGGCTGGTCGAGGAGATCCGGATGACGCCGGAGTTCCAGTCCGTGTACCGGGAGATCTGGGAATCACTGCGGGAAGAGGTGGACAAGGCCCGTGAGCGCAGCAGTGACATTGCCAGCTGACGTCGTGCCGGCCCGGGAGCTGAGCAGCGCGGCCCGGGCGCAGCGCAACCGCAAGCTCAAGGTGTGGTCCATCCGGGCCGCGCTGGTGGTGGCCTGGCTGGCCAGCTGGGAGATCGCCGCCACCTACTGGATCGACCCGTTCTTCTACTCCAAGCCCAGCCAGGTGTGGCTGAAGCTGGTCGACTGGTTCACCGTCGGCACCAGCCAGGGCTCGATCTGGACGAACATCGCCGCCACCATGCAGGAGGCCGTGATCGGCTTCCTGATCGGCGCGGCCGCCGGCATCGTGCTCGGCGTGCTGCTGGGCCGCAGCCCGCTGCTGTCGGACATCTGCGCGCCGTTCATCAAGGCCGTCAACGCCGTGCCCCGCATCGTGCTGGCGTCGCTGTTCGTGATCTGGTTCGGCCTCGGCATGCAGTCCAAGATCGCGACGGCGTTCATCCTGGTGTTCTTCGCCGTGTTCTTCAACGCCTTCCAGGGCGCCCGCGAGGTGGACCGCAACCTCATCAACAACGCCCGGGTGCTCGGGGCCAGCCGGTTGCAGGTGCTGACCACCATCGTGCTGCCCAGCGCCACCTCCTGGATCCTGGCCTCCCTGCACTCCGCGTTCGGCTTCGCCCTGATCGGCGCCGTGGTCGGCGAGGTCGTCGGCGCGGAGACCGGCCTCGGCCTGCTGATCGCCCGCTCCCAGGGCAACTTCGACACCCCCGGCATCTACGCCGGCATGATCGTCATCACCGTGCTGGCCCTGCTGGCCGAGGCCATCCTCACCGCACTGGAGAAGCGGCTGCTCAAGTGGCGGCCGGCGGCGGCGCACGAGCAAGGAGCCCAGATATGAGCCTGCGTACCCCTGTCACGCTGGTCATCGCGGCGGCGACCGTGCTGAGCCTGGCCGCCTGCCGCGACTCCCGGACCGACGCCGCCACCGCCGACCACCTGCGGATCATGGTCAGCGGCATCGACAAGGTCATCTACCTGCCGGCCAAGCTGGCCGACCAGCTGGGCTACTTCAAGGAACAGGGCCTGACCGTGGACCTGGCCACCCAGCAGGCCGGCGTGAACGCGGAGAACTCCCTGATCTCCGGCGACGTGCAGGGCGTGGTCGGCTTCTACGACCACACCATCGACCTCCAGACCAAGGGCAAGTGCCTGACGAGCGTGGTGCAGCTGGCCAACATCCCCGGCGAGGTGGAGATGGTGTCGCCGGCCCTGGCCGACACGATCAAGTCGGCGGCCGACTTCAAGGGGCGCAAGCTGGGCGTGACCGATCTCGGCTCCTCCACCGACTTCCTCACCCAGTACCTGGCCCAGCAGCAGGGCCTCAAGGCCGGCACCGATTTCACCGAGGTGAAGGCCGGGGCCGGGTCGACGTTTGTCGCCTCGCTGGAAAACGGCCAGATCGACGCGGGCATGACCACCGACCCGACCGTCGCCCAGCTGACCGCCACCGGCAAGGGCAAGGTGCTGCTGGACATGCGCACCGAGGAGGGCACCCGCAAGGCGCTGGGCGGGCTGTACCCGGCCAGCTCGCTGTACATGTCGTGCGACTACGTCAACGCGCACAAACCGACCGTGCAGAAGCTGGCCAACGCCCTGGTCAAGACGCTCAAGTTCATCTCGACGCACTCGGGGGCGCAGATCGCGGCCACGATGCCGGCCGACTACGCCGCCGGCAACAAGTCCCTGTACGAGAAGGCGATCGGGGACTCGAAGTCGATGTTCAACGCCGATGGCAAGATGCCGGCCGAGGGCGCTGCGAACGTTCTCACGGTGCTGAGCCAGTTCTCCCCCAACGTCAAGGGCCACAAGGACAGCGTCCGGCTGACTGAGACGTACACCACCGAGTTCGCGGACCAGGTCACCCCCTGATCCCTACAGCCCAGGGCTTGACCGGCCGACTAGCTTATTGGGAGTCGTGGCGTACCAGGCGGTAACTCCGCTCGGCGCACAGTCGGCTCAACCCTGGGGTGCAAGGAGGATCGGTGGTACGCGCGTTGATGGCTTCATCGGCCGTCGCGGTCGGTGCGTCGGCCATCGTCGGTGTGTTACTCGGCGCCTATCTGCACGAGCTCGACGCGAACGCGGCGACCCCGCCGCCCGCGGTCTCCTCCCTGCCGACCACGGTGAGCACCCAGGTGTCCACCGTGGTCGTCACGGTGACGCCGACGACCACGACGACTACCACCACCACGGCCACGCAGCCGGTGGACACCCACCAGCAGCCGACCACCACCAAGAACACCCAGACGGTCACGAAGACGACCCAGCCGCCGGCGCAGACCACCGAGCCCGCGCCGCCGCCCACGACCACCACGACGTGTTGGATCTTCTGCCACTGAGCCTCACGCGGCGGAAACCGGTCGGAAACAGCCGGCCGGCACGCTGGGTGACATGGGCACTTCGACTTGGCGACTGCGGGTGCAGCTGACCGACAGCCCGGGCGTGCTGGCCCGGCTGACGGTGCGGCTGGCCGACCAGTACTGCAACGTCCTCGCGCTCACCGTGCTGCCGGTGCCGGACGGGGTGGTCGACGAACTGGTGGTCGCCGCGCCGGACCGGTTGCGGCCGGCCGATCTCGTGGCGCTGCTGGAGGCCGAGGGCGGCCGTGAGGTCTCGATCGCCGCCGCCTCGATGCACGACCTCGTCGACGAGCGGGCGGCCGCGCTGCGGGCCGCCGGGCGGGCGCTGGCCGAGCCGGGCGAGCTGGCGGCGTCGCTGCGTTCGGTGATGGGCGCGGATTCCGTCACCCCGGTGCCGGCCGGGCCGGAATCAGCCGGCTGGGGCGTATCCGCGTTGGACGGTCACCAGTTCGTGGTCAACCTTCCGGGTGGCACTGCGCTTCTCGTGCGCCGAGCGTGGGCACCGTTCACCGATTCCGAGCTGGCGCGGGCGTTCGCGTTGCTGGAGGTGCTGGGCGCGGCCGGGCAGGACGTCACCGAGCCGCGGGCCGTGCTGACGACCGACGGGGCCGGCCTGGTGCTGCGGGTCGGGCGTCCCTCCGACGCCGATGACGTTGCCGCGCTGCACAAACGGTGTTCCATGCGAACGCTGTTCACCCGCTACCACGCCGGCGTGCGGACCGTGCCCCGGCGATGGCTGCACCGTCTGCTCAGCCCGCCGCGCGGACTCACCGTGCTGGCGATGGCCGGCCCCGAGGTCGTCGCCGTGGGGCAGCTGATCGGCATGTCCGCGCCGGGCCTGGCCGAGATCTCGCTGCTGGTGGAGGACAGCTGGCAGCGCCGCGGCGTGGGCACGGCGCTGCTGTCGCACCTGGCTTCGGTGGCCCGCGGCAGCGGCTACGAGGAGCTCATCGGCTGGTGCCTGCCGGCCGAGGACGCGTTGACCCGAACGGCCGCACGGGCCGGTCTGAGCACACGACAGCGTGTGGAGGACGGGTTGCTCAGAGTGGCGGTGTGCGCGATCCGAACCGGTTCAGTTGCGCGTGTGAGCGCTTCCACGAAGCACTACAAGCGTTAAGCTCCTTGCCGAAAGCTGCCATCGCATGGCGGCTCGTGAGGAGCAGACGTGGTCGTGCACCGTCCCAACGACCGGCCCACCCTGGAGGACGTGGCGGCGAGGGCCGGCGTATCCCGGGCGACCGCGTCCCGGGTGCTCAACGGCTCGCCCAAGGTGAGCCCGGCCGCGCTGGAGTCGGTCAACTCCGCGGTGCTCGAACTCGGCTACCAGCCCAACCAGGCCGCCCGGACGCTGGTCACCCGGCGCACCGGGGCCGTCGCCGTGCTCATCTCCGAGCCCCAACCCAAAATCTTCAACGATCCCCACTTCGCCGGGCTGGTCAAGTACGCCGCGATGGCCCTGGGCGCACGGGACTCGCAGATGGTGCTCGTGCTCGTGCACACGCCCGAGGATCAGCTGCGGGCCCAACGCTTCCTGGCCGGCGGGCACGTCGACGGCGCGCTGCTGTTCACCCCGCACCAGGACGACCCGCTGCCCCTGTCGGTGCGCAAGCTCTCGCTGCCCGTCGTGTTCGGCGGCCGGCCGTGGGGTTCGCTGCGCGGGCTGCACACCGTCGACAACGACAACGAGAACGGCGCCGCCATGGCCACCCGGTACCTCATGGAACGAGGCTGCCGCCGGGTCGTCAGCATCACCGGGCCCGCCGACGAACTCGCCGCCACCGATCGTCTCGCCGGCTTCCGCGCCGCCACCGGGGCGTCCGACACCGAGCTGGCCCGGATCACCGAGGGCGGCTTCTTCTCCCGCGAGGGCGGCGAACGCGCCGCCACCGCCCTGCTGTCCCGGGTCCCCGACCTCGACGGCGTCTTCGCCGCCAACGACCTCATGGCCGCCGGCGCCATGACCGCCCTGCGCGCCGCCGGCAAACGGGTCCCCCAGGACGTCGCCGTCGTCGGCTTCGACGACGACGAATCCGTCGCCCCCCACACCGACCCGCCGCTCACCTCCGTCCGCCAGGACACCGGCCGGCAGGTCCAGTCCATGGTCGACCGCCTTTTCGCGTTGATCCGTGGCGAGGAACCCCGTCAGCGGCACCAGCTGCTCCCGGTCGAACTGGTTCACCGCAATTCGGCCTGAGTGGTTGTGGCTTTGGTGTGATTGCGGCTTTGATGTGGTTGTGGTTCTGGTGCCCGCGCCGCGCGGTTGCCGGAGGGTGGGGTTTGCGGTGAGGGGTTGGGCGTTGTTCGGCTGAGGGGTGAGGTCTGCTTTGTGGGGTGGGAGTTGTTGTTCGGTTGGAGATGGGGTGGGGCGGTTGGTTGGTGACTCCGGGTGGATTTTGTGTGGAGACCTCTGGGCGATGGCGTATCAAGGCGCTATCGGGCAGGCTCCGCCTGCCTCGATACGCAAGAAGCTTATGCCATCGCCCCCCTCCACACAAAATCCACCCTCCGATTGTCGAAGTGGAAAGTCTGTGTTGCCAGTTGCTTTCCCGGGTCGCCGGCTTTGTGTTGTTGGAGGGGCGTTTCGGTCCGCTGTGGAATTGTCAAAGAACAGGTGCGACGGGGGCGGTAGGGCGGGAATGCGTGGTG
Organism: Kutzneria sp. NPDC052558; assembly: GCF_044547355.1. Classification (NCBI taxonomy): domain Bacteria; kingdom Bacillati; phylum Actinomycetota; class Actinomycetes; order Pseudonocardiales; family Pseudonocardiaceae; genus Kutzneria; species Kutzneria sp. NPDC052558. The sequence goes on from NZ_JBIUAG010000004.1 coordinate 452,018, forward strand.
GTCAGTACTGGTGGGGCTGGGTGGTGTAGTGCCGACCCTGGGGAGTGACCCAGTGCAGAGTGCCGTCGTCGTCGAGGGTGACGGTGTGGTCGCCATGCTTGAGGTGATGGTGGTGTTGGCAGTAGCCCTTGAGCTGGTCCGGATTCGTCTTGCCTTTCGGCCAGGGAACGGTGTGGTCGATTTCCTGGATCGGATTGATGCAACCCGGTGCGCAGCAGGTGCCGCCGTCACGGAGTTTGGTGAACTCCCGACACCGGGCCGGGGGCTTGTAGAGATGGGTGGCCATGGCGGCGGCCCGCTGGTACTCGTCCAACAGGACACCACGCCACGGGCCCAGCATCGCCAGTTCGCGGGCGGAGTCGGCGCTGATCGGGCCGTAGCCATCCAGCAGACCCGGGTCCTCGGTCAGACCCATCAGGGTCTCCATCGAGAGGGTGACGTGGACCTGGACTTTGCGGTCGATGCCGTAGCCCAGGAACCGGTCCAGGAACGCGTCCACTCGCTTCTGGTCGGTGGTGCGGCAGTCCTTGCACAGCGCCCGGGCGTCGGCGGTGGCGATGTCGTAGCACTGCCGGGCGTCGATCGCCGACATGCGGATCCGGAGCTCGGCCATGCCGTTGGGCAGCGGGTAGAACTCGATCCGCCGCTCCTTGTCACGGGCCTTCTGCCGGCGCTGCTCGTAGCCCAGCGGGTCGGCCTCGGCGACCAGCTTGGTGGTGCGGCGGGCCAACTGGGTGCGGGTGAGCTCGGCGGCGACCTCGACCAGTTGGGCTTCGATGTGGGGGATCGTGGCGGGGTCGAGGTGGATCACCCGCTCGTCGACGGTCTCCAGGCGGCGTAGGTCGATCTCCCCGCGTCGCAGCTGCTCACACAGGCGCGGCAGGCGGTCCAGGACTTCGGCGCGCTCTTGCTGGCGGAACAGGGACTGTTCGGACTCGTGGGTGGCCATGGACATCTCGGCCAGGTCGTCGAAATTCCGGAGAATGCACAGCCGAGCGTGGTCGGC